>DBGBVX010000035.1:0-37649 GCA_048370055.1 Candidatus Gallimonas sp. | reverse complement strand
ACCCGAAAGGGTCTAATATACCATGGTGGTGACGATAGCAGAGAGGATCCACCTGTTCCCATTCCGAACACAGAAGTTAAGCTCTCTTACGCCCAAAGTACTTGGTCTAACGACCCGGGAGGATAGGTAGTTGCCACCTTTTATTGCCCCTTAGCTCAGTCGGTAGAGCATGCGGCTGTTAACCGCAGTGTCGACAGTTCGAGTCTGCCAGGGGCAGCCAAATCCACAAAATCCGAACTTTTCATTTTACGATGGATCGTTCGGATTTTGCCTTATTTTGACGGGAAAATTCCATAAATAACCGCAGAAACAGAAAGAAGGCGTGACAATTTGTCACGCCTTCACGTCTATGTAGCGGATTATTTTTTTGTCTCGGCTGTCTTTTTGGCATCCCGCTGCCGCTTCCACGCGTCTTTGCCCTGATCGCATGCATTATGCCATCATCGCGTTGCTCTTGTGGTTAATATGGGTGTTTTCAGCAGATGACGAGCGTTATGCTACCATAGCCGACCGAAAAAGCAAATTCGGAGGGGCTTGGAATGAAGAACGTTCGATATTCAGAGCAGAAATAGTTGTCTGTCTCTGTTGCGCAATCATCCTTTCATCGGCGTAAGTTTGAAGGTATGCGGTTTTGTTTCTTCCCGCCGGATGGCGCTTTGCAGCATTTCGACGGCTTGCTCCGCGACTGTACACAGTGGAAGGCAAAGATCGCCCGTTCCTTCCGTTTCGGTTATGCAGACTGTCCGCCCGTCGGGAAGAAGAGGGGCGCACAGTTCGGCAAGCAATCTGTCGCCAAACACAAATGCGCCGTCGGGATGCGCGGTCACATATGCGCGGAGTGCGGAAATCTCCTCAGCGAGACAGAGTGTATCCCCCTGCAACGCCGCCTTCAGGTCGTTCAAATAGGGAGTGTTGCGGTACGGGTATGCAACATAAGTAATTTTTTCACTGTGCAAAAGCTGTTTTGCCGCCGCAATGACGGCGCCATGGTCGGTGTATACCTTAAAAAAGAGCGGATCTGATACGATCATATCCACAGCGACGATGGGGACGAACCAATTCTCTTTGAGGGCATAAAATTCCTCTTCGGTGAGGTCGACGCACACGATTCCCTCTAAATTTTCCTGCATGTGCATCTCCTGTATCACGGAGGGCGTGAGCAGGACCGCGCCGTAATCTTTGCGCTGAAGCGCGTGCTGCAATTCCTGCAAGAGCGCATAATACCGTGCATTCTGCGCAGGGTATCCGCTCCGCGGCGCGCAGATGCCGATGAGGTTGTTCTTTTTTCCCGCCAACAGCCGTGCGATAGGGGAAGGGGTATATTGGCGCAGGTTGCAGATCTGCAGCACTTTCTTCCGCGTTTCTTCGCTGATCTTGACGTCTTTTCTGTCGTTGACGATATAGGAGACGGTCGCCGTGGAGACGCCCGCTTCCCGTGCAATGTCGTCGATCGTGACCTGCTTTTTTGCTGCCGTCTTGCGCCTTGCGCCCTTCTGATACCCGAGTTCGCTGCACAGCGCAAGAATGCGCCCGCGCGTCTCTTCGCCGATCTTGACGTCCTGCCTGTTGCTCAATACATACGAAACCGTCGCGGTGGAAACGCCCGCGCGCTTTGCGATCTCGGCAATGGTGATATTTTGTTTTCCGCTCTCGTGTTCCATACCTCTATCTTACTTCAAATGTGAAAAAAAGTCAATCGCCTGCAACTGATTTAAGCGTTTCAATAAATTTTTGAAAAATTTTCTCAAAAGGTATTGACAAACATAAAAACTGTGATATAATTTATTTAAGCGATTAAATAAGTCGCAGAACATGATAAGGATAAGGAGGAGGGTTGTATGGCAAGGTCGAAGCTGAAAAAACTCGGTTTCTGTATGGCGGCGGCAATGTCGGTCACGTTTGTGCTCGGGATCGCGGCGGCGTGCGCCGGAAATGAGGGCGATCCGGAAAAATATACCGTCACATTCTACGACGGTACAACGGTCATCACGACGGAAGAGGTCGATGAGGGCGGCAAAGTCGCCGAATTCGAGCCCATAGACGTGGATTACGAAAAGGAAGGATACGTCTTTAACGGTTGGTATGCGACTTCAGACTTTACGCACGATTGGAGTTTTGATACCATCATCGATAAGGATACCAACGTGTATTCGATGTGGTCGTCTTCCAAGGAGGATACCCGCCAATGGCTGATCGCGGGGAGCTCCTCTGCCGGCGGTCCGCTCGCCGAAATCGGCTGGAACGGCGGACCCATCGAGGGGGAGAACGGCAATATCCTCGCCAAGACGGCGGGCAAGAACGAATTCACCATTACCATCAATCTGTACGCGGGCGATCAGTTCCAATTCTGTATTCAGGATGAAGACGGCGTCTGGAACACGGACGATTCCAACGGCGGCGGCGCGCGCGGCGGGCAGTACCTTGTGGAAAACGAATACATGAGCGCGCCCGGTACGGGACTTGGCGACGGGCAGGTAAACATCACCGTTTCCGTGAGCGGCAACTATACGCTTACGCTCACGACGGACGCGGAGGATAAGAACGTCGGCTCCATCACGGTCGTACGTAACGGCGACGCGCCCGCGGTGACGGTGGACCGCTCCGACTATACATGGTACATCTACGGCAATTCTGCGGCTGAAACGAGCGCCGAGTCTGTACTCGCGGGCACCAACTGGGGCGCGAACGTGGAAAAACTGCAATATTCCGCCTATGAAATGTTCAAGATCTCCGATAACGAGGCAGACGGAACGGGTACATGGATGCAGACATGGACGCTCGCCGCGGGCGACGAGTTCCTGCTTGCCTACTGCACGCTCAAAGAGGGCGGCGGTATTTCGGCGCAGGACGGCACGATGTTCTACTATCCCGATATCGATGAGTTCAACGGCGAGGACGCCGCGTTCAAGAAGGCGGACGGCATGGGCAGCAACATCGTGGTCGTCGAAGGCGGAACGTACACCTTCACGCTGACCGTCACGCTCGATTCTGCGACGAACCCGCTTGAGGGCTCCATCGAAGTGGAAAAGACGGCGGATATTTTAACGTCCGAACAGACTTGGAAGGTGCTGGGCGGCAGACTCTCCTATGCGCAGGCGACCGATCCCGAAACGGGCAACCTTACGATCGATGAATCGGCATACAACGGAAAGACTTCTGTCTTTGCGGATAACAATTTCGGCGTCGGCTCCAAGGTGCAGCAGCTCACGGCTGTTTCATCGCCTGCGGCGGGCATGGCAAGGGAGTACGAGATCACGCTCGATCTTGTGGAGGGCGACTATTTCTACTTCTGTATTCCGGTCGCGATCCATGCGCCGTACAGAGAGGATACTTATTACACGCCCGCTTATACCTCGAAACTTGCGGTTGCGGAGAACCTGCCCGCGGGCGTCGCGTCCGACTGGGCATGGGGCAACGGCGGCAACTTCCTCTGCACGCAGGCAGGAAGCTACACCTTCCGCGTGAGTGTTGCGGCGGACGGCGCGCTTGCGCTGACGGTGACGCAGGCATCATAGAGCAAAGCGGTATCGGGGCGGTGAATACCGCCCCGAAATTATCAATACCGATCAGGGAGGAGGCTCATGAATAAAACTGCTATTTTGCATATCCCCGAATCCCAATATTCTTTTGCCTACGGCGAGCACGAACTGCGCATCCGTCTCCGCGCGGCGCGGGGCGATCTTGACAGCGTAACGCTCATCTATGCGGTCAAGTACGACTGGCTCACGGACAGAAAATCGTGCCCGATGCAAAAATCCTATTCGGATGATCTGTACGATTATTATACGGCGGCGCTCTCTGTGCCCGATCCACGCATCGGATATGTATTTTATCTGAAACGTGGGGAAGAGGCGTATTACTTTTCGGAAGAGGGGCTCACAGTCGATTATGACCATGAGAAAAGCTATTATAATTTTTTTCAGCATCCCTATATCAACGCGGCGGACGTACACCGCAAAGTAGATTGGTGCGACCGCGCGGTGTTCTATCAGATCTTTATCGATCGGTTTCGCTGCGGGGATCGGGAGAAAGACAGAGCGTATATCAACAGAAGTTGGGGTGAGATCCCCGACGCAAAGAGCTTTTACGGCGGCGATCTCAAAGGCGTGACGGAAAAACTCGGGTATCTGAGCGATCTGGGCGTCACCGCGCTCTATCTCACGCCCGTGTTCTCCTCGCCGAGCAATCACAAGTACGATACCGTCGACTACTTTCGGGTGGATGAGATGTTCGGCTCCGCCGCCGATCTGAAAGAACTTGTGCAAAGGGCGCACGAACGCGGCATGAAGGTCGTATTGGACGCGGTGTTCAATCATTGCAGCATGCTGTGCGCGCAGTTTCAGGACGTCCTGAAAAAAGGCAGGTCGTCCCGATATCACGATTGGTTCATCATCCGCGGCGACAAGCCCGATCCGCAGAACTGCAACTACGAGTGCTTTGCCGCGTGCAGCTATATGCCCAAGTGGAACACGAGCAACCCCAAAGTGCAGGACTATTTGTTGGATATCGCGCTGTATTGGATGCGCGAATGCAGCGTCGACGGCTGGCGGCTGGATGTGGCGGACGAAGTCTCGCACGACTTCTGGCGGCGTTTCCGCAAGGCGGTCAAACGGGAAAATCCGCAGGCGATCCTCATCGGCGAGAGCTGGCACGACGCAAACCCGTGGCTGCGCGGGGACGAATTCGACGGCATCATGAACTATTCGTTCACCAAGGCGTGCATCGACTACTTTGCCAAGGGCACCCGTTCGGTACAGAGCTTCTGCGATCGGCTCAATGAGCTTCTGATGCGCAATACCGATCAGGTCAACGAGATGATGCTCAATCTGTTGGACAGCCACGATACGGAGCGGTTCCTGACGCTTGCAAAAGAGAATACGGCTGCGCTCCGCTGTGCGCTTGCCGTCCTGTTCTTTTTCCCCGGGATGCCCTGCGTCTGTTACGGCACGGAGATCGGCATGATCGGGGAATATGAACCCGATTCCCGCCGTACGTTCGATTGGAACGAGGCGCATTGGGATAAGAGTTTGCAGGAGACCGTCCGCACGCTCGCATTGCTCAGGCGCGAAAAGATCGGCGGGGCGGTCCGCCTGTACACGCAGGGCGAATTGTTGGTGATGGAGCGTGAAACGTGTTCGTTGATCGTCAATTTTACGGACGATGTATTGACATATGCTGCGCATGCCTGTTATCATGTGATCGGGGCGCGCTCCTATGTTGTGATCGATAAGGAGGAATCGGCATGAAAAAGGGGAAAATCATTTGTATTGCGCTTGCCCTGACGTTCTCCGTGGGCGCGTTTGCCGCCTGTACGGAGCGTACGGGGGGGGGTACGTTCACCTATGAGGAACTCATGGCGAAGTTCGACGGCGAGATCGAGCAGAACGCCACCATCCGCGTGCTCGACAATCAGATGGCGATCGAAACGGGGCATTTGCAGGAGGTGCTCGACGCCTTCAACGAGCGGTATGCAGAGTACAACGTCAACGCGGTCGACGCAAACATGGATCAGTATGTCGATCTTGAGCAGAACGGACCGGACGGGTACGGTCCCGATGTGCTCTATCAGGCGAACGATATGCTTATGCGCTATGCCGAGGGCGGGCATGTGCTGCCGCTGCCCACGGAGGAGCTGGAGATCGCTGAGATCCCGCAGACCGTTATGGACGTATACAAATTGGAGACGTACGGGCTCGATCTCTATTACGGCATGCCCGTCGCGCAGCAGTCCACCGTGCTCACCTACCGCAAAGACTTGCTCCCCGAAAATTGGGAGAGCGAATGGGACGACAACGAGAACGGCATCCCCGACATGGTGGAGACAATGAACGGCTTGTATGCGTACAGCAAGCAGGTCAGGGAGCAGTCGAACGGCAGTCAGTACGGGCTGTATATGTCGCTCGTCGATCAATACTTCAATACGGGGTATCTTCTGTCGTTCGGCGCCTATGTGTTCGGCGATACGCATGACGATATCGGACTCAATGCCGACGGCGCCGAGGTGGGGCTCAATCTGTTCCGCGATCTTGCGGGCGCGCTCGGTTCCACCTGCATCTCGCAGAATGCGACCACGCAGGTGGCGACCTATCTCACCAATTCCGCGGGCACGGCGTTCTGCACGATCGGTACGCCCGACTGGCTGACGACCTTTCAGGAAAATCTAACCGCGACCTATGTGCGCGAAGGAATGACGCAGGAAGAGGCGGAGGCGGCGGCAAAGGAAAATCTCGTGGTCGTGGCGCCGCCGCGCCTTCCCAAGGACGGGGATATCACCAAAGAGCTGACCGATATCGAGGAGAAGACGTTCGCGCCGACGACGATGGGCGGCGTCAACGCCTTCGGCATCAGTTCCTATACAAGGTATCCGAAGGCGAGCCTCGCCTTTGTGAAGTTCGTCTCCGAATATGAAAATCTCAAGTGGCGGAGCGAGGCGCTCGGCGCCGTTCCCGCGCGCACCGATCTTGCCGAAGAACTCGGCGGGATCTCCGAGATCCTGAGCGGGCGCGTTTCAGAAGGGCTCATCTATATGATGCCCTCCACGCGCGATACGCAGTATATCTGGGATCCGCTCTCCTCTCTGTTCAACGACGTGGCGACGGATAACACGACGCGCGCCGTGCCCGTGTATACGACGGCGGAATCGCTGAAAGGGGCGCTCGATAAACTGGTGACGGACATCCGCTCCGCGATGGCGGTCGGTGATATCTCGTAAGGAGGGGCGCGATGGATGCGGTCAAAAAGAAGCCGAAAGGGGAGCGCGTTCCCTATCAGGTAAAGCTAAGCTGCGTGTTTATGGGGCTGGGGCAGCTCTTTTGCCGTCAGTTCACGAAAGGCGCGCTGCTCATGCTTTTGGAGATCGGGTTTATTCTCTTTCTTGTCTTTGCGGGCGTCGAGAACATCATCGGGCTCTTTACGCTCGGCACAACGGAAGGCGTGCCCATCATGGGGATCGAGGGAGATAATTCCATTTCCATGTTGGCGTGGGGGATCACGACGGTCTTTCTCGTGCTCCTGTTTGCGCTCGCATACTATGCGAATATCAAGGATGTGATCTATACGACGCGCGAGATGGCAAAGGGTAACCGCGTCAGGAATTTTTTCGAGAGCTGTCAGACACTGCTCAACAAAAAGTTTTACTTTCTCACGCTCACGCTGCCCCTTGTGTTCGTCTGCATCTTCAACATCATGCCCATCGTGTTCACGGCGCTCGTGGCGTTTACAAACTACGGCGGCGAGATCGTTCCGCCCAAGCTCGTCAGCTGGACGGGATTTCAGAGCTTCCGCGTTATCTTCACGATGAGCGAGTACATCGGCACGATGGGCAAGATCCTCGCGTGGAATATCCTGTGGGCGGTCGGATCCACGTTTTTGGTGTATTTCGGTGGGTTGGGGCTTGCGCTCCTGTACAACTCCGCCTGCCTGAAATTCAAGCGTTTCTGGCGTGTGTTTCCCATGTTCGCCTACGCGATCCCGAGCTTTATCACGCTTACAGGCTTTTACTTCATGTTCTGCGACAGCGGACCCATCGTCGGATTGCTGAAGGAATGGGGCTGGGTCTCCGAAAATTTCACGATCATTTCCTACGACTCCAAGTGGTCGCTGCGGCTGTTGGGATTTTTCTGCTGCGCATGGGTGGGCGTGCCCTCTGTCATGTTTCTGGCAACGGGCATCCTGTCCAATGCGAGCAAGGATACCTATGAGGCTGCGCGGCTGGACGGCGCGAACGCCTTTCAGCAGTTCTGGTACCTCACGCTCCCGTTCGTGCTGTTCGCCACAACGCCCGTCATCATCAGCACGTTCATCAATCAGTTCAATAACTTCAGTATCTTTTATTTCCTTCGTCCCGAAACGGTGTATGCTCCCGGGTATTTCAACGCGAACAGTTCCGACCTTCTCATCAACTGGATGTACAATCTCACGGTGGAAAACAGGCTGTATTCGCTGGGGTCGGCATTGAGTCTCATCCTGTTCGCGTTCATGGCGGTCTTCTCGCTGATCGCATACGTCACCTCGCCCGCCTATAAAAAGGAGGATACGTACCGATGACGAAGAAAATACATATCCGTCCCGAAAAGGCGGTGAAAACGGCGCTTGTCTATCTTCTCGTGTTGCTCGTCAGCTTTATTTTTGCCTTTCCGTGCGTCTGGCTCGTGCTGTCCGCATTCAATGCAGAAGGGGATCTTTTGACGCTGGACGGCTTTTTCCCGCAGGCATACAGTTTCGATACCTTCCGCCGCCTGTTTACGGAGATCACAAAGTACGATTATCCGCGCTGGTTCGGCAACACGCTGTTCGTCGCCGCGGTAAGTTGCGTTATCTCGACCTTTCTGGTCATCGCGGTGGCTTACACTATTTCGCGTTACCGCTTCAAGAGCCGCAAGGCAATGATGAAGGCGACGCTCATTCTTGGCATCTTCCCCAACTTCATGAACATGACGGCGCTGTTCGTCATCATGACGCAGCTGCACCTCATCAATAATCTTTGGGGGCTCGTTCTTTTGTACAGCAGCGGTTCCACGATGGGATTTCTCGTGCAGAAGGGGTTTTTCGATACCATCCCGAGCACCATCTACGATGCCGCAACGTTGGACGGCGCAAGCGATTTTCGGGTATTTGTATCGATCACGCTCCCGCTCTCCAAACCGATGATCGTCTACACGGCGCTCACGTCGTTTGTGTGGCCGTGGGCGGACTTCATGCTGCCGAGCATGCTTCTCATCGACAAGTCCTCTTGGACGGTGGCGGTGGGGCTCAATTCGCTTGACGACAGTGAGTTCTCCATCTTTGCCGCGGGCTCCATGTTTGTGGCTGTTCCCATCATCGTTTTGTACGTTGCGCTCTCCAAGTATCTCATTCAGGGCGGGTCGGCAGGCGCGGTCAAAGAGTAACTTCCTTCCCCCGCGGCGTGGCGATTTCCCCCTGATCTGCCTTGCCGGATAAATAGCGGATGGCGCTGTTCCTCCAAGCCGCCATTCCCAAAAAGGCTGCGGACACATTGCTCCGCAGTCTTTTCTCGTGAGAATAAATATGCTGTAAATAAACTGAAAAAGTGACCTGCTGCTCGTATTCGGTAACGTACCGTGCGCCGTAACGGAAAATTGTTTTATCAGACAATCCCGATAGCCGTTGCGTTCGGCGGGCGGATATGGTATATTGATGATATGGATTACTGTATTTCGGATATACACGGATACTACGATCTGTTCTGCCGTCTGATGGATAAGATAAAATTCGGCGGCGGCGATCGTCTGTTTGTTTTAGGGGATATGATCGATAAAGGTCCGGATAGTATCCGTCTTGCCAAGCTGATCTTTTCAATGCCGAACGCCGTCTGTATCGCCGGCAATCACGAATATGATTTTTTGAAATATTATCGCGGACTGATGCGTCAGACACAGGACTATGACGGCGTTTTGCGCAAATTGCGCGCATATTTTGCGGATGGGGCGCTGCTCGATTGGAAAACGGTGGATAAGTTTGATTTTCTGCCGTTTTATGCCGAGACGGACAGATTTCTCGGCGTACATGCGGGGATCCCGCTTGCGGACGGCGACCTCCTGCCTGTAACGCAGGCGTCATGCGAACAGCTCGTCTATGACCGGCGGTTCAAAGACGCGGACGTTTTGCCGAAAAACGGGAAATGCGTTCTGTACGGTCATACGCCCGCGCGGTACCTGACGGGGAAGGATGAGATCGTGCTCTATCCGCGCGCGGGTGCGAGATTTGGCAGTACCGATATTGCCGACTATTGTAAGATCCATTTGGATACGGGCGTATATTTAAGCGGCGTTTTGGGAGTTTTTGCCGTCGATACCTGCCGCTGTTATTATGTCGGAAAAGATTGATTTATGCGGCGGGGGATGTCGGCATTACAGAGTTCAATAAAAAGAAAAACGGGCACGATTGCCCGTTTTTTGGAGCAGGAAACGGGAGTCGAACCCGCCAGAATCAGCTTGGGAAGCTGACGCCATACCGCTAGGCGATTCCTGCAAATCGATATAGTAGATAAAGTTGTGAGTTCGCCTCCCGGGGAAACGGGAGAGCCTGCACAGCGCTCCGCTTTCACGAAGAGGGGCTGCGTTGCAGTCAGTGCGTTTATTATAGCCGAATAAAGCGGCGCTGTCAAGCGCAAATTTGCCGCAAACGCAAAATTTTTCGCAAATTCGGGGAACGGGCTTGACCGAGCGGGGTTGCCGTGATATGATAGAAAAAAAGGAGAGCGGTATGAGCAAATCCAAGCGGGCGCGTTTTCATCTGAGATCGGGAGAGATCATCTTAAAACAGGGCATGATGGATTATTGTTCCACGGGCAAATATACGCCGTTTGCGCCCGGGGACAGCGTTCTTACGAACGAACGGTTTCATTTCGACGCCGCGCTGCCGTCGGGCGAGAAGTACTCCATCGATATCCCGCTCGGCGATATCCGCGCCGTTGAAAAGGTCGGGATCCCCTTCCTTACGCGCAGCATGCGCATCCTTACGGGGCGCGGCGATTACCGCTTTAACGCCTTTTTCGTGGGCCGGTGGTATACGCCCGTGAAGAGGGCGGCGGAAGAGTTCCGTGCGGCTGCCGACGCGGCGCGCGGCACCGATAAAGCATGATCCGCTCGCGCGGCGCGCGCTTTCATGCGCGTGCCGCGTTTCGGAAAAAGCGGAAAAGCGGACGCCTGCCGCGGGGCGAATAATTTGCCATCGCCGTCGATTTGTGGTATAATACCGTTCATGAAGGTGTTTGCGATCAGCGATCTGCACCTCTCGGGGCTCAAAGAAAAGCCGATGAATATTTTCGGCGAAGGCTGGGAGGGGCATTTCGAAAAAATAAAAGCCGATTGGGAAGAGAAGGTCTCGGAGGAGGACGTCGTCCTCATCGGCGGCGATACGTCGTGGGGGATGAAGCTCGAGGAGGGCATGTACGACGTGCGTTCCCTTGCGCCGCTCAGAGGCAGAAAGGTGTTTATCCGCGGCAATCACGATTATTGGTGGAACGGCATCACGCGCGTGAGGAACGCCGCGCCCGATCATACCTTCTTTTTTTTGCAGAACGACTGCGTGAAGATCGGCAGATACGTCATTGCGGGGTCGCGCGGATGGACGTGCCCCGGCAGCGCCGACTATACCGAACGCGACCGCGCCTTGTACCTGCGCGAAGCGGAGCGCTTCCGCCTCGCTTTTCACGAAGTGAAGAAGGTGCGCGAAGAGGGGGATACGCTCATCGCGCTCATCCACTATCCGCCCTTCAACGTGAAGAAGGAGGATACCCTGTTTACCGAGCTCTTTGAGCAGAACGGCGTGAATAAGGTAGTATTCGGGCATCTGCACGGGAGCGGATATTTCCCCTTGAAGTGCGAGAAAGCGGGGATCGAGTACTTTCTCACTTCCTGCGACAAGGCGAAATTTTCTCTCACCCAAATTGACTGAAACTCTTGCCTTTTGCGGGCGGGTGTGCTATACTGATTGCAAGAGCAGTTCTTTAAGAGCGGCACAGAGATGCCGACAAGACGCCTTGCTTCATTTATGTTTTACTCAGATGAAACGGTCTTGCGGCATATCGTCCGCAAGACTTTTTTTGTGCGTCGGGAGAAAGGGTATGGAGAAGCAAGCGGGAAATCAGCCCGTCATCATGAACGCGGAGGGCATGCGCCGCAGCATCGTGCGGCTCTCGCATGAGATCGAGGAACGCAACGAGGGGCTCGCGAACGTGGCGCTCGTCGGCGTCAAGCGCGGCGGCGAGGTCGTCGCGCGCCGCCTGCAAAGGGAGTTCGCGGCGTCGGGGCGGGGCGAGGTGCCCTGCGCGGGGTTAGATATCGCCATGACGCGCGACGATCTCGTATCGGCGTTCATCCTGCCCGATGCCGAGAAGAACGAACTCGGGTTTTCGCTCGATAAAAAGACGGTCGTGCTGTGCGACGACGTCCTGCATACGGGCAGGAGCGCCGTGGCGGGCATCGAGGCGCTCTTCCGCCTCGGCAGACCCGCGAAGATACAGCTTTTGGTGCTCGTCGACCGCGGCGGGCGGGAACTGCCCGTGCGGGCGGACTTCGTGGGCAAGAACGTGCCCACATCCAAAGAGGAATACATCAGCGTACAATTCGCCGAACTCGGGGCGGCGGAGGACGCGCTGACGATCATAAGGAGATGACGATGTTGAAACATAAGGACGTTTTGGGGCTCTACGAGCTCGACGCCGAGGAGATCGACGAGATCCTCACCGTCGGCATGAGCATGAAGAAGCTCCTCCGCCAGAACATCAAGAAACTGCCGCATCTGCAGGGCAAGTCGGTCACGACGCTCTTCTATGAGAACAGCACGCGCACCCGCTGCAGTTTCGAACTCGCCGCAAAGTACATGGGGGCGCACGTCGTGAATATCTCCGCGTCGTCCTCCTCCGTGCAGAAGGGCGAAACGCTCGTCGATACGGGCAAGACGCTCGACGCGATGAAGAACGACGTCATCGTCATCCGCCATCCTATGGGCGGCGCGCCCGTATTGCTTGCAAAGACGGTGAAAGCGCACGTCGTCAACGCTGGCGACGGCATGAACGAGCACCCCTCGCAGGCGCTTTTGGACATGCTCACCATGCGCGAGAATTTCGGCTCCCTCGAGGGGCTCACCGTTGCGATCATGGGCGATATCCGCCATTCGCGCGTGGCGAAGAGCAACCTGTTCGGGCTTCGGAAGATGGGCGCGACGGTGAAGATGTTCGCCCCGCGCACCCTCATGCCGACGGACATCGATAAAATGGGTGCGGTCGTCTGCCGCTCCCGCGAGGAGGCGGTGGAGGGCGCCGACGTCGTGATGGGACTGAGGATCCAGCTCGAGCGTCAGCACGGCGGCAATTTCCCTTCCCTCGGCGAATACGCCAAATTCTACGGCGTGAACGAAGAGATCATGAAGTATGCAAAGCCGAACGCGCTCGTCATGCACCCGGGGCCCGTCAACCGCGGCGTGGAGCTCACGAGCGGGCTCATCGACGGCGATACGAGCCGCATCGAGGAACAGGTGCTCTCGGGCATTGCGGTCAGAATGGCGATCCTCTTCCTGCTCACAAAGGAGGAAATTTGAAATGATCATCAAAAATGCGGAAGTCGTCATGGAAGGCGGCGTGAAAAAAGTTGATATCCGCGTCGAAAACGGCAGGATCGCCGAGATCGGGCGCGGGCTCTGCGGCGAGGACGCCGTCGACTGCAAGGGGCTCACGGTGCTGCCGGGGCTCATCGATATGCACGTGCATCTGCGCGAGCCCGGATTTGAAAAGAAGGAAGATATTTTAAGCGGCAGCCGTGCCGCCGTCAAGGGCGGGTTCACGCAGGTGTGTTGCATGCCCAATACCAAGCCCGTCACCGATAACAAGGTCGTCGTCTCCTACATCAAAAACCGCGCGAAGGAGGTGGGGCTGTGCAAGGTCAACCCCGTCGGCGCGATCACCGAGGGGCAGGAGGGGAACAACCTCGCCGCCATCGGCGGCATGAAGGCGGCGGGCGCCGTCGCGATCTCGGAGGACGGCAAGAGCGTCCCCTCCACAAAGATCATGGCGAACGCCATGCAGTACGCGGCGGACTTCGGGCTCAAGTGCCTGTGCCATTGCGAGGACAGCTCGCTCGTGGACGGCGGCGTCGTCAACGAAGGCTACTACTCCACGCTCACGGGGCTGAAAGGGAGCATCCGCGCGGCGGAGGATATCATCATCGCGCGCGAGATCTGCCTTGCCGAGAGCCTCTCGCTGCCCGTGCATATCTGCCACGTCTCCACTCACAGCGGCGTGCAGCTCATCCGCGAGGCAAAGGCGCGCGGCGTTCAGGTCACGGCGGAGACCTGCCCGCACTACTTTACGCTCACCGACGAGGTGATCGCCTCGTTCGATACGAACACCAAGGTAAATCCGCCCATCCGCGAAGAGAAAGACAGGCTCGCCATCATCGAGGGGCTGAAGGACGGCACGCTCGACTGCATCGTCACCGACCACGCCCCGCACCACTTCGACGATAAAAACGTGGAGTATGCGCTCGCGGCGTTCGGCATCAGCGGATTGGAGACCTCGTTTGCGCTCTCCTATACGCAGCTCGTCCGCGGCGGCGCGCTCAGCCTTCCGGAACTTGCCGCGAAGATGAGCGCCAACCCCGCGCACATCCTCGGTTTGGAGGGCGGCGAGATCGCCGTAGGGCAGCCCGCCGACCTCACCGTCGTCGATCTGAACGAAAAGTGGACGATCGACCCGAAAGACTTCGTCTCCAAGGGCAAAAACACGCCGTTTACGGGCAGAGAAGTTTACGGGAAGGTGAAGTATACGATCGTCGACGGAGATGTAAAATACCGCGACTAGATTCACACTTTTTCTTTCAAACTGATGAAAGAAAAAGTCGTGAGATTGAGAGACAACCCATTGCTTGCAGCGACTGTTCAAGAAATCCCGCTTCATGCTTTTATATCAAGTAAATTTTTCAGGAGAATATACGCATGATCATCGATAAACTCATTGAAAAAATCATCGAAACACAGAACCCCACCTGCGTGGGGTTGGATACACAGCTCGACTACCTGCCCGATGAGATGCGCGCGGGCGTGACGACGTGCGAAGGCGCGGCGGCAGCCATCCTCGCCTTCAACAAAAAGCTTATCGACAGCGTGTACGATATCGTGCCCTCCGTCAAGGTGCAGATCGCCTATTACGAGCAGTACGGGGCGGCGGGCGTGCAGGCGTTTCTCGATACCGTCGCCTACGCGAGGGAGATGGGGCTCGTCGTCATTGCCGACTGCAAGCGCAACGACATCGGCTCCACCGCGGGGCGCTATTCCGCGGCGTACCTCGGCGAAACGGCGCTCGGGGAAAAGAACGTCTCCGTTGCGGGGTGCGACTTCCTCACCGTCAACGCCTATCTCGGCACCGACGGCGTGCAGCCCTTCCTCGACGACTGCAAAAAATACGACCGCGGGCTCTTCATCCTCGTCAAAACGAGCAACCCCTCGTCGGGCGAATTGCAGGATCTGAAGCTCGCCGACGGGCGTACCGTGTACGAGTGCATGGGCGACATGGTCGAGGGTTGGGGTTCGGACATGGTGGGCGCCTACGGCTATTCCGCCGTCGGCGCGGTGGTGGGCGCAACGCATCCCGCCGAGGCAAAGATCCTGCGCGATCGCCTTCCGCACACCTTCTTCCTCATCCCCGGCTACGGCGCGCAGGGGGGCAAGGCGGAGATGCTCAAAAACTGCTTCGACGCAAACGGCCTTGGCGGCGTGGTCAACAACTCGCGCGGCATCCTCACCGCGTATAAAAAGAACGGCGGAACGTTTTGGGCGGCGGCGCGCGCGGCGTGCCTTGCCATGAAGGCGGATCTTCTTTCCGTATTGGGGGAAATATGCGCGAAGTAACTGCAACGGTGCTCGAAAACAAACGCATCGCCGACGAGGTCTATATGCTCACCTTTGCCACGGAGGACGAGATCGCCGTCCGTCCCGGGCAGTTCTGCATGGTGGGCGTGGGCGGATTCCCGCTCCGCCGTCCCATCGCCGTATGCAAGGCGGAAGGGGAGCGCATCACCGTGTGTTACCGCCTCAAGGGAAGCGGCACGCGGGCGCTCGCGCGCGAATACAAGGCGGGCGAAAAACTCTCCGTCCTGCTGCCGCTCGGCAACGGATTTTATGTAAAGGATTCGGAGAAGAAAGTCGCCGTCGTGGGCGGCGGCGTGGGCATTTTCCCGCTCGTCTCCGCGATCCGCGCGTATTATAAAACCAAACAGATCTATTCGTACATGGGCTTCCGCAACCGCGCCGCGCTGTGCATGGAGTACGAACTTCAGCGCGGGGAAAAGCTCGTCATCGCCACCGACGACGGCTCGCTCGGCTTCCACGGCACGGCGGTGCAGGCGTTTATGCGCGAATACGACGAGGTCAAGCCCGACGTCGTCCTCGCATGCGGGCCCACGCCCATGCTGCGCGCGCTCAAAGTCGCCATGGAGGGCAAGGGCGTGCCCACCTACGTCTCGCTCGAAGAGCGCATGGGTTGCGGCATCGGCGCGTGCCTCGTGTGCGTCTGCGAGACGACGGGCGGCGCGCATGCCCGCGTGTGCAAAGACGGTCCCGTATTCGAAATTTCCGACGTGGTGCTGTAAACGATGGAAGAAGAGATCATAGCCAAGCGCCAAACGGGGATCGTCCTGTCGAATATCCTTGTGCTCGTCATCCTTGCCGCCTTTGCGGTCGCCTCCTTCTGGGCGTTCGGGGAGATCGGGCGCATGGCGATCATTTTCGTGGGCATCGTCTGCGCGGTCGCCGTTGTCGCGGCGGTGTTTGCGGTGCGCGCATTGGTGCGCCTCAGCCGTATCCCCAAGGTGATCGCGGTGCGCGACGGAGATACGCTCGTATTTTTGGGCGAGCGCGTCAGGCTCTCCGCGATCGAAGACGTCCGTTATCGCCATGCGCGCGGCAGGTACGGCATGCAGAGCTGGGGAAAGCTCACGATCTTCCTCAAAGACGGCGGAACGCTCGGATGTGACTATGTGGCGAACGTCGACCGCGTACAGGATCGTCTTATCGCGCTCAAGTACGAATACGCCGCAAAGGAGGAGTAATGGAACAGGAGATCGTTGCGAAACGCGCCGCGGGCGTCGTTTCGCTGTACGTCGTCTCGCTCGTCGTCGGGCTCATTCTGGCGGCGGTGGGCGTCGGATTCATGGTTTCGGAGGGCGAGAGCGGCGCCGTATGGTGGATCGCCGTCGCCATCGGCGCGGCGTTCGCGCTCTGGTCGGTATTCGTCATCGTGCGCTATTGCTGCGTGCCGGAGACCGTGCTCGTGTTGGAGGGGGAGACCTTCCTCTTCCGCGGCAGGCGCTTCCCGATCGCCGATATCGCGCGCATCGATTACCGCCGCGCCCGCGTGCGGCACACCGTCTACCCGTGGGGGAAATTTTTCTTCTATCTCAAAAACGGAACGGTGCTCTCCTGCAACTACGTCGAGGACGTCAAGGAGCTGTTCGCCCGCCTCAACGATATCATCGAAGCCCACGGCGGACCCCGCTCTGCGGAATGACGCGGGAAGGAAAAAATTCAAGGAGAAAACAATGGCTGATCTTTCGGTAACGCTGTGCGGGAAAACGCTGAAAAATCCCGTCATCACTGCGTCGGGCACGTTCGGGTTCGGGCGTGAGTTCGACGAAATATACGATATTTCCTGCCTCGGCGGGGTCGCGACGAAGGGCATCGCGCTCGTGCCGTGGGCGGGCAACCCCGTGCCCCGCATCGCCGAGAGCCGCGGCGTCATCCTCAACGCGGTGGGGCTGCAGAACCCGGGTGTGGAAAAGTTCATCGCCGAGGACCTCGCGTGGCTCAAAGAAAAGACGTGCGTCATCGCCAACGTGGTGGGGCGCACCATAGAGGATTACGAGGGCGTTTGCGCGCGCCTCAACGGGCTTACGGACTTTTTGGAGCTCAACATCTCCTGCCCCAACGTCAAGTGCGGCGGCATGGCGTTCGGCATCCGACCCGAGGCGATCGAGGAGGTCACGGCGCGCGCCAAGGCGAAGTGCCCCGATACGCCGCTCATCGTCAAGCTCTCGCCCAATGTGGAGAGCATCGCGGCGAACGCGCAGGCGGCGGCGCGGGGCGGCGCGGACTGTCTCTCCCTCGTCAACACCTTCACGGGCATGGCGATCGACATCGAGCGCCGCCGCCCCATCCTCGCCAACAACACGGGCGGGGTCTCGGGCGCGGGCATCAAGCCCATCGCGGTGCGCATGGTCTACGAGGCTGCGCACGCCGTTTCCATTCCCGTCATCGGCATGGGGGGCATCACCTGCGCGGAGGACGCCGTCGAATTTATGATGGCGGGCGCCGCCGCCGTACAGGTCGGCACGCAGAACTTCACCGATACCCGCGCCTGCCCCAAGATCATCGCGGGGCTCAACGAGTGGTGCGATAAGCACGGCGTCGGGAAGGTCTCGGAACTGACGGACACTTTGCAATTAAACTGAAAGGAGAAATATCATGTTATCGTACAAACAGCGGTTTATTCAGTTCATGGTGGAAAACGAGGTGCTCCTCTTCGGCGATTTCACGCTCAAGAGCGGCAGGAAGGCGCCCTACTTCATCAACGCGGGCAAGTACCGCACGGGCACGCAGATCGCCGCGCTCGGCGAGTACTATGCGGAGTGCTTCCTTGAACACAAGGTGGACGCAAAAACGCTCATCGGTCCCGCTTATAAGGGCATCCCGCTCGCCGTCGCCACCGCCATCGCGCTCGCCAAGAACCACGGCGTAGACGTCGGGTTCTGCTTCGACAGGAAGGAGGTTAAAGACCACGGCGAGGGCGGCATGTTCGTCGGGCAGTCGCTCGCGGCGGGGGATAAGGTCGCCATCATCGAGGACGTCATGACGTCTGGCAAGGCGCTCAGGGAGGTGCTCCCCAAGATCAAGGCGGAAGCGGACGTGGATATCACAGCCATGATCATCTCCGTCGACCGTCAGGAGAAGGGCACGGGCGAAAAGTCTGCCGTGCAGGAGGCGTTCGACGAGTTCGGCGTGAAGGTGTATTCCATCGTCACGGTGGAGGACATCATCGAGGCGATCGAGGTGGGCGTCATCGCGGGCAAAGAACATCTTGCCGCGATGCGGGCGTACCGCGCGCAGTACGGGGTATAAGTAAAATTTTATCGATAAACGCCCCCGCGGAAGTCCTTCCGCGGGGGGCGTTCGTCTGAGCGCCAAAAGGGGCGCCGCGCGAAATTCCCGCGCGGCGCCCTGTTTTTACGGGGTCATGCCTCGTCTTTTTCTTTAGCGGCGGGGAGCACCGCATACACGATGAGCGCGATGAGGGCGATCGCGCCGAGCACCGCGAGCACGATCGCGCCCGTCGCCCCCGACGAGATGGAAGGATCGACGGACGACGCGCCGAGGAGCGTCACGAATTGCTGCCCGAGGAGGAAGGCAAATACGGTCACCAAAACGGCGCAGGCAAGGGAGAGGGCGGCAAACGCAATGATGCGCCCGCGCCGCAGCTTTCCGGCGTAAACGCCGCTGAGCACAGAGGAGAACGCCGCCATGGCGAACACGGCGAGCGCAATGAGCGCGACATATCCGACGACGGAATACGCAAAGATCTGCCAACATTCGGCGGAGTATTCTTCCACGACGCCGCCCTGCGCGCTGAGGTCGATCCCGCCCGCAATGCCGAGCGCCTGCAAAAATCCCGAAGATACGGTCAGGCTTGTCGTCGAATCTTTTACGGTGAGCTGTGCGAGCCCGCCCGCCATGAGCGAGAACATCACGGCAAACAGTACGACGCCGACTGCGGCAAACGCGTATCTGAGAATGGCGGAAACGCACGCGTTCTGCTTTCCGCAGCACACGGCGCTGCATACGACGGCGATCGCAATGCCGACCGCGCCGATGGCGATGCCCGCCGTCGTCGCGCCGTTGAGCGCCGTCCCTGCGGATACGCGCATGGAGGCGCCTGAAGTGATCGAGCTCATGGCGTCGAAATGGATCGCGTTCACCGCCTGAAAGAGCACTGCGCAGATCACGAACACGGCGTACGTCCAAACCGCAGGGCACACAGCCGTCTTTTCCGTGGCGCCCGCGATGTTTCTCAGGTAGCGCACGAGCGTGACGATAAAGAGCACGGGCACGGCGACGATCGAGCAAGCCGCGATCACGGTGCCGAAGATAACGGGCAGATACAGCGACGTTTCGGCAAAGCCCGAGTAGCTCTCCAACGAGGCGAGCGCCGTCTCGATGTCTTTATAGGCGTCGCCGAAGTAATAGTAGATGCTTGAATCGGTGATATCGGCGAAAGCGCCGATCATGTCGCTCAGATCTCCGCTCACCGTCACGCTCATGCAGAACACGAAGATCACCGCCGCGAGCGCGGCGAACAGGGCGCCCGCGCCGCTCACATATGTAAGGACGCTCTTCCATACCCCCGTGCGCTTGGGCGTTCCGGCTTCCGCGGCGACGGGGGAGGGCGCGGTCTCCGGCTGCGCCGCCGGTGCGGGCGCGGGTTCGTCCTTCAGCTGTACGGGCTCGTCGGAGAGCGGTTGCAGGCGCGCGCCGCAGTGGATGCAGAAAGCGCCGTCGGCGGGGGATTGCTGCCCGCACGAGGGGCATACGTACATTCCGTTCAAGGGTTTTCCGCAGTGTTTGCAGAATACGGCAGATTCGGGGTTCTCCGTGCCGCAAAAGTTACAATTCATTTCACACCTCCTTCACTGACCTTACCATTTTATCACGGATACAGCCGCCCGTCAAGATGTATTTGATAAAATAATTAATTTTCAATCCCTGATTTTCTTGCGGGCATCGGGAAAAACGCGCCGCTCTGCAAAAAGCGCGGCGCGGACGTGGCATAATTGCGGGCGTGCGCCTCATACCATAGCGATATGGAACAATACGCTTTGTCCAAAAAAGAAGTCATACGTTCGCTCGCGTCGGACGAGGGCGGGCTCTCGCAGGCGGAGGCGGCGCGGCGGCTCGCCGAACACGGGCGCAACGTGCTCAAAGAGGGCAAAAAGCGGAGCGCGCTCGGGCTGTTTTTCGCGCAGTTTGCCGATCTTATGACCATCATCCTCATCTGCGCCGCCGTGCTCTCCGCGGTGCTCGCCTTCATCACGAAGGATACGGCGGAGCTCGCCGATACGGGCATCCTGCTCTTTGTCATCCTCCTGAACGCCGTCGTCGGGTTTTTGCAGCAGTACAAGGCGGACGCCGCCATCGAGAAGCTGAAAAAACTCTCCGCTTGCGAGGCGAAGGCGGTGCGCGACGGCAAGCTCGTGCGGCTGAACGCCGAGGAGCTCGTGGCGGGGGATATCGTCGAGCTCGAGGAGGGCGACCGCATCCCCGCCGACTGCCGCGTGCTCATGGCGGAAGATTTCCGCTGCGACGAATCGGCGCTCACGGGGGAGAGCAAACCCGTCAAAAAAACGGACTGCGTCGTCAGAAAACGCGCGCTCTCGGCGCGCGCCAACACGGCGCACTACGGCACGTTCTGCGTGCGCGGGCGCGCGCGTTGCCTCGTCACGGCGGTCGGCATGGATACGGAAACGGGCAAGATCGCGGCGCTTTTGCATGCGGAAAAACCCGCACCGTCGCCGCTCGATAAAACGGTCGCCAAGCTCGGCAAGGTCGTCACCGTCACGGTGCTTATCGTGGCGGCGCTCCTCTTTGTGGGGAATCTCCTTGCGGGGCGCGTGAGCTTTCTCGAAAACGTCATGAACGCCGTCGCCGTCGCGGTCGCCGCCATCCCCGAGGGCATGGGCGCGGTCGTCACGGTCATCTTGGCGCTTGGCGTTCAGCGCATGGCGCGCTCGCGCGCCGTCATGCGCAAGCTCTCGGCGGTGGAGAGCTTGGGCGGGTGCAGCGTCATCTGTTCGGATAAGACGGGCACCCTCACCGAAAACAGGATGTCCGTGGAGGCGTTCCGTACCGATTTTGCCGCGCCCATGTCCGAGGACGAGCATTTTTCGGGCACCATGCCGCAGGCGGAGCTCATGCGCTGCGTGCGGGCATGCCACACGGTAAAGGGGCGCGCGGGGGCGTATGTGGGCGACCCGACGGAGGTCGCGCTCGTCGAATTTGCCGACCGCCTCGGGTTTTATGCCGCCTTCGAGACGCGCGGCGGCACGCCCTTTTCCTCCGAACGCAAGATGATGAGCGTGTACGCGGCGGACGGCAGGGGACAGAGGCTGTATGTAAAGGGCGGGGCGGACGTCGTGCTCAAAAAATGCACGCGCATCCTCACGCGCGAAGGGGTGCGCGCCCTCACGCCCGCCGATCTTCTCGCGGTGCAGAAATGCGCGGCGGGGTTCTCCGCCCGCGCCATGCGCGTTTTGGGCTTCGCTTACGGCGATACGGAGCGGGAGGAGGCGCTCGTCTTCCTCGGGCTGTGCGCCATGCTCGATCCGCCCAAAAAGGGCGCGAAGGAGGCGGTCGCCGCCTGCCGCCGCGCGGGCATCAAGACGGTGATGATCACGGGCGACAGCCCCGAAACGGCGTATGCCATCGCCTCCCGCCTCGGCATTGCCTCCGCGCGGCGCGAGGTCGTCACGGGAGACGAGCTCGACGAGATGGGCGAAGCGGAGTTCAGAAGGCGCGTCAGGGGATACTCCGTCTATGCGCGCGTTTCCCCCGGGCACAAGCAGCAGATCGTCAAGGCGTGGCAGGCGGCGGGGGAGGTCGTCGCCATGACGGGCGACGGCGTGAACGACGCCCCCGCTCTGAAGAGCGCGGACGTGGGCGTTGCAATGGGCTCGGGAACGGACGTGACCAAGAACGCCGCCGACGTCGTGATCACCGACGACGATTTTTCCACGATGGTGCGCGCCGTGGAGGAGGGGCGCAACGTCTTTTTCAACGTGCGCAAAACGGTCTCCTTCTTCCTCTCCACCAACCTTGCCGAAGTGCTGTGCGTGTTCATCGCCACCCTCTTTTTGTGGAAGTACGATTTCCTCACCTCCACACAGCTTTTGTGGCTCAACCTCATCACCGATTCGCTCCCCGTATTGGCGCTCGGCGTGGAGCGCGCGGAGGGCGCGCTCGACCGCCCGCCCGTCTCCGATAAGGAGATATTCTCCCGCCGCTCGGTGTTCACGATGATCTTTTTCGGCTGCGCGATGGCGGCGGTCGTCGTCGCCATGTACGTCTTTTTCCTGCACCGTTGGGGGAACGGCGCCGCAACGACGGCGGCGTTCGTCGCCATGTCGTTTTCAGAGCTCCTGCACGCCTTCAACGTGCGCGGCGAGGGGTTCGACCTCAGATTCAAAGATTTCTTCTCCAACCGCGTTCTGCTTTTAACGGTGCTCGTCGGCGTGTTCGTCAACGTGCTCCTTGTGCTCTCGCTGCCCCTGAGAACGGTGTTCCGCCTTACGGCGCTCACGGGCGTGCAGTGGCTCGTCGTGGCGCTGTGTTCGCTCGCCGTGCTCCCGCTCGGCGCGCTCTACCGCGCCGCCGCCAAGCGTGGAACGGGGATCAGTACGCGCAGAAGGCGTATCCCTGCCCGCGGAAATAGCCGATGATGCGCGGGAGCGCCTCTGCCGTCGTCTTGCGGTATGCGCTGTCGTGCAGCAGGAGCACCACGGTGTTCTTGCCGCGGGAGGTCTCGATCGCCGTCTCTACAAGCGCGTCCGCCGCCGCGCCCGCTGCGGCGTCCCCGCACACGGCGTTCCACCGCACGACGCGGTACCCCTTTTCTTCGAGGAGCGCGCTCCTGCGTGTCGCGTCCCATCCGCCTCCCGGAAAGCGGTACAGGCAGGGCGCAACGCCCGTCACCCGTCTGATGACGGCGGCGCAGGCGTCTACGTCGGCAAGGAGCGCCGCGTCGGAGGCGTAGATCTCCTCATAGCGGTGGGTCGCGGAGTGCACGCCCACCGTGTGCCCCTCGCGGACGATGCGCCTGAGCGTCTCTTCCCGCCCCGCCACGCGGTCGCTCACGATAAAGAAGGTCGCCTTGATCTGCTCCTGCCGCAGCGTATCGAGGATCTCGTTCGTCACGACCGTGCTCGGTCCGTCGTCGAAGGTGAGGTATACGCGTTTTTCCTGCGCGCACGCGAGCGAAAAGGCGGACTCGCTCAGCACGAACCGCGCGCCGAAGTGCGCCGCGAACACCAAAAGGAGCGCGAAAAAGAAGAGAAGGGGAACGTACTTTTTCTGCATATTCCTATCTTGGGTAATTTTTACAAAAATATTTACTTTTTCCGCAGGGCGTGCTATAATAGATGTATATGAAAAAGTTCGCGCTCGCGCGTGAGGAGGAAAGGTCTATGATCACAAAGAGGGTTTTCGGTAAAACAAAGGACGGCCGCGAGGTGCTCGCGTTCGATTTCATCGACGGCGAGAGGAGAGCGACCGTGCTCGATCTCGGCGGCATCATCCAAAGCATCGTCGTTCCCGCCAAAGACGGCACGCCGACGGACGTCATTCTCGGCTATAACGACGTCGCGGGGTACGAAAACAACGGCGGGTATCTGGGCGCGCTCATCGGGCGGTTCGGCAACCGCATCGGCAAGGGCGAGCTCACCATCGACGGCGTGAAGTACCAACTCTACTGCAACGACCGCGGCAATCACCTGCACGGCGGCAAAGAGGGCTTCAACAAAAAGATTTGGGATCACGAAGTCGTGGGGGACGAGCTCCGCCTCTCCATCGTCTCGCCCGACGGCGAAGAGAACTATCCCGGAACGCTCAGAGTGCGCGTGACGTATATTTTCGAGAACGGCGAGATGCGCCTTTTCTATCACGCCGAAACGGATAAAAAGACGGCGGTCAACCTCACCAATCACGCCTATTTCAACCTCAACGGGGAGGGCGACGGCAGCATCCTCGATAATATTCTGCAGATCGAGAGCGACGAGATCACGCCCACCGATCCCACGATGATCCCCGTCGGCGGGTTCCGCCGCGTCGCGCATACGCCCTTCGATTTCCGGTCTCCCCGTCCCATCGGCGAGGCGATCGACGCCGACGATATCGACCTCAAACAGGGAAACGGGTACGACCACTGCTACGTTCTGCGCAACAAGTGCGGCACCTATGTGAAGTTCGCGACCGCCGAGAGCCCCAAAACGGGCATCCGCATGACGTGCTACACCGATATGCCCGCCGTACAGTTCTATGCGGGCAACGGGCTGCATCAGCAGGGCAAGAGCGCCTTCTACGGCAAGCGCGCGGGGTTCTGCTTGGAAACGCAGGCGATCCCCAACAACGTCAACGTGCCCGAATACGCCGAAAAGGGCAGCTCCATCCTCGAGGCGGGCGCGGAATACTCCTTCCACGCGACGTATAAATTTGAATGAGTTCACGAAATTCTTTTCGAACTGAAGAAAAGAATTTCCGTGAAATCAAGAGAAAACCCGCGGATACGCCTTCGGCTGACCGCGGGTTTTCTCTCGCCGCCGCTGTTTTCGCAACAGTATAGCACGCGGCGGCTCACGTTTTCCCGCAAGTCGCAAGCGACAAATTGAGGGCGCGGGCGGAGGCGCAGCCTCCTTGCGCGAGTGATTTATATTTATAATAAAAGGCATAACTCAGTGACGCTTTTTTTGTGCGGGGCGAAAACGGGGACGCGTGCAGAAAGTATGCGCAAAAAATTTTTACGGAATTTTGTAAAAAGCGTTTAAGGTCGGCAAATTTACATTATATTAAAAGTGATCGAAAAGAAAACGGCGGTTATCATCGTGAACGAAAAGAAAAAACATCACAACAACACACCCGCCCCCGAAGAGGAGGCGGTCCCCGCAGAGGAGCTTACGGAAGAGGAACTCCCCGCGGCGGGCGCAGACGAAGCGGAAGGCGCGCAGCCCGAAGAAGCGGCGCAGCCCGAGGCGCCCTCGCCCGAAGAGACGCTCAAAGCGGCGCTCGAAAAGGCGGTCGCCGACGCGGAGGACTTCAAAAAGAAGTGGTATTCCGTCTCGGCGGAGTACGAGAACTACCGCAAGCGCACCGCAACGGCCCGCTCGCAGGCGTATACCGAGGGCAGGAAAGACGTCGTCGTAAAACTCTTCCCCATTGCGGACAGTTTGGAACGCGCGCTCGCCGCGTGTGCCGACGAAAAGACCAAACAGGGCATCGGGATGGTGCTTAAAAACTTCGAGAAACTTCTCGAAGGCGAAAAGATCACCGTCATCGCGCCCGTGGGCGAACCGTTCGACGCCAACCGCTGCGAGGCGATCATGGCGGTCGAACCCAATGAGGGTGAAGAGAGCGGCATCATCCGCGAAGTGTACGCGAAAGGCTACGAGCAGGACGGCAAGGTGCTGCGCTTTGCGCAGGTGCTCGTCACAAAATAAAAAATCATTTTAAGGGAATATAGAAGGAGAAAAATATTATGGCTAAGGTTATCGGTATCGATCTCGGTACAACAAATTCGTGCGTTGCAGTCATGGAGGGCGGCGAACCCGTCGTCATCCCCAACGCGGAGGGCTCCCGCACCACGCCTTCCGTCGTTGCGTTCCAAAAAGACGGCTCCCGCGTCGTCGGGCGCGTGGCAAAGAATCAGGCGGTCGCCAATCCGGATAAGACGGTCATCTCCATCAAGCGTAAGATGGGTTCCGACTATAAGGTGAAGATCGACGACAAGGCGTATTCGCCGCAGGAGATCTCCGCCATGATCCTCTCCAAACTCAAGGCGGACGCAGAGGCGTATCTCGGCAGCAAGGTGACGGACGCCGTCATCACCTGCCCCGCATACTTCACCGACGCACAGCGTCAGGCGACCAAGGACGCGGGCAAGATCGCGGGCCTCACCGTGCTGCGTATCATCACCGAGCCCACGGCGGCGGCGCTCTCCTACGGCCTTGACAAGGAAAAGGAAAACAGCAAGGTCATGATCTACGACCTCGGCGGCGGTACGTTCGATGTCTCCATCCTTGAGATCTCGGACGGTGTGTTCGAAGTGCTCGCGACCAACGGCAACAACATGCTCGGCGGCGACGACTTCGACCACAAGCTCATGGACTACATGGTCGAAGAGTTCAAAAAGAGCCACGGGGTAGACCTTTCCAAGGATAAGATGGCGATGCAGAGACTCAAGGAGGCTGCCGAGAAGGCGAAGATCGAGCTCTCCGGCATGAACTCCACGACCATCTCGCTGCCCTTCATCTCCATGACGGACGCGGGTCCCGCGCACCTCGATATGGAGATCACCCGCGCAAAGTTCGAGGCGCTCATCGCAGACCTCGTGGAAAAGACGGCGGAGCCCATGCGCCTCGCCATGCAGGACGCAGGCCTTACTTACAAGGATATCGACAAGGTCATCCTCGTCGGCGGGTCCACCCGTGTGCCCTGCGTCGTCGCAAAGGTCAAGGAGATCACGGGCAAAGAGCCCTTCAAGGGCGTCAACCCCGATGAGTGCGTCGCCATC
Organism: Candidatus Gallimonas sp.; assembly: GCA_048370055.1. Taxonomy (GTDB): domain Bacteria; phylum Bacillota; class Clostridia; order Christensenellales; family Borkfalkiaceae; genus Gallimonas. The sequence continues at coordinate 10,810 of DBGBVX010000035.1, read as the reverse complement.
GGCGCAGCCATTCAGGGCGGCGTTCTGACGGGCGAAGTCAAGGACGTGCTCCTTCTCGACGTCATGCCGCTTTCCCTCGGTATCGAAACGTTGGGCGGCGTGTTCACGAGACTGATCGACAGAAATACGACCATCCCCGTCAAAAAGAGTCAGGTGTTCTCGACGGCGGCGGACAATCAGACGAGCGTGGAGATCCACATTCTGCAGGGCGAGCGTGAGTTCTGCCGCGACAACAAGACGATGGGCAGATTCATGCTGACGGGCATCGCGCCCGCTCCCCGCGGCGTGCCGCAGATCGAAGTCACCTTCGACGTCGACGCCAACGGCATCGTGCACGTCGAGGCGAAGGATCTCGGCACGGGCAAGAGCACGGATATCACCATCACTTCCTCCACGAACCTTTCCGAGGACGAGATCAACAAGGCGGTCAAGGAAGCCGAGCAGTACGCCGAAGAGGATAAGAAGCGCAAGTCCAAAGTGGAGGCGCGCAACAAGCTCGACGGGCTCATCTTCTCCGTGGAGCAGGCGGTCAAGGACAACGGCGACAAGTTCACCGAAGAGGAGAAGAAGACGCTGACCGACGCCGCCGAAGAGGCGAAGAAGGAGCTCGAGGCGGACGACGAAGAGAAGTACAACGCGGCGTTCGAGGCGCTCACGCAGAAGGTGCAGCCCATCTTCCAAAAGATGTATCAGCAGGCTGCGGGCAGCGCGCAGGGCGCGTCCGGCTCCGACGGGCAGGCGGGCGGCTCGGACGACACCGAGTTCCATCAGTAAATCAATTCGGGCTCGCGGCATCTGCCGCGAAAAAGCAAAAAGCGCGCGGGCGGTACCTTGCGGCGCTTTTTGCCGTCATAGAGGAATGTTATGGCAGATAAGAAAAACTATTACGAGATCCTCGGCGTGAGCAAGAACGCCACGGAGGAGGAGATCAAGGCGGCATATAAAAAGCTCGTCAAGCAATACCACCCCGATCTTCACCCCAACGATAAGCTCGCCGCGGAAAAATTCAAGGAGATCAACGAGGCGAACGAGGTCCTCTCCGATAAGCAGAAGCGCGCCGCGTACGACTATGAGCAGGAGCACCCCGGCATGGGGGGCATGGGCGGCATGGGCGGCGGCGCAGGCTTCGGCGGGTTCGGCGGCTTCGGCGATATCTTCGACAGCATCTTCCAAGGCTTCGGCGGCGGCGCGTCCGTACAGCGCGATACGACGGGCGACGATATCCAACTTCAGCTCACGCTCAGCTTTATGGACGCGGCGAAGGGCTGCACGCGCGAGATCTCCTATTCCCGCAACGAGCCATGCCCCGCATGCGGCGGCACGGGCGCCAAGAACGGAACGGCGTTCCGCACCTGCTCCAAGTGCAACGGCAAGGGTCAGATCCGCTACGCGCAGGAGACCATGTTCGGCAGAACGGTGCGCGTGGGGGCTTGCCCCGACTGCGGCGGCCGCGGGAAGATCGTCACCGATAAATGCCCCGACTGCAAGGGCAAGGGCTATATCCGCCGCGAGACCAAGCTCACGCTCAACATCCCCGCGGGCGCGGATACCAATTCCTACATCCGCAAGCGCGGCTACGGGCAGGCGGGCACCGACGGCGGCGCGCCCGGCGATCTGATCGTCGTCATCCGCGTCGAGCCGCACAAGATCTTTCAGCGCAAGAACATGGATCTGTACGTCGATCTGCCCATCCCGTTTCAGACGGCGGCGCTCGGCGGCACCGTCAAGGTGCCCGATCTCGACGATACCTTCGATTATCAGATCCCCGAGGGCACGCAGTCCGGCACCACCTTCACCATCCGCGGCAAGGGCATCCGCTCGCGCAGCGGCACGGGGAATCTCTATCTCCGCGTCACCGTCGAGGTGCCCACCCGCCTCACGCGCGATCAGAAAAAGAAGATCGCCGAGGCAGCCGAAACGCTTGATATCAGGCAGTACGACAAGGCGAAAAAATACGCCGACAGCGTGAGCGCGCTCTACGGAAAAAATCCCTACTGAGCGCAAAAATCAGCTTCAAACGCCCGCAGACGCGGGCGTTTTTTCGCGATCGCGCCGATATTTCCCGCCTTTTCTTGACAAGCGTTTCCCGAAGATTTATAATACAGGCATGAAGTACATCGAACTTACCGTGCATACCACGTCCGAGGCGAGCGAGCTCGTTGCGGACGTCATGTGGCAGTATACCGAGGGCGGGGTCGCCGTGAGCGACGCCCGCGACGTCGTTGCGCTCGTCAAGGGCGAGAACGGCGTGTTTTGGGATTACATGGACGAGAGTCTGCAGGCGCCGCAGGGCGACGTCCTCGTCAAGTGTTTCGTAAAGCCCGCAGACGCGGACGCGGCGATTTCCGCCATCCGCAGAGAGCTCGCCGAGATGAAGGCGCGCGGCGGGCTTGCGTTCGGCTCCCTCGAGGAGACGCGCCGCGAGATCGACGGCGACGATTGGATCGACGTGTGGAAAAAGCACTTCCGCCCCCTGCATATCGGGGCGCGCGTCGTCGTGGTGCCCGAGTGGATCGAATATCGCCCCGCCGCGGGCGAGGTCACCGTCCTGCTCGATTCCAACATGGCGTTCGGCACGGGCGAGCACGAGACGACTTCCATGTGCCTCGAGGCATTGCAGGAAGCGCTCAAAGAGGGGGATACCGTCATCGACGTCGGCTGCGGCAGCGGGATATTGGGCATCGCCGCCGCAAAGTTGGGCGCAAAGCGCGCGTATCTCACCGATATCGACCCCGTGGCGGTCGAGAGCGCGGCGCACAACGCCGAAAAGAACGGCGTGGAGGACAGGGTCGTCGTCGCTCTTTCCGACCTTTTGGACGACGCCGACATCAAGGGCGACGTCGTGCTCGCCAACATCATGGCGGAAATTTTGGTGCGTCTCGCGCCCGACGTGACCAAAAACCTGAAAGAGGGCGGCACGCTCATTTTGAGCGGCATCATCGAAGACCGACTGCCCCTCGTGAAGGAGGCGTTCGGCGCCGAGGGGCTCACGCTCGAAAAACAGACGCGCAAGGGCGAGTGGTACGCGCTCGTGTATAAGAGGTAACTATGGCTGCACCCAAGCGATTTTTTGCCGAACATATCTCCGACGAAATGACGCTCTCCGGCGAGGAGAGCCGCCACGCAAAGAACGCCCTGCGCCTTGCCGAGGGGGACGAAGTCACGCTCTTCGACGGCAGCGGCAAGGAGTATTCCGCCGTCGTCACCAAGGTCGCAAAGGGCGGCATCTCCGTGCACGTCGTGCGCGAGAGCGTCTCCGACCGCGAACCGAAAACGTGGGTGTTTTTGCTCATCGGCGCGCTCAAAGGGGATAAAACGGAGCTCGTCGTGCAGAAGGCGACCGAGTTGGGCGTGAGCCGCATCGGGGTGTTTTCCTCGCGCTACTGCTCCGCCTATATGAACGAGAACAAGCTCGAACGCCTCAACCGCGTCGCGCGCGAGGCGGCAAAACAGTGCCTGCGCGCCTCCGTGCCGCGGGTGGAGTATTACGAGACGTTGGAAGAGGCGCTCCGCGCGGGCGCGGAGTGCGTCACGCGGCTGTTCGCCTGTGAATTTATCTCCGAAACGGAGGAGGACATCATCGATACCGGCGCGACCGTCTGCGCCGTCGTGGGCAGCGAGGGGGGATTTGCCGAGGAGGAGTACGCGCTCGCGCAGCGGCTCGGTTACTGCGGCGTATCGCTCGGCAAGCGCATCCTGCGCGCCGAAACGGCGGCGATCGCCCTCGTCTCCGTCATCATGCACGAGGCGGGCGAACTCGGATGAAGGCGTGCGTTTTTACCCTCGGCTGCAAGGTGAACGAGGTGGAGAGCGCCTCCTTCCTTGCGGCGCTCGAGGCGCGCGGCTATGAAGCGACGGACGAACTCGGCTATGCCGACGTGTACATCCTCAACACCTGCGCCGTCACCGCCGAGGCGGAAAAAAAGAGCCGTCAGGCGGTCGCCCGCGTCAGAAAATTCAACCCCGCCGCCCGCGTCATTGTGTGCGGATGCGCCGCGCAGAGCCATCCCGAGGCGTTTTCCTCGCGCGAGGGCGTAACGCTCGTCACGGGGGCGGCGCACAAGGACCGCGTTTTGGAACTGCTCGATCGGGAGGGCGTTTTTCTCGAAGAGGAGCGCGCGTTCTGCGAGCTGCCCGCGCCCAAACAGACCAAGACGCGCGCCTTTCTGCGCATACAGGACGGCTGCAACCGCTTTTGTTCCTACTGCCTCATTCCCTATCTCCGCGGGCGCACGCGGTCGCGCGCGGCGGACGCCGTCGTCCGCGAGGCGGACGCCGTCGTCCGCGAGGCGGAGAACATGCCCGCGCGCGAGATCGTGCTCACGGGCATCGACATCACCTCGTACCGCGACGGCGATACCGACCTCGGCGATCTTCTGCTGCGCCTCGGCAAGCTCCCCGCGCGTATCCGCCTCGGCTCTTTGGAAGAAGGCGTCGTCACGCGGGAGTTCCTTGAAAAGATCGGGGCGGCGGGCAACGTCTGCCCGCACTTCCACCTTTCCCTGCAGAGCGGGTCGGACGCCGTGCTCAGAAAGATGAACCGCCGCTATACGCGCGCGCAGTATCTTGAAGCGTGCGCGCTCATCTATGAATACTTTCCCGACGCCGCCGTCACCACGGATATCATCGTGGGATTTCCGACGGAGCAGGAGGAGGACTTTTCGGATTCTCTCTCCATCGTGGAGGAGGCGGGGCTCGCGCGCGTGCACGCGTTCCCGTATTCGCGGCGGGCGGGCACCGTCGCCGCAAAGCTGCCCGATCTTCCCGCGGCGCTCAAAAAGGAGCGCATGGCGCGCATGCTCGCGGCGGCGAAGGCGGCGGAGGAGCGCTATCTCTCCCGCTTTGCGGGGCGCACGCTCACGGCGCTCTTCGAGGAGGACGGCGGCTATACCGAGAACTACATCCGCGTATACGCCGAGGGCGCAAAGGAAGGGGGCATGTACGAGGTCAAGCTCACAGAGCGGAAAAAGGACGGGTGCATGTCTGAGATCGTAAAAGAAATCATGGAGGAATAGAACTATGGAAAACTGCGTATTCTGCAAGATCGTCGCGGGGGAGATCCCTTCCGCGAAGGTGTACGAAGACGGCGAGATGCTCGTATTTCGGGATATCGAGCCCAAGGCGAAGGTGCACCTTCTCTGCGTGCCCAAGGAGCACTTTGCAACGCTCGCCGAACTCACGCCCGCGCGCACCGCGCTCGTGGGGCGCATGCTCGAAACGATCGCCGCGCACAAGGACGAATGGGGGCTGAAGGACGGGTATCGGCTCGTCGTCAATCAGGGCGAAAACGCGGGGCAGACGGTGCATCACCTGCATATCCACGTGCTCGGCGGCGAAACGCTCGGTTGGTGATCGGCGCGGCGCGCCGCGCCGCAGCAAAAAAGGTATAAACGGGAAATTTTGTGGCAAAACTCCTTCCGTAAAGAGCGGGAGGAGTTTTTTTATGCGCAAAAAACTGCATCGGGCGCGGGGGATATGCGCCGTGCTCGCGGCGTTCGCCGCAGGGGCGTTCTGCTATCTCTTGTGGCGCGCGCCCGTATTTTCGGGCGGGGAGGGGTACGAATTTTCCGCGGGCGCGTCCTCTTCGGCGGGCGTCGTCCGCGCCGACGATCCCGTACTGTATAAACTCTTCACGCCCGTCGCGGGGGAGAGCGTGCGCTATGCGGGCGACAGGTACGAGGCGCTCAAAGAGGCGTTTTCGGCAGAGCTCCGCTTTACGGAGGAGGCGTGCGGCGTCGTGAATTACTATCTGTATTCCCCCCGTCTCGGCGGCGGCGTCGCGCTCGGCGGATATCTCGTCAACCTGCACATTGCGGTGAGCGCGGAGCAGACGGCGGTCGGCACGCCGCTCATCTTCGGCGGGAGCTGAAAAGCCGCGGGCAGAGGGGCGCGGTCGCCGCGGCAACGGGTGCGAAAAAAATTTTGCGGCGGCGGGTATAAACGCCGCGCGGGCTGTCCATCATCTACATACAAAGTTTTCGGAGGAGCATCATCATGAAAGAAGAAAACACGAAAAAGAAAAAGGGTATTTACTACATTCTGCTTGCCGTGGGCGTGCTGCTCTTGGCGGCGGCGACCGTCCTCACGGTATGGTTCACGACGAACGGCAGGGGCGACGTAGCGGAGAATCCGCCCATCGATACGCCCGACGATCCCGACGATGACAACAAGGACGATCCCGACGAACCCGACGAGCCGACGGGACCTTCCGAGCCCGAGGCGCCCGCCTATGTGCGCCCCATCGCGGTGGAGACGTGTTCCGTGGAGTATAACGCCGTCTATGTCAACGATACGACGAACTTCATCTATCGCCACAAGGCGGTCGATTTCGCGGCGGAGGCGGGCACGGAAGTGTACGCCATGGCGGACGGCACCGTCACGGTCATCAGCCTGAGCGAGGAGCTCGGCAACCTCATCACCATCGACCACGGCGACGGTCTCACGACGACGTACCGCTTCGTCGAGCCGACCCAATCGCTCAAAGTGGGCGCCAAGGTGGAGCAGGGCGCGGTCATCGGTACGGTCGCCGAGGCATACGGCTCCGAGGCGGCGGACGGCGCGCACCTGCACCTCGAGATCGCCAAGGACGGCGCGACCGTCGATCCCAACGAGTATCTCGATCTCACTTACGACGAAAAGTAACAAGCCGTATATCCCCCAAACGGGCAGGGCGTTCGTGCTGCGAGCGCCCGCCTTTTGTGAAAAGCGCAGAAAATAAGATTTTTTCCGCAAAATAAGGGTATAATATAGTAAACCGTTTCGGAGAAAGTATTTGGAGGTTGATATATGTGGCTGAATGAGAATGCAGGCGTCGTCGTACTCGTGTTCGGCATCATCACGCTTGCGCTGCTCGCCGTCATGCTTTGGCTTGTGTTCACGCTCAGGAACCGCTTTGCCGTGCAGCGGCTCAAATTCGTCGGGCTGTATGCGACGGATGTGGACGACCGCACTGACTACGCTTCGCTCACCATCGGGAACCGATCGGTCAGCGAGATCGCCCTCAAGGAGCTCGGCGTCAAAAACGGGCGCATCGCGTTCAACCTTACGGCGCTGTACCGGCAGAAAGAGGGGTTGGACGAAAAGGCGCACATCGTCATCGAACAGCGCCGTTCCATCGGTTTCCGCCTCGAAAGGGAGGAGCTCCTTTCGCTCTTGGTGGACGGGAAGCGGGGGAAAGTGCTCCGCACGCTCCGCCTCTATGCCATCGATCTTACGGGGAACGTCTACGAAGGGCGCGTCCCCGCCGTCAAAAAACTGCTCGCGCAGCTTCTTGCGGACGGCGCTTCGAAAAAACCCGCCGCGCCTGCGGCGCCCGCCGTTCCGAACCTGCCCGCCGCGCCCGCGGCGCCCGTGCGCGAACCCGACGCGGCGCCCGCGCCCGCAGAAGAACCCGATCATCCCGCGGAGGGCGCGGAGCTCGCCGCCGCGCACGCCGGAACGATGCCCTACGAAAGTCAGGATCAAACGGAAGAATAAACGCATCCCGCCCGCCGTTTTCACGGCGGGCGGGGTTTTGTACGGTCAGGATCATACGGAAAAAAGCCGCGGTTTGCACAGCCGCGGCTTTTTTGCCCGAAAATGTTGTGTTTTTTCGGAAGATGTGGTATACTGAAAATGCGCTACAACCGAATAATTTCTTTTTGAAGGTTACACAATGGCATAGGTGTATCCTCTTTTCCTTCATAAAGAAAAGGTTGTAGCGCAAAACAATTAAGGGATACAACTTTGCGGGCGTTCCCTTGATTGGGAGCGCTCTTATTTTTTGCCCGCAGAGGAGGAAACCCATGAAAAAAGTATTCCACACACTTCTTTCCCTGCTCCTTGCGCTTTCGCTGTGCTTCGGCATGACGGCATGCGGCGGCGAACAGGAGCCGCCTGCGCACACGCACGCGCTTCCCGCGGGCGCGCAGTATACGAGCACGCAAGAGACCCACAGCTATATATGCTCCTGCGGGGAACGGATCACCGAGCCGCATGTATTCGGCGGCGATAACGTGTGCGACGTATGCGGGTATGAGGCGGAACAGCCGCAGGAGCATGAACACGCCAAGCCCGAAGGAACGCAGTATATCATCACGCAGACCACGCACGGATACGTCTGCTCTTGCGGGGTCACCGTCACGGAAGAGCACAAGTTCGATGCGTCCGATGTGTGTACGGTGTGCGGGTATCGAGCGCATGAGCACGCCCGCCCCGACGGCGCCTCGCTTACGCCGTCCGATACGGGGCACAGCTATGTATGTTCCTGCGGGGAAACCATCGAGGAAGTGCATGACTTCGATGCGCAGAATGTCTGCAGGGCATGCGGCTACGAACTCGCACCTTCCGAAGGGCTTTCCTTTGCGGAGAACGGGGATACATACGCATTGAGCGGCATCGGCACGTTTGCGGGCGGACAGCTGCGCATCCCTTATTATCATCAGGGGAAACCCGTCACGGAAATCTCCGAAAAGGCGTTCTTTCAGAACGCGACCGTCACCTCCGTGCTTATTCCGGACAGCGTCTCCTCGATCGGAAATTCCGCCTTCGAAGGGTGTACGGCGCTGCGCTCCGTTACGTTGGGCGCGGGGCTGAGCGCCTTGCAGAAAAACATCTTCAAGGATTGCGCCGCGTTGGAAAGCGTGAAGATTTCTGAAAACTGCACCACGCTCGGCAATCACATCAAAACGAGCACCAACCCCGGCGATTATATGTTCCGCAACTGCGTTTCGCTCACGTCGGTCGATCTGCCCGAGAGCCTTTTGAGCATCGGGAACTATGCGTTTTATGACTGTTCCGCATTGGAGACGGTGACGGGCGGCGAGGGATTGGGTCAGGTCGGCAAGGATATCGTGAGCGGGACCGCTTACTACGCGCGCGGGGAGAATTGGCAGGACGGGATCCTCTATATCGGCGCGGCAGCGGTCGGCGCGGAAACGGATATCCGGACGGCAAATATCCGTCCCGGCACGGTCACGCTCGCCCGCTGTCTGTTTTGGAAGTACTATCCCTCCCTCCGGTCGGTAACCCTTCCCGAGGGCGTGCGGTACATCGGGTATTACGCATTTTCCGAGTGTCCCGCGCTTGAAGAGGTCTCGTTGCCGTCAAGCTTGGAATATATTTACTACTATGTGTTCGAGGGGTCGGAGAACATCAAAACGGTGCGCTATGCGGGCGATCTGCACGGTTGGCACAGCATCAAAGCATACTACGAACCCGCTGCGGGGTACGAACTTTATTTCGGCGGCAAACCTGCCGCGATCACCTATACGATTTCGGCGGACGTACACAGCTATGTGTGCGATACGTGCGGCGAAACTGTCTCCGCGGAGCATGTTTTCGGCGGCGATCTTGTCTGTACCGTGTGCGGTTACGCGTGGGATAAGCAGGCGAACGGCTCGCACGGGCTGTATTTCAAGCTCAATGACGACGGCGGGAGCTATTCGCTGTGGAGCTTGTGGGATTGTACGGATAAAGATGTCGTGATACCTGCTTCCTATCAGGGGAAACCCGTTACAAAGGTCGGGATCGGGAGCAGCATTTTCACCTCCTATCAAGCGAAGGCAGATCTTGACTCGATCACGATCCCCGCTTCGGTGACGGAGATCGATTCCTATGCTTTTGATTCCGACGATTATACGATCGCCGAACTTGTGATACCGAATACCGTTACAACGCTTGCCGAAGCGGCTTTCGGCGGCGCCGCGGTCGGAAAACTTGTATTCGAAGAGGGCAGCTCCATCAAAGAGATCTCCGATTGGTGCTTCTTCACCATCGCCTGCAAGGAGCTGCGCCTGCCCGATTCTGCGGAAGAATTGGGAGGGAAGTCCTTCCATTACGCCGAGATCGATGATCTGTATATCGGGAAGGAACTGAAAAGCTATCTTATCGGATCGGCGCTTTCCGAAACGTTCGGGTTTGCCGAGATCGGGAACGTCGTTATCGACGAGGAGAATCCGAATTTTATCGGCAGGGGAAACTGCATCATCGGAAAAGAGACGAAAATCCTTTACACGGCGTTCAACAACTCCGTGATTCCGGACGACGGAAGCGTTGAAGAGATCGGCGCCTACGCATTTCAGGATCTGAAAATCGAATCGGTCACCATCCCTTCTTCGGTAAAGAGGATCGGAAAATTCGCCTTCGGCGACGACGGAACATCGTGGCAGGAATGTCCGCTGAAAGAAGTCGTTTTCCAAACAAAAGACGGCAACGGCGTGCAGATCATTTCCCGCGGGGCGTTCAGAAACTGTGAAATGCTCAAAGAGATCACGCTGCCCGATACCCTTCTGACGATCGGGGAAGAGGCGTTTCTCAACTGCGGGATCGAACGGATCACCATCCCCGCAAGCGTGAACGCGATCTATGAAAATGCGTTCAAGAGCTGCCCGATCATGACGGCGGCGCGAACGGATAAAAGCGTGATGCAGTTCAAAACGCCGCTCGATCTTTGGAAGGACTGCGATATCAAAGCCGATGATGCGGGGGCGATCACGGATATTCTCGAAAAGAGTACGCTCGATAACGTACAGGAGGATTGGGCATATCATTTGCGGCAGTGCTTCGGCGACGCCATCATCAGGGACCTTCAGCTCTTCAAAGCGTCCTACGATCCCGATCAGTCGGTTTGAGCCGGCAGAAGAATAAACGCAACCCCGCCCGCCGTGAAAACGGCGGGCGGGGTTTTGTCTGCGGGGTGAATTATACTATTAAGTGCAACAGATGAGGGAGAAAAAAAGTAGTTCATACAAATCTGTGGTAAAATAGAGTTGCGAAACCAATTTACGTCAAAGGAGATCTGTATGAACTACCACCATTTTACCATAGAAGA
>DBGBVX010000034.1:0-4673 GCA_048370055.1 Candidatus Gallimonas sp. | reverse complement strand
AAAAGATCGGAACGATCGCAAACGTGTACGCGCGGTTTTACCGTCTGTGGGATAAAGATACATACCGCCGATTTCTTGCAAAGTTCTCTCTCGATGAAAACAAGCGTTTTCGCGAACTCTCCAACGGGATGAAGGTAAAATTTCTGCTTGCGCTCGCCTGTTCGCATCGTGCAAAGCTGCTCGTCCTCGATGAACCGACGAGCGGACTCGACCCCGTTTCGCGGGCGGAGATCCTCGCGATGCTGCGGGAATTCGTGCAAGCGGAGGGGCGTGCCGTGCTCTTCTCCACGCAGATCGTTTCCGATCTTGAAAAGTGCGCCGACCGCGTCGTATATATCCGCGGCGGAAAAATCATCCGCGATGCGGAATACGCAGAATATGCAAATACGTCCCATTTGGCGAGAACATCCGCATTGGAGCATTATTTTTTGCAGGAGGAAGGCGTGTATGACAGCGCTGATCTATAAGGAGCTGCGCCTTGCTGCTCATCCCACACTGTATATTTTTACCGCGCTCGGCGCGCTCGTCATCGTGCCGAATTATCCGTACGGCGTGGTATTTTTGTTTGGCTGTCTTGCAGGCATGATCACATTTCAATACGGAAGAGAGACGAACGACTTACTCTTTTCCGCGCTTTTGCCGCTTTCTCGTCGGCAGATCGTGAAGGGAAAACTTGCGCTCGTATGCCTTGCACAGCTGTGTCAGATCGCCGTCTCGCTTCCTTTTGCGTTTTTGCGCGTGATGATTTTTCCTTCGGGAAATGCGGCGGGCATCGAGGCAAACGCCGCGTATTACGGCTGTATGCTGCTTGCCTACGGGTTCTACAATCTCGTATTTTTCGCAGCGTTTTACAAAACGGCATATAAGGCGGGGTCGTCGTTTTTGAAGGCGGTCGTAGCCGTGCTTATCGTGATGGTCGTAATGGAGGTCTTTGCACACATTCCCGCCATCGCTTTTTGGGACGGCGTCTCCGCGGGCGAGCTGCTTCTTCAGCTTCCCGTCCTCGGCGTCGGGATTGCGGCGTACATAATTTGCAGTTACTTTGCGTACCGTGTCGGAGCGAGGAGGTTTGCGCGCGTCGATCTCGCTTGACAAGCGCGCGGCGGCATGTTATACTTGCGCCATGCAGAACAATGTGTATGATGTGATCGTGGTGGGCGGAGGCATCGCAGGCTATACTGCGGCGCTCACCTTAAAGAGCTTAAAGCGCAGCTGCCTTTGGCTCGGCGCCGAAATGTTCGGCGAAAAACTTACGCGCGCCGAGTATGTGCGCAATTTCCCCGCGTTCGTGGGCGACGGAAAGGCTTTTTCGGAGCGCCTGCGCGCACAGATGGAGCATGAAGTCATCGCCTTTACGCAGGGGCGTGCGGACGGGATCTATGCGGGAGAGACGTTCACCGTCACCGCGGGCGAGAAAATGTATCAGGGGAAAACCGTCATCCTTGCCACGGGCGTCGAAACGGCGGGCGCCGTAAAGGGCGAACGCGAATTTTTGGGGCGCGGCGTAAGCTACTGCGCCGTATGCGACGGCGCGCTCTACCGCGGCAAGACGATCGCCGCGGTGGTCGCGGCGGAAAAGTTTGCCGAAGAGGTGGAATATCTTGCGGGATTTGCCGAAAAAGTCCATGCCTTCTGCCTCTATAAAAACGCATCGTTCCGTGCGGAGAATGTTATCGTTCACGAGGAAAAGCCGCGCGCCGTCGAGGGAAGTATGCGCGTGGAGCGGCTGCTCCTGAAAGAGGGAGAACTCCCCGTGAGCGGCGTGTTTTTCCTGAAAAACTCCGCGCCGCCCGCCGCTTTGGTCGGCGGACTTGAAACGGAGGGGGACGCCGTGAAAACCGCGCGCGACGGCTCTACAAACATTGCGGGGCTGTTTGCCGCGGGCGATGTGACGGGCAGGCCCTATCAGTACGCAAAAGCCGCGGGCGAGGGGCTTGTCGCCGCGTATTCCGCGCATACATTTTTAAGCGGAGCGGACAGATGAGCTTTTCCGAGATCGAGCGCTCCATCATCAAAAAATACCGCAAGCAACTGTGGTGCCCCTTCATCAAGAGCGTAAAGCGCTATCAGCTCGTGCGCGAAGGCGACAGGATCGCCGTGTGCATCTCGGGCGGGAAGGATTCCTTCCTGCTCGCAAAGTGCATGCAGGAGTTGCAGCGGCACGGCGAGGTCGCGTTCGATCTTGAATTTATCGTCATGGATCCCGGATACGCGCCGCAGAACCGCGCGCGTATTCAGGAGAACGCCGAGCGCATGGGGGTGCCGGTCCGCATCTTCGAGAGCGATATCTTTGCCGTGGTAGACAGTTTGGATACGGGCTCCCCGTGCTATCTGTGCGCGCGCATGCGCCGCGGGTATCTCTATGAATTTGCCAAAAAGTGCGGCTGCAACAAGATCGCGCTCGGGCATCATTTCGACGACGTCGTGGGAACCACGCTTCTGAGCATGTTCTACGGCGCGGAGATCAAGACGATGATGCCCAAACTCCGTTCCACGAGTCATGCGGGAATGGAGCTCATCCGCCCCCTGTATGCGGTGCGCGAGCGGGATATCGTCGCGTGGGCGGCGTACAACGGGCTTTCCTTCCTCAACTGCGCCTGCCGCTTTACCGAGCGCGTGGCGGACAAGGAAGAGGAGAGCAAACGCCGCGAAATGAAGGAGCTGCTCGCCATCGTCGAGGAGCGCAATCCCGACGCGGCTGACAATGTATTCCGCAGCATGCACAACGTTGCGCTCGACTGTATCGTCGGTTGGCGGAAGGGCGGCAGGCGCGGAAGTTTCCTCGATGAGTACGACGCGTGATTTTTTTTATCGTTTTCGCCGTATTTTTTATAAAAAGTCTCTTGCGAAGCATGCAAAAATAAGGTATAATATATACATAAATATGCCTTGCAGGAAAGGCGGGGAGGCAAACTATGACTTTGCAGGCGTTACAGGAATATCTCGACGTCGTAAAATGGAAGAACAGCGAGAAGATCCGCGCGGATATGTGCGGAAGATACGCGCGCTGCCGGTATTGCAACCGCACGGAGGATTATCCGTGCGCGCGGGCGCATAACCGCCTTGTAGAGATGCAGTCCTCGCCCGTGCCCGATCACATCCCCGAATGGCTCCTGCCCGAGCCGCCCGTAAAAGAGCAGTTCGGCGAGGAGCTTGCGGATGAAGAGAGCGCGGAACCCGTATCGCCCGCGTCCCCCGTGGCAGCCGCCGACAAGGCGCCCGAAACGGCGGACGAGCCGCAGGAGAAGGCGGAGGGGCAGGCGGCGCTCGGAGAGGCGCCTGTCTCGGCGCAGGAAACGCCGGCGGCGCAGTTTGAAGAAGCGGAAGCCGCTCCCGAAAGTACGCGCCTTATTGACCGTCCGCGCCCGCACGTCATTATGCGCGGCGCCAAGGGCGATACGCGCGTCTGTTTTCTGCAAAGAAAACTTCCGACGGTCTCCGACGCCGTCTCCGAGCAGTAAAGCGAACGTAAATCTGCGGATGCCTTTTCAAGGCGTTCGCTTTTTTACGCCGTTTTCATATTATGGGAGGATGTATGAAGCTGAGTATTCCCGCGGCGTCGGGCGTCGAAGCGTCCATAAAAAGAGAATTGCGCGCGCTCGGGTACGGCGACTGCCCCGCGGTGCAGGGAAGACTGATCTTGGAGGGGGATTGGGAAGATATCGCGCGCCTGAACGTCCGCCTGCGTGCGGGCGAACGCGTGCTGTTGGTGCTTGCGCAGTTTTCCGTCCCCGATTTTAACGCGCTCTTCGAGGGCGTTCGCGCCATCCCGTGGGAGGAGTATTTTACGCCGCACACCCGCGTCTTAATGGACGGAAAATGCCGCGAGAGCGCGCTCATGGCGATCAAAACGACGGGCGGCGTCATCAAAAAGGCGATCGTGGAGCGCCTGCGCGACAAATACCGAACCAATGTGCTCGATGAACGCGGAGAGCGCGCCGTCGTCAATTTCGAAATTTACCGCGACGAGATCACCGTTGCGCTCGATACTTCGGGAGACGGACTGCACAAGCGCGGCTACCGCGTGCGCACCTACGAGGCGCCCCTTCGGGAGACGACCGCCGCGGCGATGGTGGAGAGCTCCTTTTTTCACGCCGGAAAGCCCTTTGCAGACCTTTTCTGCGGCAGCGGCACCATCCCGATCGAAGCTGCGCTCTATATGCGCAGGATCGCCCCCGGGAAACGACGCGACTTCGACTTTATAAAATGGAAGTGTACGCCCGCAGGAGTGCTCGCGCACGCGCGGGAGGAGGCGGAGGCGGGGGAGATCAGAGAAGAACTTCCGTCGATCTTTGCCGCGGATATCTCCCCGCAGGCGATCGAGATCGCGCGCTTTCACGCAAGTCGAGCGGGCGTTGCGCGCGACATCCGTTTTGCCGTACAGGATATGCGCCGTTTTGCTTCCGATGAGCGCTACGGCGTTCTCATTTCCAATCCGCCGTACGGAGAACGGCTGAAAGGCGACCTGACGTCGCTCTACAAAGACTTCGGAAAAGTGTACCGCTCCCTGCCCGATTGGAGTTGTGTCTTTCTTTCGGGATACGACGGCGCCGAACGTGCGTTTGGCGGAAAGGTTACAAAAAAGCGACATATTTTTAACGCAAAGTTAACATGCACCCTGTATACGTATGCGGGAAAACCGCCCAAAAAGGAAAATTGAACGCTTTTATGAA
>DBGBVX010000033.1:0-9036 GCA_048370055.1 Candidatus Gallimonas sp. | reverse complement strand
GACAGATTCATTGATTTTATGGCTATTTCCGAGGAAAAATACCCCCTTTTTCGCCATTCTTTTGCAATTTTTTGTAAAACAAATGTTCGGATTTTGTTCGGGTCGCAGGTGGTCATCCGTCCCAAAATCTGATATGCGCAGGCGGCGGGAAAGTACGCTTTGCAGCCTGTTTGCCGTTCCTTCCCCGCCGTCGAACACCTTACAGCCGTAAAAACGGGCGATTTCATCCCGAAAAAAGACGTAATGCGTACACCCGAGCACCACGCCGTCATACTCCCCTTTCGGGAGGTGGTCAGAAATGGTCAAACGTTCTCCGCGGGTCAGCGCGCGCTCGATCGCCCCCGCAAGATCGGGAAGCGCGCGCACCGTGAACGCGGTCTCGGGATAGCGCGCAACGAGCCGGCGGAGGCGTTCGCTCTCCGCCGTAACGGGCGTTGCGAGCACGAGAACGCGCCCGCACTGCAAAGCGGCGGGTCGGACGGCGGGCTCCATGCCGATCACGGGGAAGGGAAAAGCCGCCCTTGCCTCTTCCGCGCAGACGGCGGTCGCGGTGTTGCAGGCAAGCACCGCCGCGTCCACGCGCAGGCGTGCAAAACGGCGGAGCGCAGCAAAGACGAAGCGCTCGATCTCCTCCTTTGCGCGGCTCCCGTAAGGCGCATGCGCATTGTCCCCTATATAATAGAAAAGACAGTCCGGCAATTTCCGCAGACATTCCCCGAGCACGGTCAGCCCGCCGACGCCGCTGTCGAATATTCCCACGCGCATCTTTCTTCCCACGGTTCCGCCCCCTCCGCTTTGCGTATTTTTCCCAAAATTTTTTGTGATAAACGACGAAAAACAGTTTACAAGCACTGTATTTTATGCTAAAATAGCAAAGGTTATCAAGAATAAAGCCATTTGGAAGGAGTAAATAATCGTGCCCAACATCAAATCTGCGAAAAAGCGCGTGCTGGTTACCGAAAAAAAGACGAAAGAGAACAAAATGATCAAGTCCGCGCTCAAGACGACCATCAAAAAGTTCCTTGCGGCAGTCGAAGCCGGCGACAAGGAGACTGCAAACGCGCTCTATCCCGAGACGGTTTCGGCGATCGATTCTGCGGCAAGCAAAGGCATCCTGCACAAGAACAACGCCGCAAATAAAAAGGCAAAGCTTGCAAAGAAGCTCGCCTCCATCTCCGCGTAAGTTCTGAAAGAAAAAAAGCAGGGCGTCCGCTTTCGGCGAACGCCCTTTTTGCGTGCCGAATTTCTGCCGTCCCCTTCCGCATCCGCGCAGGACACATCCCCCCCCTCATGTATCTCGCACCCGTCGCGGCATTCCGCACAGCAGCGCCCCGTTTACACGGGGCTTTTTTTTGTGAAAAAAATTTTTCGGAAATTTCAAAATTGTGCCTTCAAACATTTGACATATCTCGCGCATTATATTATGATAGCACGCGTTGAGTTTATTCTTATTAAACTTTTCGTTTATTTTTACGAGAGTTCCGTAAAACGCGACCAAAAGTTTATGAATATTAAACTCCGCGCAAGGAGAATTTATGCAGTTAGGCGGAAAAATTCGGGATCTGAGGCAGCAGTACAACCTCACGCAGGAAGAGCTCGCCGACCGATGCGAACTGACGAAGGGCTACATCTCCCAGCTTGAGAACGATCTGACAAGCCCCTCCATCGCAACGCTCGTCGACATTCTCAACGCACTCGGCACGACGCTCGCGGAATTCTTCCGCGAAGACGCGGAAGAAAAGATCGTCTTTACCCAGGACGAGTACATCGAAAAGCGTTCGGACGGCATGGTCTGGAATTGGGTGATCCCCAACGCCCAGAAAAACATGATGGAGCCCGTTCTCGTCGAGCTCGAGGCGGAGGCATCCACACAGATCGACTTCCCCCACGACGGCGAGGAATTCGGGTACGTGCTCGAAGGACGCATTGCGATCGTGTGCGGGGGAAAGGCGCACATCGCAAAAAAAGGAGAAAGTTTCTACTTTACGGCAAACCGCGAACACCGCATATTCAACAAAGGAAAAGGCAAAGCGAAATTCCTTTGGATCTCTACCCCGCCCAATTTTTAGGATATACATTATATACAGGAGAAATGAAATGGCAGAGCACATCATTGAGCTTCAGGACGTCACCAAGTACTACGACGACAACCTCGTCATCGATCATGTGAATCTCTACGTCAACAAAGGTGAGTTCATCACCTTTCTCGGCCCCTCGGGCTGCGGCAAGACGACGACCCTTCGCATGATCGCCGGATTCGATCTTCCCACGAGCGGAAAGATCCTTCTGAGCGGAAAAGATATTTCCACCCTTCCGCCCAACCGACGACCGGTGAATACCGTTTTCCAGCGATATGCGCTCTTCCCTCACCTCAACGTATTTGAGAACGTGGCGTTCGGGCTCAAATGCAAACGCGTCATGAATACCTACCGCAACGACGAGGGCAAGGAATACACCAAAAAAGAACGGCTTTCCAAAAAGGAGATCGCGGAAAAAGTTGAGCGCGCGCTCGAGCTCGTCGACCTCGAAGGTTTTGAAAAGCGCTCCATCTCCACGCTCTCGGGCGGACAGCAGCAGCGCGTCGCCATTGCGCGCGCCATCGTAAACGAACCCGAGATCCTTCTCCTCGACGAGCCGCTCGGCGCGCTCGACCTGAAAATGCGCAAAGAAATGCAGATCGAGCTCAAAGAGATGCACAAGCGCCTCGGGATCACCTTCATCTACGTCACGCACGATCAGGAAGAGGCGCTCACGATGTCGGATACCATCGTCGTCATGGCGGACGGTATCGTACAGCAGATCGGCACGCCCACCGATATTTACAACGAACCCGCAAACACCTTCGTCGCAGATTTCATCGGCGAGAGCAATATCTTCAACGGCACCGTCGTCGGGGAGCGCAAGGTGCGCTTCTGCGGCAAGATCTTTGACTGCGTGGACGATTTCGAGCGCAACGAACCTGTAGACGTCGTTGTGCGTCCCGAGGACGTGATCATGTGCGCCCCTGAAAAAGGCGCGCTCAAAGGCACCGTCATTTCCGTCGTCTTCAAGGGCATCCACTACGAGATCACCGTACAGGTCGGGAAATATGAGGTCGTCGTGCAGAGCACGGAATACCGCAAAGAAGGCGACATGATCGGACTCAACATCGGCCCCGACGAGATCCACCTCATGAAGCCGAAATACACGAAAAACGTGTTTGACGGCGTTATTACAAAACACAACACCGTTGAATTTGCAGACGGCGAGTTCGAGTGCGACGTCACGCAGCTCTATCCCGGCAGCCATATCGACGAGGAAGAATACCTCGTGACGGCGGCGGGCGAAAAACTCGATCTCACCGGAACGGAAGTCCGCGTGGAAGTCGGGCTCACCGACGTCACCATCAGCGACGACGAGAACGCCGGCGGAACAGTCGGCAACATCATCTCCATCATCTACAAGGGCGATCATTACCGCCTCATCGTGCGTACGGAAGGAGAGGATGAAGAGGATTTCGTGTTCGCAACGGACGATCTTTGGAACGAGAACGACCGCGTTTCCGTCATCATTCCCAAAGAGAAGATCAGGCTCTCTCTGAAACATGCGGAGGATAAGAAGAAATGAGACTGCGCTTTTCCCGCAAAACGCTGGGGATCCCCTACGCCATCTTTCTGCTCTTTTTCGTCATCATCCCCATGCTCGTCATCATCTTCTATGCGTTCACCGACAAGGAGATGCACATCTCGTTCGATAACTTCGTACGCTTTTTCTCCGATCCGACCAAACTGAGCACCATCGTCTATTCGCTCGTGATCGCGCTCATCACGACGGCGGTCTGCCTGCTCATTGCCTATCCCGTGGCATACATCCTCGCACGGAGCAAGATGAAGAAGAAATTCGTCATCCTTCTCCTGTTTGTCACGCCCATGTGGATCAACTTCGTCCTGCGCGTAAACGCAATCCGCGAACTTCTCAACTGGGTCGGACTGCTCGGGGAGGCAAACTATTTCAACACCATCTTCGGCATGGTTTACGATTTCCTGCCCTTCATGATCCTGCCCCTCTACACGACGCTCCTCAAGATCGACGAGAGCCTTTACGAGGCGAGCGCAGATCTCGGCGGGAACGGGTTCACCACCTTCACCCGCATCACGCTCCCCCTCTCCATGCCCGGCATCGCGAGCGGGATCACCATGGTCTTTCTGCCGTCGATGACGAACTACGTCGTCTCGGATATGCTCGGCAACTCCAAAGTGACGATCATCGGTAAATTCATCTACGAATACTTCGGCACGAACTGGCACATGGGCTCGATGGTCGCGCTCATCCTGCTCATCGTCGTATTCCTCTCCACCTGGCTGACGGGCGGGTTCAGGGAAGAAAACACCGTAAGGGGGGCAAATATATGAACAAAAAAGCTCTTGCGATCAAATGCGCCAAGGCGGCATTTATCGGGCTCGTGCTCCTCTTGCTGTACGCCCCCATCCTGCTCCTTGCCGTTTACAGCTTTCTGGATACGGACGTCATCGGTACCTCGGGCGACTTTTCCTTCGTGCATTATCGCGCACTCTTTACCGATTCCAAAGTACTTACGATGATCGGCAACACCTTCGGGCTCGCCTTTGCGTCGGCAGCGCTCTCCACCGTGCTCGGCACGCTGGGCGCACTCGGCATCTTTTACAGCAAAAAACGCGTGAAAGCGTCGATGAACGCCGTTTCCCGCATCCCGATCATCAACGCTGAGATCGTGACCGCGCTTGCACTCGCCATCACGTTTGTGGCGTTCGGGCTGCCCAAGTCATATTTTACGCTGCTGATCGGTCACATGGTCATCTGCACACCCTTCGTCGTCCTCTCCGTCATGCCCAAACTCAAACAGATGGACAACTCCCTTTACGAGGCAGCGCTCGACCTGGGCGCCTCCCCGGCAAAGGCGCTCTTCAAAGTGGTGCTTCCCCAGATCATCCCCGGCGTCATTTCCGGATTCATGCTGGCGATCACCCTTTCGCTCGACGATTACATTGTAACTTTCTATACCCGCCCGAGCGGTTTCGAGACGATCTCTACCTATGTGTTCAGCGCCACCACGCGCGGAAACGCGCATACGGCGGCGACGCTCTCCTCTTTCTGGGCGCTCACGACCATCATTTTCGTCGTGATCCTCATCGTCGTTATTTCTGCAAATCTTGCAGGCCGCAGAAAAGATAAAACGGAGGTGCGCAGATGAAAAAGAAACAGATCGGCGCGCTTGCACTGGCTGTCCTTGCGACCTTTCCCACCCTCTCGTTCCTGACGGGATGCAGTTCGGATGGCGAGATCGTCCTTAGGGTATACAACTGGGAAGAGTACATCGACGAAGGCGGCGAAGGTTCCTACGAGGCAGATTACGAGATCAACGAGGACGGCTCCGCACCCTCCGTGATCGAAGATTTCGAGGAATGGTACGAAGAGACCTACAACACCCCCATCCGCGTTGAATATTCCACGTTCGGAACGAACGAAGATATGTATAACCAGCTCAAGCTGGGCAATGAATACGATCTTCTCTGCCCCTCCGACTACATGATCATGAAACTTGCGGCGGAAGACTATCTTCAGCCATATACGGAGGACTTTTTCGATCCTTCCATCGAGGAGAACTACTACATCCGCAACGTTTCCCCCTATATCCGCGAGATGTTCGAGAGCAACCGCATCAACAAGGAAGATCCGGAGGACGACTCCACCTGGAGCGACTATGCCGCCGGATACATGTGGGGCGTGACGGGATTCACCTATAATCCGGAGTACGTCAACGAAGAAGATCTCGCGGCGCTCGGATGGGAGATCATGACCACACCCGAATACAAAAACAAGGTCACCACGAAAGACAATGTACGCGACTCCTACTTCGTTGCGCTCGGCATCGTGTACAAAGATGAGATCGCCGCGCTCGACACGACCGCGGACGATTACACCGCAAAGCTCGCCGAGATCATGAACCGCACGGACGACGAGACCATCGAAAAAGTCGAGGAAGTCATGCGGGAGATGGACGAAAACATCTACGGCTACGAGACGGACACGGGCAAAGCGGATATCGTGAACGGGCGCATCTGGCTCAACTTCGCGTGGAGCGGCGACGCGGTGTATGCGATGGATCTCGCCGAGGCGGGCGAGGACGAGGACGGAAACGCCACGGGGAGCGCATACCTCAACTTCTTTATTCCCGAAGAGTGCGCGAACCTTTGGTTCGACGGTTGGGTCATGCCCAAGGGTGCAAACACCAAGGCTGCGCAGGCGTTCGTCAACTTCCTCTCCATGCCCGAAAACGCCGTACGCAATATGTACTATATCGGATATTCGGGCGTCATCGCAGGGCAGGAAGTGTTTGACTACGTGGTAGATACTTACTCCGTCGATCCCGAGGAATACGAAAGCGAAGAAGATTATACCCTTTACAACCTTGAATATTTCTTCGGCGACACCGTAGAAAACGCAACCTTCTACGCAGATACGGAACAGGCGACAAAGCGTCAGCTCTACGCCCACTATCCGCCCGAAGAAGTCACCCACCGCTGCGCCGTTATGGATTACTACGGCGAAGAGGCGAACGAAAACATCAACGAGCTTTGGTCGCGCATCAAGGGCGAGACGCTCGAACCGTGGGCAATCGCGGTCATCTGCGTGGGCGTCGTGCTCGTCGTCGCGGCGGTCCTGCTCGTAAAATTCGGCGGGAAGATCGATTTCTTCCGTCTTCCTCCCAAAAAAGGGTATAAGCTCGTCAAACAGGAAAACGTAAAACGCGATAAGTAAAAAAAACGGGTCGTGCGACCCGTTTTTTTATGCGATTTAATCGATAAGCCCCTTTTTGCGCGCATATTTTGCAGCGTTCCGGTATTCGTTTTTTCGGCTCTTTCCCAAAAGCGTCCACTTTCCCACCGCGTAGAGAACGAATTTTCCGCCTTTTTTCTTGCGCTGAACGAGTCCGTTTTCCAAAACACGGTAGGATATCTCCGCCGCTGAGACGTTTTTCTCTTCCAACCAATAAAACAGAGCGTAGAGCGCAAGCATATATGCGTCAAGCACATCCAACCCCTCTGCGATCTCTGAAAAGCTGACCTGAAGGCGCTCCCTGCGCACCAACGTAAACGAGGTGACGGGTTTCCCCTTCGCCGCGGCGGGAAAATCGAGATCGAACGCGATATATCCGTTCTCCGCGCTCCATCCCTCGGCAAGATATTCCCGCGCATACAGCAGAAGCGCCGCGGAAAATGCCGGACGGCGCGCAACGCCGTCATCCTGCCGATCGGTTATTTTGGAATTGAAAATACTTACCGCTATGCCGAGCACAACGCCCGCCCCGATAAGGACATAGGCAACGATGTCGCTTTGCGTCGGCGGCATCTCTTCGCTCACAAGAAGCGCGCCCGTGATCGACAGCGCCGCGGCGATGAGAAATCCGAAAAAAGCAACTATCTGCAGCGGTTTTCTGACCTTCAGACGCGCGCTCTCCTTGCGGAAAATTTCCGTTTTGGTATATTCTTCAAACGTCATACGATAAGATTGACCTTGTTTTTGATGATATACCGTACAAGGAAAAAGCAGCCGAGATCCAACCCCGCATATACGAGGATCGCGATCCACATGGCAAGATGCGCCGAAACTTCCGCTTCGCACGAAAGAAGGAGCGGCTGAAAGACGAGCGAATTCAAAAGCGAAATGACGAAAAGCGACCCTGCCGTGATGACGCACGTCATGAGCGTGCGGCGCTTTGTGAACGTCTGCCCGACGCAAGCCATCAGATAAAAATACAGCACGGGAAGCGGGATCCACGCAAGGATGTAAAGGATCAGCTCCACGATCGCAAGGGGATCGTTGGCAAGGATTATACCGAACTGATCAAACACCTCTTTCAGCGAAGTCACGAAGTACTCCCAATTTTCCGTGCTGATCCCGATAAAGAAGATGAGCCCCGAAAGCAGACAGACAACGATCGCAAACAATACCGCAATGAGCGTAGAAAGAAGTTTTGCAACGATCAGCCGCGTCGCGGTTGCGGGAAAGGAGAGCGTCAGATACCCCTCTCCCGTGAAGAGCGTTTTAAAAAACCGCGAGATACCGAGCGCAAACGCCCCGATCAGCAACGCAAGCAGCGAAAAAATATAGAAAAAGAGCGAAATGGAAAAGAACGCCAAAGTACCGCTGCCGAGCCCGAGCCCCGAGAGGCGGAGAAGGATCGCAAACCCGATCACCGCGATGCCGAAAATAATGAGCACCCTGCCGAGCGCATAGAGCTCGTGCTTCATGATCTTTCCTACCATCTGAACACCTCCCTGAAAAGTTCGTCCAAAGACTTACCCGTTTCCGCATGCACTTCTTCTACGTTCTTATCGAGCACGACTTTGCCGCGGTTCAAAAATACGGCGTGCGTCAGAACGGGTTCGATATCCGCAATGAGGTGCGTACATAGTATGATCGTCGCGTCCTCCGGCTTATTGGAGAGGATGGTATGCAGAATAAAATCGCGCGCGGCAGGATCGACCCCCGCGATCGGCTCGTCGAGGATATACAGCTTTGCGCTGCGCGCCATCGTAACGATCAGCCCGACCTTTTCCTTATTTCCCTTGGAGAGCGCGCGGATCTTCTGCTTGGGATAGATCCCGAGCCTTCCGAGCATATCCACCGCCCGATCTGTTCTGAAATCGGAGAAAAAATCCGCGATATAGTCCAACGCCTGCCGCACCGTCATCCAATTCGGCAGAAAGTTGACGTCCGGTAAATACGCCGTGATCGCCTTCGTGCGCGAGCAGGGCGCAGAACCGTCTATGAGGATCTCCCCCTGCGTGGGCTGCAAAAGCCCCATCGCAAGTTTGATGAGCGTCGATTTCCCGCTGCCGTTCGGACCGAGAAGCCCGACGATGCCGCCCTGCGGGATCCTCAGATCGACGTCGTGCAGGGCAACAGTCGTTCCATACGCCTTGGTGAGGTGCCTGCACGCGAAGATGATCTTTTCATCTTTTGGCGGCGCGGCAGCTTCATCGGGCGAAGACGCCGGATGAAATGCTTCCTTTC
>DBGBVX010000032.1:0-16332 GCA_048370055.1 Candidatus Gallimonas sp. | reverse complement strand
ATATGTTCATAAATCAAGCAAATACTTGACGGAAGAGCGTGGCGGTGGTACAATGGAAAAAACACAGTGATAGGGGGATAAGTTATGAGGCACAAAATTGTGGCGGCAGGGCTCACGGCGGCGATCGCCGTAAGCGCTTGTATCGGGTTTGCGGCGTGCAAGGAAGAAAATCTTGCGGAGATCGTTTCCGAACAGCTCACCGCAGATCAATGGAACGACGCATTTCCTAGAGATCATTACCATGGGGGTTCCGAAGATGTCTGCGTTCGTTGGACTAAGCACAGCGAAGTTCCGGAGGACGGAACGATCATAGGTACGATCGATGTGGAATACGAGGCTGTGTTTTCAGGCGAATTGTTGTATTATTCGGAAAAATGCAGCGCGACGGGAGCGGTTGCCACAAGCGACGATTATATAAATAGGATCAAAAACAGAGAGATGTACTTTCGGTATGCGGAGAAAAACAGCAGTACGGGCACGCTATATAAAAAGACAGACGGTGAGTGGACCGTCGAGGAAAACACATACGATCATGAGATCGCTTATAGGGTTCCGCTTGATCTTTTTTGGAAAAACGAATACAATTATTTTACATATGACATACTCCGTGGAGGATATATTAGAGAGTATGACAATGACATTACAAAACAGACCACGATCCTGAAATTCCGCGGCGGCAAGCTAGTGTTCGCGGTTTTGCAGACAGAGAATGCCTATCTCCCCGATGTTAGTTTTTTCGGAAACGAAGAGACGGCGTATTCTTATTACTACGGCGACGACGTGCCCGAGATCACGCTGCCCCGAGTATAAGGCGGGAATTTGCAAGGCGGTTTCCGCCCCTGCCGCCCTGCCTGCGAAAATCGGTTAAAATCGTTTGACAAGCGCATTTCAAACGCCTATAATAGAGATACAGGCAATCAAGCGGAAGAGACGCGCACGAGATCGTTCCCGCAGAGAGAGGGCGCCGCAGGCTGAAAGCCCCTCGGAAGGATGCGCGCGGTATTCCCCCGCGAGCCGCCCGCCGAACAGAACTTCAAGCGGAGCCGTCTCCCGCGTTAAGGGGCAATGAGGCGCGCGTATCGCGCGCGAAAATAGGTGGTACCGCGGTATATTCCGCCCTATGCAGCAGCATAGGGCGTTTTTGTTTGGATAAAACGCGGCGGCAGGCAAACAGAATTCGCAGACAGAAAGAAGGAGCAGAATATGGACAAGAGTTTAGAGGAACTTTTGCAGGAAGCGGTGGAGGCGATCGCCGCGGCGATGGACAGCCGCGCGCTCTACGAGGCGAAGATGCGCTTTCTCGGGCGCATGGGGCGCATTGCGGCGCTGTATAAAAAGCTGAAAGAGCTTCCGCCCGAAGAACGCCCCGTGTTCGGGCAGCAGATCAACGATCTCAAGCGCATCATCGAGGAGCGCGCTGCGGAGATCGACGCAAAACTCCGCGCCCGCGAACTTGACGCGCGCCTTGCGGGGGAGAAGGTGGATGTGACGATGCCCGGGCGGCATGCCAAAAAGGGCGCCCTGCACCCCGTCACGCGCGTGAAAAATCAGCTTATCGACATCTTTGCCGGCATGGGGTTCGAGATCTTCGAGGGTCCCGAGATCGAAAACGAATACTATAACTTCACGGCGCTCAACACGCCCGCAGATCACCCCGCCCGCGACATGCAGGATACCTTCTATGTGACGGACGAATTTCTTCTCCGCACGCAGACGAGCGCGGGGCAGATCAGGCTCATGGAAAAGAAAAAGCCGCCCATCAAGATGCTCTGCCCCGGGCGCGTGTTCCGCTCGGACGACGACGCGACGCACTCGCCCATGTTCCATCAGATGGAGGGGCTCGTCGTCGATAAACACATCACGCTGTGCGACCTGCAGGGCATGCTCGACGAATTTGCGCGCGTCATGTTCTCCGAAACGAGTAAAACGCGCCTGCGCCCTTCCTATTTCCCGTTCACGGAGCCTTCCGTCGAGGTGGACGTCTCCTGCCATGCCTGCGGCGGGAAGGGGTGTTCGCTCTGCAAGGGCACGGGTTGGATCGAAGTCTTGGGCGCGGGCATGGTCAACCGCCGCGTTTTGGAAAACTGCGGCATCGATCCCGACGAATACACGGGCTTTGCGTTCGGCATGGGCATCGAGCGCATCGCCATGCTCAAATACGGCATCAACAACATCAAACTGCTCACCGAAAACGACGTGCGCTTTTTGGAGCAGTTCAAGTGAGAAGTTCACGAATTTCTTTTTGAACTGACAAAAAGAAATTCCGTGATAGGAAGAGAAACCCAACGTTCGCCATTGGCTCTGCGTTCGGTTTCTCTCGCCGCCGCTGTATTGCAAAAGTATAGCACGCGGCGGCTCACTTTTCCGCATAAGCCGCGTAAGCGGCAAATTGAGGCGCAAAAGGCATAACAAGTGAAGCTTTTTGCAACGAGTTTATAGCAAGAACTCCCACCGTCACGGCTTCGCCGTGACACCTCCCTCAAAGAGGGAGGCAAGTTATTAAATACTCGCGCAAGGAGGCTGTGCCTCCGCCCGCGCCCTACATTTGCGCATACCTGCGCTTATGGGGAAAGAGTGAATGCGGCGCGCTACTATGTTGCGATTGCGCCGCAGAGAGGTGAGCGCGTACATTATGCCGTCCGGCGCAAAGCGGCGCACGAGCGTAGCCGAAGTACAGCCCCCTGTGGGGCTTCGGCGTATGCGCGAACTAAGAAATTGCCAAATCAAGGGCAATTTCGTGCCCGTCCGACGCGAAGCGCCGCACGAGCGTAGCCGAAGTAAACCGCGCTTTCCATTAGCGCGGTTGAGACAAACACATTGTCAGGCGCCTGCGCCGTGCAATGGGTTGTCTCTCAAAATCACGACTTTTTCTTTCATCAGTTTGAAAGAAAAAGTGTGAACAAGGAGGAGTAAATTATGGTAGTACCTTTCAGTTGGTTAAAAGATTATGTGGATATCGACGTTTCCGCCGAAGAGCTGCAGGAAAAGCTCTTTTCGTGCGGGTTCGAGGTGGAGAGCCTCACCTATCTCGGCAAGGACGTGACGGGCGTCGTCACGGGGCGCATCACAAAAACGGAAAAGCACCCCGACGCAGACAGGCTCACCGTCTGCACGGTGGACTGTGGCGCGCACGGGGTCAAGCAGATCTGTACGGCGGCGACCAACGTCTTTGAAGGCGCGATCGTGCCCTGCGCGCTCGACGGCGCGACCGTCCTGCACGAGGGCGGCATTCAGAAGATCAGGACGGGCAAACTCCGCGGCGTCGTTTCCGAGGGCATGTTCTGCTCGGGCGAGGAGCTCGGCATCACCGACGATTACTACGAGGGCGCAGAGGTGTACGGCATCCTCATCCTCGATAAAGATACCCCCGTGGGCACGGATATCCGTCCCGTCGTCGGCATCGACGACTATCTCTTCGATATCGCCGTCACCGCCAACCGCCCCGATTGCCAAAGCGTGTTCGGCATGGCGCGCGAAGTCGCCGCCATCCTGAAAAAACCGCTCAAAATGCCCGCGACCGACTATACGCCGGTCAAGACGGATGTGCGCATCCCCGTCACGGTGGAAGAGCCCGCCCTCTGCCCGCGCTATGTGGGGCACTATGTGGCGGATGTGACCATCGGCACTTCGCCGCGTTGGATGCGCCGCCGCCTCGCGCTGTGCGGGCTGCGCTCCGTCTCCGACGTGGTGGATATCACCAACTTCGTGCTCTTGGAGCTCGGGCAGCCCATGCACGCGTTCGATGAGAACTTCCTCGCGGGCGGCAGGATCGTCGTCCGCCGCGCGAAGGCGGGGGAGAAGATCGTCACGCTTGACGAAAAGGAATTTACCCTCACGCCCGAAAATCTGCTCATCTGCGACGGCGAAAAGGGCGTCGCGCTCGCGGGCATCATGGGCGGGCTGAACAGCGAGATCAAGCCCGATACCAAGGCGGTGTTCTTCGAAGCGGCAAAATTCGCGCGCGACAGCGTGCGCAAGACCTCGCGTGCGCTCGGGCAGCGTTCCGATTCTTCCGCGCGCTTCGAAAAAGGCGTTGACGCCTATACCTGCGCGTTCGCCATGGACAGGGCGCTCCACCTCGTGGAGGCGCTCGGCTGCGGCAAGCCGACCACCTACCGCGCCGACGCGAACGCCGAGAGCCTCGCGCCCAAGACCGTTGAAACGACGTATCAGAAGATCGACGATCTGCTCGGCATCGCGGTGCCGCACGGGGAGATGCGCGCCATTTTGGAGCGCCTCGGCTTCGGCGTGACGGAAAAGGAGGGGGGCATGTCCGTGACCGTACCCCTTTGGCGCGACGACGTGGACGGCTATCCCGACCTCGCGGAGGAGATCATCCGTTCCTACGGCTACGAGCACATCGTGCCCACCTTCCTCGCGGCGGCTACGGTCACGCGCGGCGGACTCACCGAGGCGCAGAAGCAGGAGGCGAAGTGCAAGAACGTGCTCGCGGGCGAGGGGTATATGGAGGCGTGCAATTACTCCTTCTATTCGCCCAAAGATTTCGACCTTCTCCGCCTTCCCGCCGACGCGCCCGAACGCAATGCGGTGAAGATCCTCAACCCCATCGGCGAAGATCTCTCCGTCATGCGCACCATCCTTGCGCCGAGCATGATCGCAAACGTCGTGCGCAACGTGCGCCGCGGCAACGACGGCGGCAGGCTGTTCGAG
Organism: Candidatus Gallimonas sp.; assembly: GCA_048370055.1. Lineage (GTDB taxonomy): Bacteria > Bacillota > Clostridia > Christensenellales > Borkfalkiaceae > Gallimonas. The sequence goes on along the minus strand of DBGBVX010000032.1, from coordinate 11,661 downwards.
CTTGCAAACGTATATCTTCCCCAAGAGCTTCCTTTAAAGGAGCTCCCCGCCGAGAAAAAGCACCTCGTGCTCGCGCTGTGGGGGGAGGGCGACTTCTTCGATATCAAGGGCGCGATCGAGGCGCTTGCCGAGGCGTTCGATCTGAAACTTACCTTCGAGCGCGCCGAAAAGCCCTTCCTGCACCCCGGCGTCACCGCCGCGGTGAAACTTGGCGAAAAGGAGGTCGGCTGGCTTGGCGAGCTGCACCCCGCCATCGCCGAGGAGCTTGCGCTCGAAAAGAAGGTGTGCCTCGCCGAGCTCGACTACGCCACCATGGAGCGCAAGTTCGCGCGCGACATCACCTATAAGCCCATCCCCAAGTTCCCCGCCGCGGTGCGCGATCTCGCCGTCGTCGTCGATGAGAGCGTGACCTGCGCGCAGATGACGGAGTGCATTCTGCGTTCCTGCAAGGCGGCGAAGAAGGCGGAGCTGTTCGACGTGTTCCGCGGACCCCGCCTCGGCGCAAACAAAAAGAGCATGGCGTTCCACATCACCTTCGTGCCCGAGGGCGAAAAGCCGCTCTCGCCCGAGAACGTCGACGCGTTCTTCAAAAAGATCGTCGCGGCGCTCGGCAAAAACTGCAATGCGGAATTGAGATGAAGCTTTTGCGCCCCGCGCCGCGGGGCGATTTTTCTCTTTCAACCGCCGGTTGATAAAAAATCAACGCATGGTTGGCAGGATCCAACGCCCTGTCGCTGTAAATCGCGCGCGGGCTGCGGTAAAATAAGGGCACAAAACAAAGGCGCCGCACGGGCGGCGAAAGGAGAACGGTATGAATACTCTCGGTCAGCGCATTGCATATTATCGCAAGGCGGCAAATCTCACGCAGGCGGAGCTCGCGGAGGCGTGCTCGGTCACGGCGCAGGCGGTCAGCAAATGGGAGAACGACCTCACCGCGCCCGATATCTCCCTTCTTCCCAAACTCGCGGAACTCTTCCATATCACAACGGACGAGCTTTTGGGCGCGCAGAGGCAGACGGTCTCCGCGGTCGATCCCGCGGCGGTGGATATGGATAAACTTCTCTTCAAGGTGCGGATTTTGAGCGCGGAGGGGGATAAGGTGAGTGTCAACCTGCCCGTCGCGCTTGCGGAGCTTGTTTTGGGGAACGGGCAGGACGCGGGCGCCCTGTTCAGCTCGGACAAGGGCGGCGACGCCGTGAAGAAGATTGATTGGAAGCAGATCCTCACTCTCGTCAGGCAGGGGGTCGTCGGCAAGCTCGTCGAGATCGAGGGCGCCGACGGCGATAAAGTGGAGATCTTTGTGGAATGAAGATCGCGATCCGTGACGGGAAATTCCGCCTTTCTCTTCGCCTGCCGCTCGGCGTCTGTCTGTGGGCGGCGGCAAAGGCGTGCAAGGGAGAGGGCGCGGCGCAGGTTTTGCGGAAAGACCGCGCCGCCGTTCGGCGCGCCCTGCGTTCGGCGCGCCGCGTGCACGGCAGGTTGGAGATCGTGCGCGTCGAAAGCGCCGACGGCAGCGTGGTAACGATCACGCTGTAAGAGGCGGGCGCCCGCCCGCTTTGTGGCAACGGAGGGAATTTATACCAAATATTGTGCTTATGAGAAAAACTAAACACAATATTTGGTATCCGTGGAAAAATAATTTTCTACTTTTTGCGTCTGTATCCTTGACAAGCCGCGCAAGCTGTGTTATGATATAGGCGCTCTTGAAGCAACACCCCTGCGGCAACTGACGAAGCCGCGGAGCACCGCATGGAACCGCAGGGAATGAAAAGCCGTTCGTCTGGGCAGTTTTTATCGGCAGGTAAAAACTGCCCTTTGTTCCCCCGTCGGGCAGGGGGCGGAGAGGTAGCATGACGGGTAGAATCCATTCCTTTGAATCGTTCGGTACGGTCGACGGCCCCGGCATCCGCTTTGTCGTCTTTCTGCAGGGCTGTCCGATGCGGTGCAGATACTGCCACAATCCCGATACTTGGGACGCGGGCGGCGGGCAGGCGTATACGGCGGAGGAAGTCGCCCGCGAGGCGCTCAAATACAAGAGCTATTTTGCCGATAATGGCGGCGTCACCGTCTCGGGCGGGGAGCCGCTTCTGCAGCTTGATTTTCTCATCGAACTGTTTACCCTTCTCAAACGGAAAAATATCCGCACCTGCGTGGATACTTCGGGCGTCTGCTTCGACGAAGACGACCCGCGCTATGAAAAGCTGCTCGCGGTCACCGATCTGTTCCTGCTCGATATCAAACACATCGACGACGACGCGCACCGCGCGCTCACGGGCAGGAGCAATATAAAGCCGCTCGCCTTTGCAAAATATCTGAGCGGGCATGGAAAGCCCATGTGGATCAGGCACGTTCTCGTGCCCGGCGTAACGGACGACGACGGCGCGCTGCGGCGGCTCAGGGAGTTCCTCGATACGCTGCAAACGGTGGAGCGCGTCGAGGTGCTGCCCTATCATACGATGGGGGTGCAGAAGTACCGCGCGCTCGGGCTTGAATATTCGCTCGACGGCACAGAGCCCCCCGCAAAAGAGCGGGTGGAGAACGCAAAGCGCATCCTCGGCGCGGGCAAATACGCCGCGCAGGGGTAAGGAGAGAAAATGAAATACGAACTTGTGGAAGTGAGCGGCGAATCGTGCGCCAACTGCCTCACGCTGCTGCCCGTCGTCAACCGCCTTGCGGCGGCGCGCGGGATCCCCGTGCGGCATATCGAGGTCACGGAGTCTGCCGCCGCCGAAGTACAGAAACTGCAGATCGAGCGCGTTCCCACGCTCATCGTGTTCAAAGAGGGGCGGGAGATCGCGCGCTGTACGGGTTATCAGCCGGAGGAGATCCTCGAAGTCTGGCTGGACGCCAAGTTAGAGGAATAATTGATTTCACGCACGAAAAAAATCATCAGGAGAGAAAAACATGGAAAACAGAGCATGGCGCGGGTTCGAGCGCGGCAAGTGGTGTGCCGACGTCGACGTGCGCGACTTCATCCAACGCAACTATACGCCCTACGAGGGCGACGACAGCTTTCTTGCGCCCGCGACGGAGGCGACCAAAACGCTTTGGGCGCAGGTGATGGAGCTCACCAAGGAGGAGCACGACCGCGGCGGCGTGTACGACGCGGATACCGAGATCGTCTCGCAGGTTGCAAGCCATAAGGCGGGGTACTTCAACAAAGATCTCGAAAAGATCGTGGGGCTTCAGACGGATAAGCCCTTCAAGCGCTCTCTGCAGCCTTTCGGCGGCATCCGCATGGCGGAAGAGGCGCTGAAAATGTACGGCTACGAGATCAGCCCGCGCGTCAAAGAGATCTTCACCAAGTACCGCAAAACGCACAACGACGGCGTATTCGACGCCTACACGCCCGAAATGCGCCTTGCCCGTCACGCGCACATTCTCACGGGGCTGCCCGATACCTACGGCCGCGGGCGCATCGTGGGCGATTACCGCCGCGTCGCGCTGTACGGCGTGGATTTCCTCATCAGAAAGAAGGAGGAGGACAAGAGCCTTTTGGACGGCGACATGCTGCCCGATAAGATCCGCGACCGCGAGGAGATCGCCGAGCAGATCAAGGCGTTAAAGGCGCTCAAAGCCATGGCGGCGGAGTACGGGTTCGATATCTCCCGCCCCGCGGAAAATGCGCAGGAAGCCATTCAGTGGCTGTATTTCGGGTACCTCGGCGCCATCAAAGATCAGAACGGCGCGGCGATGAGCATCGGCAGGAACTCCACCTTCCTCGATATCTATATTCAGCGCGATCTCGACGAGGGCACGCTCACCGAGGAGGCTGCGCAGGAGCTCATCGATCACTTCGTCATGAAGCTGCGCGTGGTCAAATTCATGCGCATCAAGGAATACAACGAGCTGTTCAGCGGCGATCCCACATGGGTCACCGAGTCCATCGGCGGCATGGGAACGGACGGCAGGACGCTCGTCACCAAGAACAGCTTCCGCATCCTGCACACGCTCGTCAATCTCGGACCCGCGCCCGAGCCCAATCTCACGGTGCTTTGGTCCAAGCGGCTGCCCAAGAACTTCAAGCGGTACTGCGCGGAGATCTCCATCAAAACGTCCGCCATCCAATACGAGTCCGACGATCTGATGCGCCCCGAGATGGGGGACGATTACTGCATCGCGTGCTGCGTTTCGAGCATGCGCGTGGGCAAGGATATGCAGTTCTTCGGCGCGCGCGCCAACCTTGCAAAGTGCCTTCTCTATGCCATCAACGGCGGCAAGGATGAACTCGCGAAGGATAAGAACGGCAAGCCTTTGCAGGTCTCGCCGCACTTCGCGCCCATTCTCGGCGACGGTCCGCTCGACTATAACGAGGTCGTGGAAAAATACACCGAGATGATGCGTTGGCTCGCGGGACTGTATGTGAATACGCTCAACGTCATTCACTACATGCACGATAAGTACTCCTACGAGGCGCTCGAGATGGCGCTGCACGACAGTCAGGTGCGCCGCTTCTTCGCCACGGGGATCGCGGGGCTCTCCTGCGCGGCGGACAGCCTTTCCGCCATCAGGTACGCCAAGGTGTATCCCATCCGCAGCGAGGACGGCATCGTCACCGACTTTAAGATCGAGGGCGACTATCCCAAGTACGGCAACAATGACGACCGCGCCGACGAGATCGCCGTATGGCTCGTAAAAACGTTCATGAACATGATCAAGTCGCACACGACCTACCGCGATTCCGTGCCTACCATGTCCATCCTCACCATCACGTCCAACGTCGTGTACGGCAAAAAGACGGGCAACACGCCCGACGGCCGCCGCGCGGGTCAGCCGCTTGCGCCCGGCGCCAATCCCATGCACGGGCGCGACAGTCACGGCGCGCTCGCCTCGCTCGAATCGGTCGCCAAACTCCCCTACGACTACGCCCGCGACGGCATCTCCAACACCTTCTCCGTCACGCCGCAGTCGTTGGGGAAAGAGGAGTAAAAGGGTTCACACTTATTCACGAATTTTCTCGCGCAAAGGCGCGACAAAATTCCGTGATTTGAGAGGGAAGTCGCGGGCACGCCTGCGGCTAACCGCACCTCCCTCTCTGCGGGCGAACCCTTAGGGGCTTACAATTATCGTTCGCCCGCATTCACACCCACCTGAAAGCCGCGTGAGCGGCAAATTGAGGCATACTGCGCAGGGAAACCCTGCTTGTATCTGTAATTTATAGCTATAAATCACTCGCGCAAGGAGGGTTTCCCTCCGCCCGCGCCCCACATTTGCGCATACCTGCGCTTATGGGGAAAGAGTGAGCCGCCGCGTGCTACACTGTTGCCAAATAGCGGCGGCGAGAGAAAACACATTGTCAGGCGCTTGCGCCGTGCAATGGGTTGTCGTTGAAAATCACGAAGATTTTCCGCGTCAGTTCGCGGAAAATCTGTGAATTGTTTTTCAGGAGGAAATTATGTCGAAACAGCAAGCAGAGAACTTGGTCAATTTGCTCGACGCCTATGTGGGCGACGGAGGGTATCATCTCAATGTCAATGTGTTCAACCGCGATACGCTTCTCGATGCGCAGAAGCACCCCGAGAAGTATCCGCAGCTCACCGTCCGCGTGAGCGGGTACGCCGTCAACTTCAACAAGCTCACCAAGGAGCAGCAGGACGACGTCATCGCGCGCACCATTCACGAGAGCATGTAAAAAACGCCGCGCGCCGAAAAGTTGCGTTTTTGTAACGTTTTTGCCGCGAAAGAGCGTATAAAAGCAGAAAAAAGAGGCGATTCTACCCACGGTAGAGTCGTCTCTTTTTTGCGTAGAGAGGGCATTTTTTCGGGTGGAACGGGCAAAATCCGCGGTAGAAAGCGAGAATGCAGGAGTAGGAGCGCCCGCGCAAACGGTAGGTTGCCTTTTGCGGCTTGAATGCGTATACTGAAAACGAAAGAACGCGGCGGGAGCCGCACGGTAAATTTTTTTAGGATACGGAGGTCGCAAACATGCAGGCTGCAGCGATGGGGGTTGCCGAGAACAACAAAAAACGCGGATTTTTATCCTTTTACACCAAGGGGGAGGAGATCTTCAACGCCGTCTCCCATATTGTGGGCGGCGGGCTGGGGCTCGTCTTCTGGGCGGTGCTTCTCGCGCTCAGCTATCCCGATCCCGCGTCCATGATCGCCGTATCCCTCTTCGGGTTCGGCGCGGTCACGCTGTACACGATGAGCGCGCTCTATCATTTCCTGCCTGACGGCAGGGCAAAGGGCGTGTTCCGCGTATTCGATCACTGCACCATCTTCCTGCTCATTGCGGGCACTTATTCGCCGTACTGCCTCATCGCGCTCGGCGGCACCGCGGCGGGCTGGATCGTGTTCGGCGTCGAATGGGCGTGCGCCGTCGCGGGCATCACGATGAACGCCATTGCCATGAACAATAAAGTCGTCAAGGGGATCTGCATGGCGCTCTACTGCGTTGCGGGCTGGATGGCGCTCGCGGTGTTCCCGCAGCTTCTGGCGGCGCTCTCCGCCGCGGAGTTCGCGCTGCTCCTTGCGGGCGGGATCGCCTATACCGTCGGCATCGTCTTTTTCGCGCTCGGCAAAAAGGTGCGTTGGTTCCATTCGATCTGGCACCTCTTCGATATCGCGGGCACGGCGCTGCAGTTTGCAAGCATTCTGCTGATGCTTCTGTGAGTTCATAGCCGTTGCTACGCATGAGAAAATCTGACAAATCTGATATATTTTTTACAATTTTGCAAGACAAAACACAAAATCCATGTTATAATACAACCGCCGTCGAAGAAACGGCGGCGTATTTTTTGAATAAGGAGAAGAATTATGAAAAAAAGAAATGTGTTGAATGTGGTCGGCGTAGTTGCGCTTTCCTCCTGCCTTGTGATCGGCCTTGCCGCCTGCGGCGGTTCGGCGATCGATGAGGCGAAGAGCATCCGCGGCGAGGAAGTGACCGAAGCGGAGTGGAAGGCGGCGCTCTCGGAAGTCTCCACCGAAGGGACGGGGATCTCCGCCCTTGCGGCTGATGATGCGGAGGAGGGGGCGAACTTCGCCGTCTCGTATGCGACCCGCGCCGATATGAGCCTTGAGTCGGAGGGCGGCAATATCGGCGATCAGGAGATCGAGGCAATGAGCGTTTCCGCCAAGGCGGAAGTCAGCGCCGATCTCGTCGTGGCGGACGGGAAAATGCACATCACGATGAACTATTCCGTCTCCCTCACGGGCTCGGAAAATCTTCTTGAACTCATGGAGACGGATCCGATCGACGAGAGCGGAAAGGTGGAGATCTACACGTCCGTTACCGATTCGTCGGCAGAAGCGTATGTCAGCATTGACGGCGGCGAGTGGAAAAAGTATTCCGCCGGCGCTTCGCTCGGCGTGAGCTCCGCGGTGCTTTCGCAGCTCGAGAGCCTCGTGCAGATCGCCGATTGCAGCGGGTATGCCGATATGTTCTCGTCCTTTGAATACAGCGACGAGGATAAGGGCTACGCCTTCAAGGGCAGCGTCGAGGGCGACGATGTATTCGGCGCGGACGCGAGCCTCGTGATCAAGATCAAAGACGGGAAGCTTGCGGCGATCGTCTCGGAAGGCAGCGCGGACAGCAACGCTTTCGGCATGAAAACGAGCGGCTCTACGGGAACGGGGCTCGTGTATACGTTCGGCGGTCAGTCGATCACGCTGCCCGAAGTTTGATCGTCGCGCATTTTTTACAAGTTTTTTACAAATTTGTGCGGACTTTTTTACATATCGGTGATATAATACAAATACAATATCACATGCAGCGAACGTTTACGGGGGAAAACTTGTAACGTTGGTATAGCCCTTCCCGAGCTCGGAGTGAGCTCGGGAAGTTTCTTTTTTGCTTTTTTCTCTTGTTTTTCGGTGCGAGGTATGCTATAATCATAAAGTGCGCGCGGCACGGCGCGCAAATCCCGATAGGAGAGATGTATGCAGACCATCCCCGAAATTCTCGCCGAAGAGCTCGGTCAGAGAAAAGATCATGTTGAAAACGTCATAACCCTCCTCGACGAGGGGAACACCGTTCCCTTCATCGCGCGCTACCGCAAGGAGATGCACGGCGCGATGGACGATCAGACCATCCGTAACCTCGCCGACCGCCTTGCCTATCTCCGCAACCTCGAAGCGCGCCGTCAGGAGGTAAAAAATTCCATCGAAAATCAGGGCAAAATGACGGAGGAGCTCTCCAAAGCCATCGACGAAGCCAAAACGCTCGCCGAGGTGGAGGATCTCTACCGCCCCTATAAACAAAAGCGCCGCACCCGCGCCACCATCGCGCGCGAAAAGGGACTTGCGCCGCTTGCGGAACTGCTCTATGCGCAGGCGCCCGACTGCCCCGCGCCCGAAGAGGCTGCAAAGGCGTACGTCGATCCCGAAAAGGGCGTAAACAGTGTGGAGGAGGCGCTTGCGGGCGCGTCCGACATCATCGCCGAGACCATCTCCGACGACGCCGAGGTGCGCAAATCGCTGCGCGAACTTTACTTGGAGTGGGCGGACGTCGTCTCCGTCGCCGCCAAAAAGGACCCAGAGGACACGGTGTACCGCAACTATTACGCCTTCTCCTCGCCCGTCAATAAGATCCAAGGGCATCAGGTGCTCGCCGTCAACCGCGGCGAGCGCGAGGAGGTGCTCAAGGTCAGCGTGGTCATCAACCGCGACGTCGCCCTCGGCGCCATCCACCGCCGCGTCGTCAAAAAGAAGTGCGCTTCCACCGAATTTGTGGAGAACGCCGCCGCCGACGCCTACGACCGCCTCATCGCGCCGAGTATGGAGCGCGAGATCAGGGCGACGCTCACCGAAACGGCGAGCGAGGGCGCGATCGGGCAGTTTGCGCTCAACTTAAAGCCGCTTCTGATGCAGCCGCCCGTCAAGGGATTCGTCACGATGGGGCTTGATCCCGGCTACCGCATGGGCTGCAAGGTCGCCGTCGTCGACGCCACGGGCAAGGTGCTCGATACCACCGTCGTCTATCCCACGCACGGCGAGCGTCAGAAGCAGGAGTGCATCGCCAAACTCACGGCGCTCATCAAAAAGGACGCCGTCAAACATATCGCCATCGGCAACGGCACCGCGAGCCGCGAGACGGAGCAGATGACCGTGGAGCTCATCGCGGGGCTCGGAAAAGACGCGGGCGTTTCGTACGCCATCGTCAACGAGGCGGGCGCCTCCGTGTACTCCGCGTCGCCGCTCGCCGCGCAGGAGTTCCCCGAGTTCGACGTCAACCTGCGCTCCGCCGTCTCCATCGCGCGGAGATTGCAGGATCCGCTCGCGGAACTCGTCAAGATCGATCCCAAGTCCATCGGCGTGGGGCAGTATCAGCACGATATGCCCGAAAAGCGCCTCACCGAGGCGCTCGACGGCGTGGTGGAGGACTGCGTGAACGCCGTCGGCGTCGATCTCAACACGGCTTCCGCGCCCCTCCTTGCGCGCGTATCGGGGCTGAACGCGGGCGTTGCCAACAACGTCGTCAAGTACCGCGAGGAGAACGGCTCCTTCCGTTCGAGAAAACAGCTTCTGAAGGTACCCAAGTTGGGCGCCAAGGCGTACGAGCAGTGCGCGGGCTTTTTGCGCGTGCCCGAGAGCGACGAGATCCTCGATAACACCGCCGTGCATCCCGAGAGCTATGCGGCGGCGGAAAAGCTTCTCTCCATCTGCGGCTATACCGAGCAGGACGTGCGCGAGGGCAAACTCACGCAGCTCAAAGAGCGCATCAGGGCGTACGGCGAACAGCGCGCCGCCGAGGCGTGCGGCGTGGGCGTTCCCACGCTGCGCGACGTTGCCGCCGAGCTCATGAAGCCCGGGCGCGACCCGCGCGACGAGCTTCCCGCGCCCCTTCTCCGCACCGACGTGTTGGAGATCAAGGACTTGAAGCCCGGCATGGAGCTCAAGGGCACGGTGCGCAACGTCATCGATTTCGGCGCGTTCGTCGATATCGGCGTACATCAGGACGGGCTCGTGCACATCTCGCAGATCTGCGATAAGTTCATCCGCCATCCCTCCGAAGTGCTCTCGGTGGGCGACGTCGTCACCGTGTGGGTGAAAGAGGTGGACGAGAAGAAAAAGCGCATTTCGCTGACCATGAAAAAACCCAAAAAGTGATCGGAACGCCCGCCTGCGCGGGCGTTTTTTGATGGGCGCAGAGGTTGACAAGGCGGCGCAAAGGGCGTACAATATAGAAAAGTCTGTATGGGAGGCAGTTATGGCGCTTTATACGTCGATCGCGGACATGGTGGGGGATACGCCCCTTTTGGAACTCAAAAAATTTTCCGCCGCAAGGGGGCTGAACGCGCATATCTTTGCAAAGCTCGAGCGGTTCGAGCCCGCGGGTTCCGTCAAAGACAGAGTCGCCGCGAGCATGATCGCCGACGCGGAGGCGCAGGGAAAGCTGAAGGAGGGGAGCGTCATCATCGAGCCCACTTCGGGAAACACGGGCATCGGGCTCGCCGCGCTTGCCCGCGCCAAGGGCTACCGCGTCATTCTGACCATGCCCGAGACGATGAGCGTCGAGCGGCGCAATCTCCTGAAGGCGTACGGCGCGGAGATCGTGCTCACCGAGGGCGCGAAGGGCATGTCGGGCGCGATCGCGCGCGCAAACGAGCTCGCCGCAGCCATCGAGGGCAGTTTTATCCCCGATCAGTTTTCCAACCCCGCCAATCCGCGCGCGCACTATCTTACGACGGGCCCCGAAATCTGGCGCGATCTAAGCGGCAGGGTGGACGCGTTCGTCGCCTCCGTCGGTACGGGCGGCACGCTCACGGGCACGGGGCGCTACTTAAAAGAGCGCGATCCCGCCGTATATATCGCCGCCGTCGAGCCCGCGGGTTCTCCCGTCCTCTCGGGCGGCAAGGCGGGGCCGCACAAAATTCAGGGCATCGGCGCGGGGTTCGTGCCCAAGGCGCTCGATACCTCCGTATACGACGAGGTCATCGCCGTCTCCGACGAAGACGCCTTCGCCTTCGCGCGGGAAGTGGGGCGCGCGGAGGGGGTGCTCGTGGGCATTTCTTCGGGAGCGGCGCTCTGCGCGGCGGCCGCGCTCGCGGAACGCGCGGCGTTTGCGGGCAAAAATATTGCCGTCGTCTTTCCCGACGGCGCCGACCGCTACCTCTCCACCGAACTTTTCACCAAAGCATAAAGCGCAGGATCGTCAGCAGCGCCCGCGGCGTTCGCCGCGGGCAAAAAAATTTTTGAAAAAACTTTCGAACATACGGAAAAAACGCTTGCTTTTGTTTTAAGGATATGATATAGTATTCAAGCAAGTTCGGAAGCATAGCTCAGCTGGGAGAGCATCTGCCTTACAAGCAGAGGGTCACAGGTTCGAGCCCTGTTGTTCCCACCAATTTCATAAAATGGCGCGGTAGTTCAGTCGGTTAGAATGCCAGCCTGTCACGCTGGAGGTCGAGGGTTCGAGCCCCTTCCGCGTCGCCATTTGCCTTGGTAGCTCAGTCGGTAGAGCAGGAGACTGAAAATCTCCGTGTCGGTGGTTCGATTCCGCCCCAAGGCACCATTTATGCGGTAGTAGCTCAGTGGTAGAGTGCCACCTTGCCAAGGTGGATGTCGCGAGTCCGAATCTCGTCTACAGCTCCACTGTGCGGGTGTAGCTCAATGGTAGTGTTCCAGCCTTCCAAGCTGGCTACGTGGGTTCGATTCCCATCACCCGCTCCAACGCACATGCGGTAGTAGCTCAGTTGGTAGAGCGCCACCTTGCCAAGGTGG
>DBGBVX010000031.1:0-35099 GCA_048370055.1 Candidatus Gallimonas sp. | reverse complement strand
TTAAAAATTGCCCGCGGAGCGCTGTAGAAACAGCTGCCCCGCGGGCAATTCATATAACAATGCGGTGACTGCCGCAGTAAAGCGCGCAATTGCCGTTCTTCAGATATACCGCTCCTCTTCGTCGGCGCGGCAGACGCGGTAGCTCAAGATCTTCATGCGGTCGAAATCGAGCGGTCTGACTTCCGTTAAAAGCCCGCTTGCAAGTTCCTTTTTGACGATGCCGCGCGGCAGGAAGGCATAGCCGAGCCCCGCAGCGAGGTAATCCTTCACCTTGTTGGAGTTATCCACCTCGAACGGGAACACATGCCCCGCGGGAAAGAGCTCCCGCAGATAGGAACCGATCTCGGCGAGCGAAAAATTGCACATGGCGCAGGGGAGTTCGGGGAGCTGTTCGCGCCGGATCCCGTCCTGAAACCCGTTCCTGTCCGCCCGTACGAGCAGCGCAAGCTCGTCCTCCGAAAAGGGCGTGCACTTGTAGCCGACACGCTTGACGCTCTGATAGACGTAAGCCGCGTCCAAAAGCCCGTCCCAAAGCATCTCCAAGATCTCGGCGGTGTGCCCGAGCGTGACGCGGTAGGCGCGCCCCTCCGCGATCCCCTTTAAGATGTGCTCTTTGAGCGCGCCCTCATATACGGCGTTGGTCGCACCCAAACGGATCTGACGCACGCCGCCCTTGACGGCGGAAAGGCACGCGTCCTCCATTTCGACGATGCGGCGGGCATACTCGTAGAAGGTCTTGCCCTCTTCGGTGAGCGCCACGTTGCGCGTTTCGCGCCGCAAAAGGCGCACGCCTGTTTCCCGCTCCATCTCCGCGATGCGGTTGGTGACGGTGGACTGCGCGACGAAGAGATGTTCCGCCACCCGTGTGAAATTTTTGAGTTTTACGAGCAATAAAAAGGTACGCAAATTCTCCGTATTCATGCGGTTTTTCGATAACCCCTATGCAATAATTCATTTTTCAAATGATTGACGGCAGTATAACACATATGCTATACTTTTGTCAAACAAATTTCCGAAGGAGATATATATGGGTATGACGATGACGCAGAAGATCCTCGCGGCGCACGCGGGGCTCGATGCGGTAACGGCAGGTCAGCTCATCGTGGCGGACATCGATATGGCGCTCGCAAACGACATCACCGCCCCCGTCGCCGTCAAGGAGATGGAAAAGGCGGGCGGTCATGTAAAGTATCCCGACCGCGTGGCGCTCGTAATGGATCACTTCACGCCCAACAAAGATATCAAAGCGGCGTGTCAGGTGAAATGCACGCGTGAATTTGCCCTGCGCGAGGGCGTGGAGAACTTTTTCGACGTCGGGCGCATGGGCATCGAGCACGCGCTCCTGCCCGAGCAGGGGCTCGTGGGCGCGGGCGACTGCGTGATCGGTGCAGACAGCCACACCTGCACCTACGGGGCGCTCGGCGCGTTTTCGACGGGCGTCGGCTCCACCGACCTTGCCGCGGGCATGATGACGGGGCAGTGTTGGTTCAAAGTGCCCGCCGCCATCCGCTTCGTGCTCAAAGGCGCCCTTCCCAAGTATGTGACGGGCAAAGACCTCATCCTGCACATCATCGGCATGATCGGCGTGGACGGCGCGCTCTACAAGAGCATGGAGTTCACGGGCGAGGGCGTTGCGTCCCTCTCGATGGACGACAGATTCACCGTATGCAACATGGCGATCGAGGCGGGCGCAAAAAACGGCGTCTTCCCCGTGGACGACAAAACGCTCGCCTATATGCAGGGCAGGTTCAGACGCCCCGTGAAGATCTTTGAGGCGGACGCGGACGCGGACGCGGAGTACGAACAGACCTACGAGATCGACCTTGCGGCGCTCAAGCCCACCGTCGCCTTCCCCCACCTGCCCGAAAACACAAAGACGGCGTGGGAGAACATCCCCATCGAACAGGTCGTCATCGGCTCCTGCACGAACGGGCGCATCTCCGACCTGAGACAGGCGGCGGAGATACTGCAGGGCAGAACGGTCGCAAAGAACGTGCGCTGCATCGTCATCCCCGCCACGCAGGAGATCTATCTGCAGGCGATCCACGAGGGACTTGCGGATATCTTCATCCGTGCGGGCGCGGTGCTCTCCACCCCCACCTGCGGGCCCTGCTTGGGCGGGCACATGGGCATTCTTGCCGACCATGAACGCTGCGTTTCGACGACCAACCGCAACTTTGTGGGGCGTATGGGACACATCACGAGCGAAATTTACCTCGCCTCCCCCTACACGGCGGCGGCGAGCGCGGTGCTCGGAAGATTGGCAACTGCCGAGGAGGTGGCAAAATGATCGTAAAAGGCACGGTACACAAATACGGCAACGACGTCGATACCGACGTCATCATCCCCGCGCGATACCTGAACACCTCGTCGGAAGAGGAGCTCGCCTCTCACTGCATGGAGGACATCGACCCCGACTTTATAAAGCGCGTAAAAAAGGGCGACGTGATCGTTGCTGAGGATAACTTCGGCTGCGGTTCCTCGCGCGAGCACGCCCCCATCGCCATCAAGGCGAGCGGCGTTTCCCTCGTCATCGCGAACACCTTCGCGCGCATTTTCTACCGCAACGCCATCAACATCGGGCTCCCCATCTTAGAGTGCCCCGAGGCGGTGAAAAATATCAGGGCGGGCGACGTGGTGCGCTGCGACCTCGCCAAGGGCATGATCACCGACGAGACGACAGGACAGACCTTTCAGGCGCAGCCCTTCCCCGACTTTATCCAGAGGATCATCGACGCGGGCGGACTTTTGAAATCGCTGAAATAATCCCCTTACAGTCGTTTCCTTTACAAAATCACACACGATTTCCGCGCGCATGATTGACAGTCATGCGCGCCTGCGGTATAATAGAGAATATATCAATCGCGGCGCAGAAAAACCGTTCCGCGCTGCGCATTGTGATTTTCCCGTGGTTTGCCGGAGGCTGCCGCTCTATGAAACTGCAAAAGATCATCCTCTCCGTGCTCATGGTCGCATGGGTCGCAGGGTACGCCGTCCTCATGGAATACAGCCAAATTTGGGCTTACGTTCTGCTTGCCGTGGGCGGCGCGGCGTTCCTTTCCTTCGCCCTCGTAAAGGCGATACGCACTTCCCGCCGCGAACGGGAAGCCGTGCAGGGGCAGTTGGATCTCGGCGATTTTTCCTGCATCGAACTTCGGTGTTCTCTTCCCATCGAAAAAATGCGGAAGCACGAAAAGACGTTCACGATACAGGCAGTCATTTACCCGAAAGAGCTTGACGTCGGGATCGCATACCGTGCGTTCAGTCTCGCTTCGACGGAGGAGGAAGACGCCGAATTTGCCAAATACACGCCCGCCTTCGCCTACTTCACGATCTCCGATCTCGCGCAATTCAGCGGACGCACGTTTATCATGAAAGAGTCGCTCTATCTCGCCCTTGCGCAATTCGAGGCAAGCAAACCGTTTTTCCTGAAAAACGACATCCTCCGCATCACCAATGAAACTCTGTGATCCCCCTTTTTTCAAACGCATTGTTTTCCCGTCCCTTCAGGCGGACAGAATGAAATTAAACAGGAGCATCCCATGAAAAAACATATTGCAGTTCTTGCCGGCGACGGCATCGGTCCCGAGATCACCGACGGCGCCATCGCCGTCATGCAGGCGATCGCCCGAAAATACGGGCATACGTTCACCTTCGAGCACCTGCCCATCGGCATCTGCGCGCTCAAAGAGACGGGCGAACCGCTGCCCGCGCGCACGGTGGAGCGCTGTCTTGCCTCCGATTCCGTGCTGCTCGGCGCCGTGGGCGGCGCCGTGGGCGATAAGAGCATTCTTGCGCTCCCCGCCGAGAAACGCCCCGAGGCGGGTCTGCTCGCCATCCGGAAGGCGCTCGGGTTGTATTCCAACATCCGCCCCGCAAAGCTGTGGAAGGCGCTTGCGGACGCCTCTCCGCTCAAAAAGGAGCTCGTGGAAAAAGGCGTCGAGATCATCGTCGTCAGAGAGCTCACGGGCGGCATCTACTTCGGCGCGCGCGGCGTGCGCGACGACGCGGAGATGGGCACCACGGCGTGGGATACCGAACAATACTCCGTCAAGGAGATCGAGCGCATCGCCAAGATCGCGTGCGAACTTGCCATGAAGCGCACAAAACGCATCATCTCCGTCGATAAGGCGAATGTGCTCGAGAGTTCCCGCCTGTGGCGCAGGACGGTGCACGCCTATGCGGAAAAACACTATCCCGAAGTCACGGTGACGGACATGCTCGTGGACAACGCCGCCATGCAGATCGTGAAAAATCCCGCGCAGTTCGATATCCTGCTCACCTCGAATATGTTCGGCGATATCCTCTCCGACGAGGCGGCGCAGGTGACGGGCTCCATCGGCATGCTCGCCTCCTCCTCGCTCGGCGATACTTCCCGCGGGCTGTACGAGCCTATCCACGGCTCCGCGCCCGACATCGCGGGGCAGGACGTCGCCAACCCCATCGCGACCATCCTCTCCGCGGCGATGATGCTGCGCGACTCCTTCTCCCTCACCGAAGAGTGCGCGGCGGTGGAAAACGCCGTCGCCGCCGTTTTGGACGAAGGCTACCGCACGGCGGACATTTGGTCGGAAGGCATGAAAAAAGTCGGCTGCCGCGAAATGGCGCGGCTCATCTGCGAAAAAATATGAGTATTTCCGAAAACTTAAAAACTCTGCTCGCCGAACTTGCGGCGGGCAACGGCATGGGCGAGCCCGTAACGCTCGTCGCCGCGACCAAGACGCGCACGCCCGAGGAGATCAACGAGGCAATCGCCGCGGGCATCACCGACATCGGCGAAAACAAGGTACAGGAGTTCCGCGATAAATTTGACTTCGTACAGGGCGGGAACCGCCACTTTATCGGGCATTTGCAAACGAACAAGATCAAATATCTCGTCGGACGCACCTACCTCATCCAATCCCTCGACCGCGACGAACTCGCCGAAGAACTCGCAAAGCGCTGCGTGAAAGCGGATACCGTGCAGGACGTACTCATCGAAGTCAACATCGGCTGCGAAGAGAGCAAGAGCGGCTACCCCCTCGGGGACGCGTGGGCGGCATATGCGCGCATCCGCGCGACGGAGGGGCTGCGCGTGCGCGGATTTATGGCGATGCTCCCCATCGCGGGCAGCGAGGATGAAAAGGCGGAGCTCGTAAAAAAGATGCGCGCCCTCTTCGAGCGCGCCAAGGCGCAGGATGAAAACATCCGCCACCTCTCCATGGGCATGAGCGGAGATTGGCGGCTCTGTTTAAGACATGGTGCCAACATGATCCGTCTTGGCACCGCCATTTTCGGCGAGCGCCACTATCCCATAAAGGCGTGATCGGAAGAAAAAACGCACCACCGCCGCAAACGCCTATCGGCATAAAACGCCGCAACCGCATATACTAAAGAGAGAGTTATGCCATCGACCATCACGCATGAACTTGTAGCGACCGAGGCGCAGAAGCGCCTGCCGAAACCGATGCAGGACGTCATCGAGGGCGCGCCCGCCGTCTATTTTTTGGGCGCGCAGGGTCCCGATCCCTTCTTTTTTGCGACCGCCTCCAAGGAGGGGCAGAATTTCGGCAGATTTTTGCACCGTTCGCATGTGTACGAACTTTTCTGCCTCTTCGAGCAGTTCCTCGAAGAGCTGTCCGCGGCGCAGCGGAACGTCCCCCTTGCCTATTGCCTTGGCTATGTGACCCACTACTGCGCAGACGTGGCGTTCCATCCGTTCGTATACCGCTACATGGAACTCAATCAACTCAAACCGCGCGAACACCAACGCATCGAAAACGATTGGGACGTGTACTTCTCGCGCAAGATCAACGGAAGGGAAGTCGCCGATTATCCCTTTCCCGACGTGACGGGGCTCGAGGACGCCGTCAAGCCGCTTTGGAAGTACGTTTCGGCGGCGCTCGGGAAGACGATCCCACACGGGACGATGAAGAGCGCGCTCGTCGGATTTCAGCAATTTCTGCGCGTATTCCACGGAAAGCACTGCTATACGGCGCAGCGGCGGTGGGCGTTCTTCGATAAACTCTTTCATCTCCGCTCCCTCTCCTGCCTGTACCCCTCCCGTAAGCCGAAGGAAGAGATCCTCCGCGGGGAAGAGTTTGAAACTGCCGCCGAGATCGAGGGCATGCCCCCCGCAAAAACGGCGGACGACCTCTTCGAGCGCGCCGTAAGCACGAGCGTTTACCGCATGATGCTCTTTTACGACCACCTCGGCGGGTCGCCCCTCCCGCGCGAACAGTTCGACCGCCATCTCCTGACGGGAAAACACCTGTAAAAAACTAAACCGCCGGCGGTGCCGGCGGTTTTTCTTTTCGAGCTGCAAGCTCTCATACTACCATCGCGCCATCGAAAACGATTTGACGGGCTCGGATATACTTGCCGCCCGCTTTGCGGGATTTCCCTTTGCATAAAAAACCGTCCCATACGACGTCAAACTGTAAAAATTTTATAAAAAGTGGGTATCCCGATCTTTTCAAAAAAATCCAATGCTTTCTACCGCGAGAAAATTTTCCTCAATTTCTGCATATCGACTTTGGGCTTGCGCTCCGCCGTCAGAAGTCCGTTGACTTCCTGCTGTACGTCCGTCAGCTGCGTATAGCAATATCCTTGGAAATTGCAGGAGTACACGCCTTGCATGATGGATCCGAGCTGCTTTAAGAACGCTCCTTCGTTTTGCGCCGCGCCGCTGTACCCCCACGACTCGCCCTGGGCGTCGGATTGCATTGCCCTGCCGCCAAACTCCGTCAGAAGGACAGGCTCACCCGCATACCGCTCCCCTTCCGCAAACAGCGCGAATCCCTGCGGATGCATGCCGTCGAATTTTTCTACCGCATACTTTTGGAAGTCCTCCGCTTTTTCCGAATCGTAATCGTGTACGCCGAGGATATCCGTAGGATTCACCGTCTCAAACCCGTCGTTCGTCGAAATGAGCCGCGTAGGATCGAGCGATTTCGTGAGATAGTACAGCGAACGGGCGAAAGCCTTCTGCGTATCCTCCGCCGCGATCTCCCGCGCGCCCCAACTCTCGTTGAGCGGCACATAGCACACGTTGCTCGTACAGTTCCGCCCCGCTTTTACGATCTCCTGCCACTCCTTCGTGATGGCTGCGGTCTCCTCCGTGCAGAAGCGGTATGCGGACGGCATTTCGCACCACGTCAGAAAACCAAATTCTTCCGCGTAATAGCAGTAATACGGATCCTCCAATTTCTGATGTTTCCTTGCGCCGTTGAACCCCATCGCCTTTGCAAGTTCGATGTCCTTTCTGAGTGCCTCCGCAGAGGGCGGCGTGAGCCCGCTCTCCTGCCAATACCCCTGATCGAGAACCAACCGCTGATAGTACGGACGGTTGTTCAGACAGATCTTGCCGTGCTCGTCAACGGAAATTTCACGCATGCCGATGCGCGTATGCGCGAGATCGGTCTGTTTTCCGTCTTTATATAAGGCAAAGTCCACATATAAGAGGCGCGGATTTTCTGGCGACCACGAATAGTCGTCCGTATAGTCCTTAGGGAGCGCAAAACGGTACCTGTTATGCCTGCCGCGGAGGGTGAGCCGTTCCCGTTTGATACGTTTCCCGTCAAACGTGACGGTAATTTCCGCCTCATCAGCCGAACCGTATAATGTGGCAAGTTCGCCGTACAGCTCCGTTCTGTCGTAATCGCAGAACAGGGAATGCTCCGCGATACAGTCCTCGCCGAAAAACTCCAGCCACACGCTCTGCCAGATACCCGTGTTCGGAACATAGAAACAGGCAAACGGACTGCCCGTCCAGCTCTGTTTGCCCCGCGGCACGGCATCATTCAGCGTATCTTCGCAACGCACGACGAGCGTATTTTTTCCCTCTTTCAGAAACTCGGTGATATCCGCCGAAAATGGTGTAAACCCGCCCGTATGCGTGAGAATATGCGCGCCGTTCAGCCATACATCCGTTTGATAGTCGGCGGCGTTGAAGCAGAGGAGTGCGCTCCTGCCCTTGTTTCCTTCGGCGATCGCAAACGTGCGGCGGTACCACACGACATCGTGCTGCGCCGTATCCCCTATGCCACTTGCGGGGTACTGATAGGAAAAAGGCACGTTGATTTTCAGCGGCAACGCCGTGTTTCCCTGCCACAAACCGCTTTTAATGCCCTCGTTTTTATCGTCGAAGGCGAACTCCCATTCGCCGTTCAACCCCTGCCAACTCTCCCGCCGGAACTGCGGGCGGGGATATTCGTTGCGACCGATCTTCATATTCAACCTCTTTTTCCGGAACAAACGATTTCATCAAAGACAGAATTTCACGACATACTCTTCCGCCGCATTCGCATGAAAAGAGACCGAAACAACATCGGCATCGGGCACAGACATCCCCACACCGAGCGGGAAGGCGGACTTATCCTTTTGCGTGCAAACGAAAGGCACTTCTTCCCCGTTTACCGTCACGCGGCGCACCGTGCCCGCATCCTTCAGACAGTGGAACTTTACGGAGATCTCTCGGTCACGGTATGCCCGCTCACCTGCAAACACGCCCTCCGCCGCGGACATGGTGATCACATAGGCGTTTTCTTCCTGATCGAAATGTGCAGCATAGCCACTCTTACGGAACTGACCGAACTTATACGCCGTCGTCTCGCCGTCGTCCTCGTACAGATACCCTTCGTCCGCGCCGTCTTTATCGGGATAGAAATCGAACACGAGCCTGTTCCACTTCTGCTCCTTGGTGTTTCTCGCCTCGTATGCGAGCGGAACGAGCGCGCCGAGCCGCACAAACAGCGGCATTTCACGGAGACCGTATTTTTTGCGGATCGTTCTGCCGCCCGTATACATTTTTCCGTCGAACACGTCCAACCATTTCCCTGCGGGAAGATACACGCCCGTTGAATCGTCGTTTTTCGCCTCGCAATAATACAGCCCGATTGCCGCTTCGCCGCCCGCCTGAAAGTATTCGATCTCCACGTTATGCGATTTTCCGCCCTCGATCACCTTCAGCGGGAAATTCATCGCCGAATGCAGGGTCTTGTCCTCGAACACCTTTTCCCCGTCGATCCACACCGTTGCGCCGTCGTCACAGCGGACGATCAGCTCGACGTCCTTTTCAAATTTCAGTTCCGTTTCGAACCGTGCGGAGAAGTTGTATACAGGCACGCTCTTTTCGGGAGAGGTATGGTACAATACCATATCGAGTTTGCCGTATTCCGCCGTCGCGATCGGCGCGCCTTGCAACTGCGTGCCGTCAAAATAGGTCGCCTTGACGGGCTTCGTATAATTGCCTCTCGCAACGGGTGCGGGGTTCCTTCCGGCGATGGGCTTGATCAGAATATCGCTGCCGAGCATATACTCGTCGGTACACCTGAGCGTCCTCTTATCGTTCGGATAGTTCCACCCGAGCGCCTTGAAGATCGGCTCGCCCGCCCAATAACTTTCATAGGCGCCCTTATAGATCATGGGCAGCAGGCGATAGCGCAAGTGATTGTACTCCCGCACAATCCGGAGCGTTTCCTCGTCGTACGCCCACGGGTCGCGATTGCGTTTGACGGTGTTCGTACAGTGCGGGCGGAACACGGGCGAGAGCGTGCCGAACTGCATCCAACGAAGGAACAACTCTTTATCGGGATTGCCGATATGCCCGCCGCAGTCCGCATTGCAATATGCCACGCCGTTGTTCGACGCTCTGAGCATGGACGCTACCTCCTGCGCGAGCGAATCGGGATCGCTCGAAATATCTCCCGTCCATTGTATGGAATAGCGATGACTTGCGCTGTCTTGAATGCCCTGATAGCACCCGTTGGCGATGTTCACCACGTTCCCCATGATCACGGGACGGCGGTAAATTTTCTTGCTCCCTGACTGCTTCTGATAGAAATGCCGCGTGATATCCTCGAACAGGTACAGCCCGACTGTTTCGTGACGGATATTGCGCGTGGGAGATATGAGATTTGTCGACCAATTCCGATCGTACCACCAGGTATCAAGTCCCAATTCCATAAGAGACTGCAATTTCTCTTCGCGGTAGGCGATTTCCGCCCCGTCAAAAACGCTCTTCGTCCCCGCGACGGGTTCGGGATGGTCGTTGAACATCACCTCCACCCCGTGCGCATGCGCAAAATCCAAAAAGCGCTTCATGTCGGGAAAGAGTTTCGTGTTGATATCGTACCCCCAACCGTCCACGCAGTCCCGCCAATCGGTGTCGATGACCATGTTGTCGAGCGGAACGTCATTCTTTTCGTAATCCAAAATAAGCTGTTTCGCTTCTTCCTCTGTATAGGCGTAATACTTGGAATTCCAACCGCCCAACGTGGAAAGGCGCACGAGTTCGCTCCTGCCCGTAAGTTCCACATACAGCCTGCGCAGCTTTTTGTAGTCCTTCCCGCAGAGGAGAAGATAGATATCCTGCGCATCTCCTTCCACAACGTACTCCCCTTTCCGCTCGGCGGAATATCCGCCCTCTGGCATGAGAATGCGCGGCGTGTCCGACAAGGCGAATACTTCGGGCGTTTGATCGAGCGGTGGAAGTTCGCCGCTGTTTTTCTGCCTGCGATAGGTATAGACACGCCTGCCGTTCTTCTCAAGCTTTACGCCCGAAAGACTCTTACCGTTTTCGGGTAGATACAGTTCATATTCCCCGAAGCAGACGACGTTCTCCTCCTGCGAATAGCCGATATGCGTATCTGCGTATTGCGCGCGGTCAGGGATGAAAAAGGTATTTTCATCGCAAAAGCCGTCCTTCCCCGCGCATTCGACGCGCACGATATTCTCGCTCAAAATCTGTACACGGAGGTTGCCGAAAACGATTTGCTCCATTTTGTTCTCCTCATTTTTCTGATTGCTCTAAAAATAACCGATTCGCCCGCGCGAGCATAGCGGAAAAGTCAGAAAGTTTCATCTTGCCTTCTATGTCGCGGAATTCCGCCATGAATTGCAGCGTTTTCGGCTCGCCCTTCATCCACGCGATTTCGTTGCCCGTGAAAATGCCGCCGAACGCAGCGTTGAACGCTTTCACCGCCTTGGGATTTTCAAACACCTCCAAGACTGTGCTTTCGGGCGTGTACGGCTCACAATACAGCTCTTCCGAATCCCGCCCGAAGGTATATTCCCCGCCTTTGACAAAGACGGGCTTTTCATTGGGTAAGACGATTTCCGCCTCCACGCCTTCCGGAATTTTGACGATGTATTCTATCTTCCCGTCTTTTTGGCTGTATTCGGAGACGATTTTGCCGCGCACGCTGTCGTATTCGGCATACAATTTCGGAAGACCTTTGACGTGGTGCGGCGCAACTTTTATCTTGGCAAAGCCCGCCTCTTTTGCCTCGATACCGGCGATGCGGCGGTAGACAAACTCCATCACTGATCCGTAGGCATAGTGGTTGTAGCTGTTCATGCCGTCGGGATTGGGCATGCCGTCCGGCATTAAAGAGTTCCAACGCTCCCAAATGGTCGTCGCGCCCATGTCCACCTCGTACAGCCATCCGGGAAATCCATTGTTCAGAAGCACCCGCCGCGCCGTTTCAAAGTATCCGTTGTCCGCAAGCGCAAACAGCAAAAACGGCGAGCCGATGAACCCCGTGATCATGCGGCAACCGTGGCGCAGCACGTTTTCGTTGAGCTGTGCGGCGAGTTTGGCGCGATGTTCTTCCGGGATAATGCCGAAGTGCAGGGCAACAGCCTGTGCCGTCACCGTGTCAAACGCCAGCCGTCCGCCCTTGGTGATATATTCCTCCCGCACGCGCGCAAGGTACTGATCGTACTTTTTGCGGTAGATCTTCGCCTCCCTTTCCTTTCCGAGAAGGCGCGCCGCGTCCGCCGTGATCTTCAACGAATTTACGTGCAAAACATTGGTGAGAAAATAGACGTCCGTTCTGCCGACGACGCCGTTCCCCAACAGCGCCTCGCCGTCCATGGCGAGCCAGTCGCCGTACTCGTGCCCGCGCACAATAAGCCCGTTTTCCATCGTCGCCTCGCGCGCAGAGATGAACTTCTCCATGGCGGAAAAGTTCTCTTCCAAAAAGGAAATATCCCCGTACATTTCGTACAGCGTCCACGGCACCATGGTGATCGCGTCACACCACATGGCGTCTGTCGCACGGTTCTCCTCCGCCAAACAGTCGGGCGCGACGTGCGGGATCCTGCCGTCCGCCGTCTGATCGTCGCGCAGCGTTTTCAGCCACTTTTTCATGAACGCGCGGATATCGTAGTTGTATGCCGCCGTGCGGCAGAACGCGTTGATGTCGCCCGTCCAGCCGAGGCGTTCGTCCCGTTGCGGGCAGTCGGTGGGAATATCGACAAAGTTCCCCCGCTGCCCCCAAACAACGTTTTCGTACAATCTTTGGAAACGCGCGTTATCCGTCTGAATATGACCCGTACGCCGCATATCGGTATGGCGCACGAGGGCGGTAAAGCACTCCTTCGGAAGTTCCGCGCCCTCGACGCAGAGATAGCGGAACCCATGGAAGGTAAACTCGACGGAAAGCGTATGCGCGCCCTTGCAGGTAAAGGTATCCGTCGCCTTGGCGGTGCGCAGGTTGTCGGTATAAAAATTGCCGTCCACCAAAAGTTCCGCGTGCCGCAGAACGAGCGTGCCGTCGAAATCGTCGGGCGTTTTCACTTCCACCACGCCCGCAAGGTTCTGCCCGAAGTCGTACACGAGCTCGCCCTTCGGCGTGCGGGTGACCTCTTTGACGGGTATGCGCTCGGTGGTGCGCACAGGTTCGCACATCTGCGGCACAAGCGCCTTTTTCTCAAACGGGACGGCGACGGGCGTGAGCGGTTTCCTCTCCGCCGTAAAGTCCTGCGTTTCCCCGTCATAGATGCCGCTTGCGCGGATATAACTCTCGCGCGCCGCCCAACTTTCATCGGTGGAGAGGATACACGTTCCGTCCGCAATGAGGTCGGCGCAGACGGCGGTCTGTTTTCCGTATGTATCGCGCTTTCGCTCCCATGTGAGCGAGCCGCAATACCACCCTTCGCCCACCGTGAACGAGAGGACGTTTTCGCCCTCTTTGACGAGCGCCGTAATATCGTACTCCTGCACCTGCAAGGTCTTGTTGTATGACGTCCAACCGGGGGCGAGATATCCGTCCCCAACGCGCACGCCGTTGACTTCGGCAAAGTACACGCCCAAAGCTGTAGCGTGCAATGTCACTCTTTTTGCGGAACGTACCGCGAATTCGTGTTCCAAAACAAAAACATTCGTCTGTTCTGCCACACCGATAAATTTTCCGCTTAACATATCATTTCCTCAACACAAGCACCTCGTAGGGCGCAAGTTCTGTCATTCCGCTCAAAATTCTGTCCGAGAGCAGTTCGCGGTATTTGCCGTCCAAAAACAGCCTGCCGCAGACTCCCGCCGTTTCGACGGCAACGATGCCGCTTTCCTTGCCCGTCCTTTGCGTAAGCGTGATATTTTCGCTCGCCTCGGCGATCGGCGGAAGATCGACGAGCCGCAGGATGTCGTCATGCGAGAGAACGCTCCCGACCAATATGACCCTGCCCTTTCCGACCTTGCGCTCAGTGATGACGGAATAGGGCGCGAACTCGCCCGCCGTATAGTGCGCAAGGCTCTTTGTGCCTTCCTTACATTCGAAGGCGTCGTACCACACAGAGGTGCCGCACTCGCCGTCGTTCTCCCACCTGGCACGGAACACGTCGTTTCCGATGGGCCGCTGATACTTTACATATACGCCTGCAAGCTCCTCCAAAAAGCCGAAAACGGAGTCCGTATAGCGGCGCACGTTTCCGTCCATGATGTCGGACATGGGGCCGACGATCCACGTTCCGCCCTTTTCCACCCACTTAATGACACGATCATAGAGCCCGTTCTCGTCGGCGACCGCAAGGAAGGGCGAAAGGAGAACTTTGTACCCCGAAAGTCCGTGCTGCGTATCGATGACATCCACATTGTAGTGACGGAATGCGGCATAATATTTCGTGAGAAGTTCGGCGCGGTATTTGAATCCCTTGACGAGCGGCGCGCTCTCAAAGCTGTTGAGCGCGGTACTCGAATAGTGTAGCGCAATTTCCGAACGAACGCAAGAGTTCTGCAAAAATTCACCGCACTTTTTCAGGTCTGCGGCTGCGCGCTGCACTTCCTCCGTTACCTTATACTTACGTCCCGCGGGGGAATACAGGGCACCGTGCGCCATTTCGTGGCCGCTCGGGTGTGTGCGCAGCAGCCAATATAAATTCATCTGCGCGCCGCGCGCAAAGGGCAGCATGGTGTTCGCATAGCACTCGCCCGCTGGACGGTAGCCGCCTTCCGCATATTCGCTGCCGTTCCATCCGACTTGCGTTTCCATCACCCAAAACGGTTTATCCTTGATGCAGCGCACAAAATCGTACCCGAACGCCGTATCGGCAAGCACGGAAGCCGGCTCGTAGTGGTTATATTGCGCAACATCGAGCGTTTCGTTGATATTATAATAACTCATGCTGTTGTGCTGCATCATGTTGGTGCCGACATTGCCGCACCCGAATTTATGTAAAATATCCGCCTGTTCTTCGACATAACTCTTGATCTGCGCGTACTGAAACTCCCGCCACGCCTTTCTGAGCGACGGATGGCGCCATTGTTTCGGATAGGGCGGCTCGACGTCATCAAAGCTGTCATAAGAAAGCGACCAGCGCGCCATGCCCCACGCCTTATTGAGATTTTCAATGTTGCCAAACTTTTCTTTCAGCCGCATGCGGAATGCCGCCTTGCAGTTTTCGCAGAAGCACCCCTCGTTGTAGGGATAGATCTCGTTGTCGATCTGCCAGCCGATGACGGCGGGATGCTTTGCAAATATTTCCGCCATTTTGGTGACGATGACGCGGTTCTTTTCCCGCATGAGGGGCGAAGTTTTGCAGGTATGGCAGCGGGAAGAGACGTCTGCGCGGATGAGGTCGTGCATCACCATGCGCGTTTCGGGATATTTTGTGAGGAGCCAGCGCGGTGGCGTTGCCGAGGGCGTGCAAAGTACAGTATATATCCCGTTTTCATACAATTTTTCCACTACCCGTTTCAGCCATTCAAAATCAAAAACACCCTCCTGCGGCTCCATTCTGCCCCACGCAAATTCGCCGATACGCACGCAGTTCAGCCCCGCCTCTTTCATACGAGCTATATCCTTTTCGATTTCATCTTCTTCCCAAAGTTCGGGATAGTACGCTGCTCCTAAATATAGTTCTCTCATTGTTCTGCTCCAAAAATATATCGCCTGCTCCATGACAAAAAGAAAGGATAGGTCAAGGGCTCTGACCTATCCTTCTGCTCTGATAGGGGAAAGCTATATTTTCATATCATTTTTTTATTTCCCCTGTGCGTCCTCGGCATAACAGGCGAGGCGATCGCCGTCGCGCTGCAATTTTATCATACATCCCCCTTTCGGGATATGCGGGGAGGAAGCCATCCCCGCTCCCGTTTCCGTTATATTACTCCTGCGCGGCAGGCGTGACGGTGACGGACGAGAACTCCCATTCCACGCCGCAGCCATAGAAGACGATCTCCGTTTCGGCGTCTGCAGCGGCACAGATAACCGTTCCGATCTCGACCCACTCCGCTTCGGCGTTCTGCACGAACAGCGTCACATTGGCGGCCTCGCGGACGATGCGCATGTTCACGCCGTTCCCGCCGCGCATGAGTTCGTCGATCCATGCAAATGTACTGCCGTTTTCGCCGAACCGCGTTTTGTCTGCATCGCTGAACGTATTATCAGTCATATCAAAGACGTTCGCCTCACCCTTGGGAAGGAAGAACAGGAAGCCCTCGTTCCCCTCTGCCATCTGAATGGCGATGCGCTGCGACGCCCACTCATCCGTCGGCCAGCCCGCCTGAGAGTTCGTAATGTTTCTGACGTTGAATTCAAGGATGACAGCCGTGCTTTCTTTAAGATCGTCGGAAATATCCAGCGTCACGGAATCCGACCATCTGTTGCCCGTATAATCGGCAACGGAGCCTTTGATCGAAATAACCTTCGTAAGCATCACCTCAACCGCGCCGCCGTTTGTGGAGACGGCGATCTCTTCCGTGCGGTATCCTTCCGCCGCGACGGTATAGATGCCCGCGACCATCTCGGTGAGCGCTTCACCGCCGACCGTGTAGGTATAGGTGACTGCGCGGCTCGTGAAGGTGATGACGGTACCTTCTGCAACAGTTTCCGGCGTGGTGCCGTCTATCGCAATGCCGTTTACCGTAAGCGTGACATCGACGGGCATATAGACCATAACGTCTTCTTCCGTTGTCTGTTCGCCGTCCTCGAACCAATAGTTCGTACCGTCCGTGTAATAAGCAAGGTTGCCGGGCTCTTCCGCCGTCGCTTCCTTTGCAGGGACATAAGCAAGTTTATCCGCCTCGACGGAAGAGAACTTCCATTCCACGCCGCAGCCGTAAAAGATGATATTCGTCGCAGCGTCGGCGCACTCCACCGATCCGATACTGACCCACTGCGCTTGGGCGTTCTGTGCGAACAGGGTGACGATACCGCCCGTACGGACAAGGCGCATGTTCATGCCGCTTGTTTCACGCATGAGCGTATCGATCCACGCATAGGTACTGCCGTTTGCGCCGAACCGCGTTTTACCCTCGTCTTTGAGGATGCTGTCCGTCATATCGAAGATGTTCGCCTCGCCGTTGGGCAGGAAGAACAGGAAGCCCTTGTTTCCCCTCGCCATCTGAATGGCGATACGCTGCGACGCCCACTCATCCGTCGGATAAGCCGCCGCGGAATTCGTAACGTTTCTGACATTGAATTCAAGAACGACGCCCGTGCTCCCCGCAACGTCTTCGGGAAGAACAAGCTGTGCAGAGCCTGACCATAACGTATTTTGATAATCCGCAACGCTCCCTTCGATGGTGACGGAAGCCGTCTTGTCGTCCACCGTCACTTTGTCGCCCGAACCGTAAGCGATGGTCGCATACAGCGCAAGCGTATATTCGCTCGTACCCTGTGCGACCGTGAACGTGCTGCGCCTGTATCCGTAGATATCCACAGTGTACTCGCCGACAATGGCGGAAGTGAGTTTCAGTACTCCATTGCTTTCTACTGTAAGGCCCGCATACTGATTCGCGGGATATACACCAAGGAGGCTGAGCTCACCGCTGATGGCGGCAAAGTCGGGCGATCCAACCTTATTCCCCGCCGTATCGTACACTTCGACCGTGACCGTGACGGTCTGCTCGACAAGCTTTGCAAGCACGAGATCCTCGCGGGAGATCTCTTTCTCACCGTCAGCGTCTTCAAAACATTTATTGCACTTGCTGCATTCATAATGGGCAAGCATTCCTTCCGCCGATACAGTCGGCTCGACGGCTTCTACCCATTCGATGTCATGCCCCGCCAAAACAGTGACGGACGAAACCTCTTTCGTGCCAGCCTCATCTGAAAAGTTCAGATCACAGCGGGAGCACGACCAATATTCAATATTGCCGTCCGCCGTACAGGTCGCCTCGACCGCCTCGTGGTGGGTCATGTTATGTCCCAGCGCCGCAATAGAAACATCCGCATCCGAAATTTCGGTTTCGGCGTTTTCATCAGCGAACAGTTTTCCGCAATGCGAACACAGATAATACGCCTCATGCCCTGCCTCGGTGCACGTTGCCGGCACTTCCTCAATGTAAGAAAGCGTATGCTCCTCGTTTGCGCACGCGGCAAACACGCCGAGCAACAGTGTAAGGGACGCTGCCGTGAACAGCACGGCAAGTTTCTTTTTTGTCTTCATAAGTTCCCTCCTTATTTTTCTTCAGAACCGCAAAAACGGTGCCATTTTTAATCTTTATCCGCCTTTCAGGCGTTCTGCTCAAATACGGGTCTCACCGTAACGTCGCCCGACGAAACAAATGTGTAAACGCCGCCGCCGACATCCTCCGCTACGTCCTTTCCGTTCACATAGAGGTGCGCAAGGCGACGGCCTTCGTCGGGAGTGATCTCAAGGTTGACCACATCGCCCGTGATCGTCCAGTCGTACCCCCACTCTTCGGCGACGGTGCCGCCCTCCGCTTCCTCAATAACAAGCTCGTTGGAAATAAACCCGTTGCGGTCGAACACATACCCTGAATTCGGTTTACTCCAGCCGTAGAGAGAGCTCTGTTCGCCGCCGAAGTTATACCATGTGCGCAGATCCGCAATGGCGTTTCCGTATTCGTCGAACGTGGCGGAGATCATCGTGGGATTGAAATACACCGTTTCGGGGCGTTCGCTTCTGCCGAACAAAGCGTAAGGCATAAAGTATTCGACGCAATACTCGTAGCATTCGCCCTTGGTAATATCGCCCACGCGCTTTACCGCGTGTACGGGCGTAACGTTCTCCACCGTCGGCATGACCTGCAAACTGCCCGAAATAAACTCGGAAATTTTGAATACGTTTGCGGCGGTATTTTCTATTTCGTACACGTCGTCGCCCGTTGTAGTCGTATCGCCGAACGCGAAATAGCCGCTGAAACACGTCTGATTGCCCGTGGCGACGGAAGAGCTGTACACGGCGGCGCGGCTGTCGGTGATGTGCGCCGCGACGACGATGCCCGTCTCCGAAAAGTACGTCGTCATCTCGAGCGTGCCCGTCTCCGTCTGTCCGCTCTGCTTCAAAATCTTATTTGCTTTTAGCCATTTCCTGCCCGAATAAAAGCTCTCGTCGAACACGCCGTCGATGTTGATCCCGGGGTCGACCACAACGCTCGAACCCGATGTATTCGCAACATATTCTTCCGTTTTATCCGTGATGCGGTAGCTGTATTCGGGACCGTCCACAAAGTTCGCGCTTCTCCCCGAACAGCCGGCGAATGCAAAGCAGGCTGTCATCGCAACGGCGCCGAGAACAAAGCTCATGCGTTTTACGTTTTGATTCATTATTTTCCCCTCCTTACGCCTGCGCATTTGCAAATTTTCCGACGAGCGCCACTTCCGAGATGCCGGCGCTCTCCTTGCCCTCCGGCACTTCCACGGTAAAGCGGATCGCCTTTACGTTTGCAAGGCTTGCGAATTCCGCATAGCACCCGCCGCCGAAGATGGTGTAGTACCGCTCGGTCACGATGTTATAGATACGGTTGCATTCCTGACTGTATTCGAGTTCGGGGATCAGGTATACCTTCTCCCGCCCGTTCTCTTCACAGATAAAAGCGATATTTTTGATGCTTTCAAACGTAGTCTCCTCGGAATTGGAGTTGTAGAACATGATGCCGCGAAGCTCGCGCGGGCTTTCAAGCGTTATTTCAAAGGTTGACGTCTGCACGATGCTTGCTGCGGCGGCGTACTTTTCCTCGAACGCCTGATTGGAAACGGTG
Source organism: Candidatus Gallimonas sp. (assembly GCA_048370055.1). Classification (GTDB taxonomy): domain Bacteria; phylum Bacillota; class Clostridia; order Christensenellales; family Borkfalkiaceae; genus Gallimonas. Next base: position 15,889 of record DBGBVX010000031.1, on the reverse strand, counting down.
AAACAGGAGAACAAACCGTCGATCATGTTATCTGCCGAGCTGCCTTCGGCAAATTCGCCGCGGATGAGCTCGACGCTCCCCATCGCGCCCGAAATATCGCCGTATTCTCCGCCGATGCCGAACGACGGCTGCGTGGTGACGGTCGGTCCGTTGACGTGCATAACGTCGTACGGCTGCCCGTCTGCGCCTTCCACCGTGACCCACTTCACCTCGTCAAAACGTACCGCCCTGTCTGCATAGGTGTAGAGATTCGTGTGCGCATGGTAGGCGATCATCAGTTTCTGTTCGCCGTCGACGCTCACAGTAAAGAAGGAATGATGTCCGGGACCGCCCACCGCATGGTTCTCGCCCAGATCGTTGCTCAAAAGCATACCGTTTTCTTCATCGGTAAGTTTGCGGAAAGGGCCGAGCGGGCTGTCGGAGACCGCCTGCATGACGCCGTAGGAAGATTCCGTATAGCTGCCGATGGAGAAGGTAAGGTAGTACTTGCCGTTGTGTTTGGTCATGAACGGTCCTTCGTTGCAATAGGAAGCCATCTCTTCATAGAAAACTTTTTCCACCTCTTCGCCGTTCTGCGCCTTCTGATAGTCCTCAACCGTGTAGTAGCCGCAGGCGGTGAGCGTTTTATACGTCGACCAATCGGGTGTGAGCCAGTTGATCATCTTCACACCCGCAATGGCGCCGGGCGTCTGCGACCAATAGAGGTACTTTTCGCCCGTATCGGGATCGATGAAAGGAGAAAAGTCGATGGTCGCGACATACCCTTCGTCCACGCCGCTTGTTGAGACCGTGATGATGCGTTCGTTTTCGGAATACCCTTCCCGCGCAAACGCCGCCTGATATTCACCGTTGTCCAGAAGCGCGTACCGTGCATAACTTTGCGGGTAATCCTCGGAAGGTTCCCGAACGTACTCCTCATATCCCTCGCCGAGCGCCCCTTCCACTTCCTCCGCGTTGGTGAGATCGACGGGCTTGAACGGTCCCTCGGGCTTTTCGGAAACGGAAACGACGGGCAAATAAGCGGGAGCCGTCACGCCTTCGACACCGGTATCGGGCTGCGGCGTAAGGGAAAAGAAGGCATAGTAAAGCTGCGTATCCCCGTCATAGATGACCTCGGGCGCCCACTGCGCCCCGGCGCCTGCGAGCGCTTCAGGAAGTTCCACAAAACTACCGCCGTTTTCCCAATTCACAAGATCCTTGGAACGGGAATAGGTGAGCCCCGTCACATACGCGTAATAGTAACCGTCGCGCGACGTATTGTCCAGAACGAGCGGGTCGGCGCCGCTGAGATCGGAGCCGTTCCTCCGCCAAAGTTCCTTGTTGTAGTAGGGCTTGTTGGGATCCGCCAGCTCTTCATAATAGGTGCCGTCGTAAAAAGAAAGTTCGGTCGCCGCCTGATAAACGGTCTCCGTCTGCTCTCCGCACGCCGTAAACAGCGGGAAACACATGAGTGCGGAAAGCCCCGCCGCTATGAATTTTATTCCTTTCATTCAATTTTCCTCCTGATCATTCTGCCTGCCGCAACGCCGCACTACTCTTTTCCGCCGCCGATGTTGATGCCTTCGATAAAGTATTTCTGCATACTGATATACAGAATGATGAGCGGGAGCATAGAGATGAGCGCAGCGGCGCACTTGGCGTTGTTGTAGCCATTCCCTTCGCTGAGCATTCCCGTGAGTTCGGAGAGCGCAAGCTGCAAGTTCCAGAGCGATTTTTCATTATACAGATACATGAGCTGCGCCGAATAGCTGTTATAGCCACCCACGAACGCAAACAGGAACTGCGCAAGGATCGCGGGCTTGCCGAGCGGCAGCGCGATGGAAAAGAACAGCCTCACCGTTCCCGCGCCGTCGATCTTCGCCGCTTCCACGACCTCGTTGGAAAGCGCGCTGTCGTAATAGGTGCGCAAAAAGAAGATGGTACCGGCGCTGCCGAACAGCCCGGGGACAATGATCGGCAAAAGTCCGCGCGCGCCGCCGACCCAACCGATATTCACATAGAACAAATATCCGACGAATCCGAACGCCCCGAGCGGCAGCATCATCGTGAACACATTCACAAGGAAGAACATCTTCCTGCCCGGGAAGCGGAATTTGGAATACACAAAGGCTACCAAAGCCGACACGAACAGAGAAACGACTGTGGGAACGAGCGTCTGCCACATCGTATTCAAGAACCCGATGAGCAGCGACGGCACCCCGTTTACGGCGTTGGGATCGAGCGTGAAGATGAGCTCGTACCCTTCTCCCACCCATTCATAGGGAAACAGATGAAAGTCGCTCGCCCCGATCTCGTAATCGGACATGAAAGATGTGCAGATGACAACGAGGAAGGGAGCAAACAAAATGAGCGTATAGAGCACCAACACAATGTAAGTAACAAGTTTTGCCACAGGGAAATTCTTTCTTGCCCTTCCTTGTCGGATCGTTTTTTCCATATTACAGATCCTCCAACGAAAGAATGCGTTTGCGGATGAGGTACACGGACGGGATCATCATGACGATGAACAGGAGCCAGCTCAGAATAGAGGCATACCCCATGTTGCCGAACTGCACGCCCTCTATATAGATGTAATACATGATCGCCAGTCCCGCATTTTCCGGACCTGCGTATCCGTCCCAACTCATGGGCGCCATGATGCGCGCCGCGTCGAAGGTGGTAAGCCCCGCCGTGATGCCCGCAAGGATCAAGAAGAACGTGATGGTGGAGATCCCGGGGATCGTGATGTACCAGAATTTTTGGAAGGCGTTCGCCCCGTCCAGCTCCGCCGCCTCGTACAGCGCGGGGTTGATGGATTTGAACGCCGAACAGTACATGACGATACCGTACCCGGGCGCCTGCCAGATGACGGAGATAAAGATCGCCCACGTCAGCGTTGAAGGATTCTCCATATTGTTCAGCCAGTCAATGGTGGTACCGAGCAGCGAATTGAGCGCGCCGTTCCAACCGAAAATGACCGTCCACATAATAGAGACCGCGACCGAAGAACAGACATACGGGATAAAGTAGAGCGTTTGAAAGAAGCGCGTCCCCTTCACGTTTTGGCTTAAAAACGCCGCCATGATGATCGCGATCGCAAGCGAAGTAAACTGCGCCAACACCATGACAAACGTCACCTTAACAGACTGCCAAAGGGTGGCAATGTTCTCGCCGATTCGGATAAAGTTGGCAAAATCGTTCCACTTGAGCGTGTCGAGCTGATTGTATTCCATATCGCCGAACATCGACACAATGGAAAAGATGATCGTAAATCCGTTAAAGACGAGGAACGCGAGCAGCGGAACAGAGACAATGATCCAGCATACAACGTTCTGCTTGGTAAAAAATTTGTTTTTTGCAGGCCGTGTACGCCTCGGCTGCGCGTTCTCTTCCTCCGGAAGTACGGCTGTTTTGGTCAGCTCCATATCAGAACCTCCCGTTGAGGTAGATATTGACATCGGAGATCGCCCTGTCTGCGGCGGCGCCGTCGCTTTCCATAAACTGCGCGATCGTCATATAGCCCGTACGCAGCTGCCCGTTGAAGGAACCGGACCAGTCGTTTACCCATTCGCCGTTTTCAAAGTATGCCCAGTCGCCGATATCGGCTGTCTGCGCCTGAAAGGCAAGCGCCCAATAATTCCTGCCGCCTCCGATCCCGTAATATTCGTCGGACATCGCAAGGGCGCTCTGATTCGGAACGTCGCCCATTTGCATGAGGTATCGCTGTCCTTCTTCGCTTGCCGCCCAGCAAATGAATTTCCACGCCGCATCTTTCAAAGAAGCGTCCGAACGCGCAGGGATGACGAGCGACGTAAAGCTTGCAAAAGCCGCATTGCGCCCGACGAGCTGCGTACCCGTCGCCTCGTCCACAGCGAGTTCGCCCGTGTAGACTTCATTGTCATACGTTTCGCCGATGACCTTCAGGTATTCATTTTCGAGCGCCTCATCGCCGTCGTACCAGACGCTGCCGCCTGCGTACTCCCTCCACTGCTGTGCGGGAGCGATGTCGTATTTTCCCCGATAGGAAGTTTCCAGCGAGGTAATGGCGGACTCGTCGCTCGCAAGAAGGGCAACATCGCCGTTCACTAGGCTGCCTGCGGCGTTGTCGTTGGAGAACAATCCGATGCCGTAGCCGTTTTCTCCCCTGCCGCCGTTTCCGCCCACAGGGGAGGAAAGACGGACAAACTCATAAAGCGCGTCGTAGGTCGAAGGGAGTTCGTGAACGCTGCCCGCGGGCGCCGCTGCCGCCGCCTCGCGGTCTGCATAGGAGACAATATCCCCCGCTTTATACGTTTTTCCGTTTAATTCAAGCGTCTCGGCAAGAACGAGCCAGTTTGCATCTTCGTTTGCCACCGAAAAGTCGTAGTTCTCGCCGTTCCAGCCGATGCAGTCACCGCCCACCGACCACGCGTAAGCAAACCACCAATGCGTGCCGGAGCCGTATGTCGTGGGAGAACTTGTATTATACCGTTGCGTAAACATCTTGGAGAGATAGCGGAACTCTTCCCAGTTCATCGGAATACGGTTGTTGAACACTTTGTAGACAGTCTCCCCCGCAAGGTTCGCGGAAGAGACCGCGCCCTCGAAGGGTGAATTTTTGTATTCCGCATAGCCGTGCGGCTGTACATCGGCATAGGTACCCGTGCCGTCAAGCTCCTCTTCCGTAACAGAAATAATATTGACGCCCTGATCTTCAAAGGCGGGAAGACTGTAATAATACGTCATCGGATTTACGCCGAACGGCACGCCCTGCAGGTCGGCGCCTGCGCCCGCCATACGAATGCCGTTTTCGCCCACCTCTTTGTCGAGGCGGAAGGTCTGCGTGAAGGCTTCGGGGATACCCTCCTCGGTATATTCGCCCGGGGCGTTCGCATAATAATCGCTCAAATCTGTAAAAAGCCCCTCGAGTGCCCACGATTTGAAGTTCTCATCCGTCACCGTGAGAACGTCGGGCGTATCGACGTAGAGCGCCGTGCGTTCTATATTCTGACGGTTATCTCCCTCGACATATACACCGTCCTCGACGCCCTGTCCGTTGTTGTAATCATTGATCATGTTCTGCATGATGCGGTTTTCCGAAATGGACGCCGTGTACCAAAAGCGTATCGTCGTCTGTCCTTCCTGCGGACCGCCGCCGCAGCCGGCAAGCCCAAAGGTCATACTGCCTGCGAGCAGCGTGCCAAGCATAATCGCCGTAAGTTTACCAAGTCTTCTCATTTTCCACCTCTTATTGATATTTATCGACTGCGTCCGGCGGGAAATATCCCAAGGATCCCATCCCCGCCGTTTTTCGATGTTGCGAACAGGAAACCGCGATCACTTCCCTTCCATTACCTCCGCCTCCTTTTTCTTTACCCATGCAAACGCATCTTCGTCCGGTTTTGTCTTTTTATATTCCTGCGGGCTCATGCCCTTCTCTTTCCTGAATACACGGGAAAAATATTTTACGTCGTCAAAGCCGGACCACTTTGCCACTTCCGTGACCGACATATCCGTAATCTGAAAGCGTTCGCAGGCAACGGAGATTCGGTAAGCGTTCATGTACTGTACCGGCGTCATTTGCAGCATTTCGGCAAACAGCGCCGTCAAAGCACGCACGGAGAGATTGTTTTCCGATGCGATCTCGTCATTCGTCAAGGGCAAATTAAAGTTGTTATTCATGTATATCAAAATATCACGCATTTGCCGACGTTTACGAATCAATTTGGGATCAGCCTGTCCCGCCCGTACCTCTTCAACGCATGATATTTGATTTGCCTTTTGCCATATTGATTGCTCCTTTCAAATAAGATTGAGTTCGACGGGCTTTGTCTTTCCGTCGCCGTTATACTCGTATGCCGCTTCCACTTCGTCCATATATTTGAGGCGGTCATAGAGTTCTTTTTCCACAACGAACGTGACGATCGTCATATCCTGAATGCCGTCGTTGCCGTTGACTTCCCCGCACGCGACGACCACCGTCGGGCGCTCGGGCTTTTCGGGAATAACCCTATCGTTAATGACGAACTGCTCCGTCGCAGGACGGATAAACTTGCTCAACACGATACCGCTTTCTCTGATTTTCTTTGCCATTATTTTTACTCCTTTTTGTTTTGATTTTTTTGATTTTCAGAAACGATTTAATGTACTTTCAAATGCAATTTCCTTTAATTGTGGCAGACTGATTACGTCCAGATTTTTGTACAGACACGTTATAGCCGTCACGCTTTCGATTGCCGCGCGCGCCTTTTTTCCAAAAGAAAAGATCATCAGCACGCGACCGTTCACCCGCAATTCCGTTATGCCGCCCGTGCTGACATACTTCATTGCGAATAGCCCTTCGTCGAGCAATTTTTGATTGCTCGTTTCAATGAGTTTTCTCAAACGTCGCCGTTCGAGAAAGCGGAACACAATCAATTCACATCACCGTCCTTTTGATAATTTTTTTGCTCTTCGTCGGTTTCCCCCGACGATTTTTATTTGCCGTCGGCGTTCCTGCCGATAGTGCCTTGTTTGTCCTTTCACGCAAAATCTCGCTTGCGCTCTGTATAGATTTTGCTGCCCCGTGTAACCGCGGGAGGGGGAAACAAATTCACCCGAGCGCTCTGCTTACTCTTTGTTTCCCCCTGTAACCCCCTTCGGCTGATAAGGGAATTTGTGCGGGGAGCGGGGCGCCGTTCTCCGCCCCGTGTATGCCGCTCTATGGCGGTTTTGCCGCCGTCGGGGCGTTCCTCTGCCGCAGGGTCTCCGCCGTCTGTATGGCGTTATTAAAGCCGCGAAGCGCCCGTTTGTAACTGTCTCGGAAATAGCGGAGCGTTTTAACCCGCTCGAAATCTTCCTTTGATTGCGCCGCAACGTATTCGCGCTTGCAAAGCGTTTCATACTGCTTGACCCGCTCCGTCAAAGCAAGCACGACGAAGTAGCGATCTTCACGCGAAATCTCGATTTTCATGCGCTCGTCCATATTTTCACCTCATATTGTCAAAGTGCTTTCCCCTGTGAGACGGGAGCGGAACGCCCAAGGGGGAGGGGCTTTTCCTGCCCGCTCCCGTCCGTCAGGAGAAATACATCGTGTGAGCTTGCCGTCAATACGGCAATAATTCCTCGTCGCAATCCAAGCAACGAATGTGCGCGCCCTCTTTGCTCGTGCGGATTTTCAAACCGCACACGGGGCATTGATACTTGAACACCGCGCTTTGCGCCGCCGCTCGCGGCTCTTTCACGGGCGTTGCCCGATACAGCTTTTTGAAATCAAATTTCAAGCTGTCTATGTACTCTTTGAATTTGTCGCTCGGCTCGGTCAGACTCCAACCGACCGCCGACGAATAGCTGATTATAAGACCCTTTTCCTCGGCAATGCGCTTGAATTCCTTGTTGTGATAGCGCCCCTGCCGCGATGTGTCCGCGATGTTGTTTTGATGACAAAACAGATGCACCATTTCGTGCATTAACGTCGCGCAAGTGTTGTAATAGTGGCGGCGCAGCGTTTCCGCCGAAAGGTTAATTTCGTGGTACTCCCGCACGTTCTCGCCCTCGCCCGCCTTCCAGATTTTGCCGACCGTGAAATGCCCGTATGCCTTCATGTCGGACTGTATCGTGATGACGACAGGCTCTAACGTGCCGCCGAAATAGTGCTTGTTAAACGCCGCGAAAGTGTCTTGCAAAACCTGTAATTCCTCGATGTACTCGCATTTCATTGTCCTTTCTCCTTTGACCTTTTTTGACATTGCAATGTCAAAATCCCCTAATCGACCACCTTGACAGGGGTCAAGCACGTTCCGCCTTCGTCCGCCTCCATGATGTAATCCCGCCCGCTCTTGCCGTGGAAGTGGTACATATGCGCCTCCCACTCCGCACGGGTCATTTTCTTGATCGGGTAGAAATCCGTGGAACAACAGCCGAACATAATCCCGCAAGTTTTATTGCAAGTCCTCTCATGCACACAGTCAACGCAATTTCCCTTCATTGCCTTTTCTCCCTTACACAAAATCCCGTTTGTCCAAAACTTCTACATCATCGAACAAATGCGCCAGCTCGTCGGCGGTCAATGCCACCTCGTCCCAACTGCTATCGTCCTCTACGCCGTCGCAATTTTCCGCGTCATAGCACTCGCCGCTTTCAAGAAATCGAAGGATACACACAACAGGTATCGACCAATCCCTATTATCTAACGTCCTTTCGACAGTTTCAACCTGCTCGCCATTTTCAAGCATTTCAACCGTCCAAAATTCGCGCCGTGCGTTCGTGTTCACAAGATACAGCTTTTTCATTTTCCTTTTCTCCTTTCCCGCGGACAAGCCGCCGCGGGTCGGCTGTTTTCGTTTCAGGCGATGTCATATTCGCCGTACTCTTCTTGCCACCTGTATTCCTCTTCGGAAATCTCATAGACATCAGGAGCAACGCAACCATTATCCTTAATCATTTCGGCACGGCTTTTATATCCGAGCTTTGCAGGAATATCTGCTTTCCGCTCACACTCAACAAGCGTGCCAAAGTCTGCAACTAAAAAGTATCTCATTTTCCTTTTCTCCTTTTCGGGGCGCTTTCCGCACCCCCTTTACACTATATATTATACATCATTTTGATGTAAAAAGCAAACGTTTTACATCAATTTGACGAAAATATTTTCCCAAAAATACATATTTTTGATGTAATTTGCTTTACTTTCCCGCGCCGTTGCGGTATAATGTAGAAAAATCGCGTTTTTCGCCCCAATGCCTAACCCCTCAGGGTCTGCCGCCTACCGAAAAACGAAAGGAGAAAAAAATGAACATTTTAGAACAAATCCGCACCGAAAGGCATTTAACGCAAACCGAAATGTGCAAGATTATCGAGATAGACCAACGGAACTACACCCGACTCGTAAATGACTTAAACAACGGGAAAGACCTAAAAATTTCAATCGGGATTAACCTTGCAAAACATTTCGACATTTCCCTCGATGAGATTTACGGCATAAAAAAATCGGATAGCTCCGAAACGGAACTACCCGAAATTGTTTCGATTTATAACCAGCTCACCGAACAGGGCAAAGCCGAACTATTAAATTTTGCAAAGTTCAAACTCTCCGAGCAAAACGGTTAATTCCGTTCGCCTTTAATCTTTTTGGCAGGCACGCTTTCTTTCAAAGAATTTCCATTATATAATCGCCTTTTAGGGGGATTGAATGGAGATCACTTTGAACGAAATTTATGCACAATTACATCAATTAAAGGAGGTATTGACAAAATCCCAAATAACAGAGACGGCTAATAATTTTCAAGGAGAAATTATTATGCCGAAACCCAAAGAAGGAACTATTATCCACCGTAAAAACGGTTTGTATGAAGCCCGCATTATGCTCGACGGCAAACAAGTTTATGTCGGCGCGTCCAAATACTACAAAGAAGCGTTCCGCAAACTCGAAGCCGCCCGCAAGCTCAAACAACAAGGAAAGTACAAACGCGAGCCGAAAGCCGCCGTCCGTCTTTCCGAATGGCTCACCCGTTGGGCGGAAACATACAAAAAGCCGTTCGTCGTGGAAAAGACCTACAAAGACATTTTAGGAGCAATCGAACACCACATTTTGCCGCATATCCCGAATAAGGATATTTCCAAAGTGACGAGCCTTGACATTCAGGAATGCCTGAACGCAATCGACAAGAGCCGAACGAAAGAAAGTGTACATACCATTTTGAAAAACGCCTTTGAGAAAGCCTACAAAACAAGGTTGATACGCGAAAATCCCGTTGAGTTCGTCGAATACAAAAAGCATAAACGCGAAACCCGCGAAGCACTCACGAAAGAGCAACAGCAAGAATTTTTACAAGTCATTGAAACAAGCCGTTTCAAATCGCTGTTTCTTTTCTACCTCTACACGGGTACGCGCAAGGCAGAGCCGCTTTTGTCGCTTTGGTCGGACGTTCACGAGGAAGAAAACACCTTCATTGTACGGGGTACGAAAACGGACACATCACAGATACGCCCGATACCGCTTTACGATGAACTCAAAGAACTGCTACACACTTTGAGATCAGAAAGCAAAGGGAAACATATCTTTGATATGTCGCTCACCGCCATTCAAAAGGAAGTCGTGAAGATACAGCAAAAGCTTTCTTTCCCGTTCTCCCTGCATATGCTGCGGCATACGTTTGCTACAAACTGCGTGGAGCGGGGCGTGAATATCAAGGTCGTGCAAAAATGGCTCGGTCACAAAGACCTCTCGACCACGGAAAAGATATACACGCATATCTCGACAGCCTTTGAACAGGCGGAAGCGCAAAAGCTCAATGCGGGAAAGTACACTAATTAGTACACTAAACCGCAACCCCGAACGGGTGAGATAGTCGCAAACTGACGTTCGATTTTTCCCGAAAAGACCGTGTAAAACGAAAAAAACACGGTCGAAACCGTGTCTTTTGGCTGACCGATTTGGGATAGTTTCGAACTTTCCAGTTCTTTAAGAGAAATGACCTCTTCTTTTTCCTTTCCGTTGTAGATGATCTTCAAATGATCGTCGTAAAGGAAAACGCTGTTTACAAAAGTATCAATAAGCTTCCTGCGCCCTTCGAGCTTTCCGACGTCGATCTTGCGGTAATTGCACAGCGCCATCTTAAATTCGTCCTTCGTAAAGACGGGCGATTTTTTGCTTTCCTCGGCGATCGTCTCCATCAGCGCCGCCTTCTGCTGTTCCAATTCCGTCAGCCGCGCGATCAACGTATCCGACGCCGCACCCTTCTGAATGGCACTGACGATGTTCCCGATCTCCTTCTCCCGCTCCCTGCATTGCTCTTCCAAATGCGGCAGGATCGTGCTCTCCTCGTATTGCAGCTCGTAGAGAAGCTCCGCAAGCCGCTCGATGACCTCGTCCGATCGCAGCAGTTCCATCGTCTTGCGCACGACAAAGTCCTCGATCTTCTCTTTCTCCACCTTCTCCTTGTCACAGAGGTGTTTACGCGCGCGATTGCAGATGTAATAGCGATAGGTCTTTCCCGTGCGGCTCGTGCCGGAATACGCCGTCATCATCGCTCCGCAATGTCCGCAGAAGAGATGCGTAGTGAGCAGATAATCGTCGTTCTCACTGTGTGCGGCGGGCGCGATGGAATGCTTTTGGATGGTCGCCTGCACCTTCTCGAACATCTCTTCGGAGATGAGCGCGGGGAACGCATGTTCGAGCACGATGCCCGAGTGACGGTACTCCCCGAGATAAATGCGATTGGAAAGCAGATACAGCACGCTGTTGTAGGCGATGGGCTTGCCGTTGGCGCGGCGCACCTGCTTTTCCCGGAGATAGTCGTAGATCTGCTTGGCGGTATAGCCGTCCGCACACATCGTGAACATCTTCTGCACGACGGGAGCCGTCGCTTCATCGACCTCCAGCTTATGCTCCACGACCCGATAGCCGAGCGGCACCGCTCCGCCGTTCCATTTGCCCTTTAATGCGTTTTCCTTAAACCCGCGCTTGACGTTCTGCGAGAGATTGGCCGAATAGAATTCGGCAATGCCTTCGAGGAGGCTTTCCAGGATGATGCCCTCTGGGCCATCGGAAATGTTTTCTTTGGCGGAGACGACGCGAACGCCGTTCTTGCGCAGCGTGTAGCGGTAGAATGCGCTGTCGTAACGGTTGCGGGCGAAACGGTCGAGTTTCCACACGAGGACCACATCAAAGAGCTTTTTGGCGCTGTCCACGATCATCCGTTGGAAATCGGGGCGGTCGTCCGTCTTTGCCGAAAACGCGCGGTCTATGTATTGCCCGACGATCTCCATATCGTTGTACTTGGCGTACTCGGTGCACTCCCTGATCTGCCCTTCAATGCTCTCTTCCCGCTGTGTGTCGGAAGAATACCGGGCGTAAATGACTGCTTTCATGGCTCACCCCTCCTCCATGATCGCTTTCAGCATGGCGTACATCTTGGGAATGTGGTTGATGACGGTATCGTAAACGATGGTCATGCTCACGACGCCGTAATTGTGCACGATGCGGTTGCGCATCCCGCGGATGGCTGCCCACGGGATATCGGGATGCGCCGTGCGGAACGTATTGGACAGCTTCGCGCCGTTTTCCGCCACCTGCACGATGCGGAACATGACGGAATCGATGAGAAGATCGTTTTCCGTCATCTCTTCCTGCGTCATCCCCTGCGTATGGTCGATGACGAATTTCAGATCCGAAGTGATCTTCTCCAAAAAATAGCGGTCATCCTTGACGTTATCCATAGATCTTTATCCCGTCCCGTAAGATTTCTTTGACGAGCACGCTGTTGTTTTCCAGCTGCGTCTCATCCAGAAGATCGACTTTCTTTTTGAGTGACTCGCGCAGCACTTCGACGAGCTCATAAAAGCGCAGCCCGTTGAGCGGCATGGAGATGAGCAGGTCGACATCGCTTCGCTCCGTCGCTTTCCCTTTTGCGTAGGAACCGAAGAGATAGGCGTACTTCACGCCGTACTGCTCGAACAGCGGCGCACAGACCGACTTGATCTTATCGACCGTCAGAAGCCCGTGCTCCTCGTCGATCACCCCGTACTTTTGCAGCGTTTCCAACATGTAGCGGTACTTGAGGGTACCCGCCCTCCTCTCGTCCGTCTCATAGCGAACATAGGTGCGCACGGGAACGCCGACGACTTTGGCGCATGCCGCCTGCGTCAGCCCCTTCTCCTTCCGCAATTCCTTCAACGTCATGGCATATCCTCCATGATCCTATTCTACCAGATTGGCATATCTATTGCAAGCATTTTATGCCATTTTGGCAAATGAAAATTATATGAGATCGCCAAGTGCCAACCATACAGATCCTGTTCAACTCTCTCTGAGGCTCTTATAGATCTCACTTGTAAAAATTCCCAGCACCTGCTTTTTCAGCTCGTCGTCATTCAGAAGCAAGGAAAAGAAATCCTGATTTTGCGCAAGCCCTTCGATGAGAGCATCGTCGATGCCGTCGAAATAGGAAAATTCAAAATCCTTTTCGGTGTTATTCTTTGCACTCGTGCGCAGCTTCTCCGACTTCAACAAAAGATCGCGGATCTGCAGCATGGCTTTGATGGCGACGTCGTTATCGTATGCCTTTCCCGTACGGCTGTTGATTTCCGCAATAATGACGGAAAGCCGTTCCTGTTTATCCTCCGGCAGCGTGATCGTATCCGCATTCGGCAATTTGATAACCGGGCTCGGATTGATGCGCTCTTTTATATGCGTTTCGCCTTTTTTCTGAACAAAATTCGACGCTTTGATTTTGCCGTCAAGGTCATAACCCCTGCCCGGCTGCCGGATATCGATATAAGACAGCAGATAATCGACAAACAGATATTTTTTATGCAGTTCGATATCTTCAAAGCACGATACCTGAATGAGAAACTGATAGAACCGCACAAAGTGCCGCATGACCGCAGCAATTTCAAGCTGTTTGAGAAAATCGTATTCTTCCAGCCGCTTTTTTGCGCGGCCGAAATAGAAATTCAGCTTTTCCTTCGTCTTTGCGTGCGTATCTCCGCCATACAATAATTGTACCGCCTGTTCCACGTCGTTCGGATCGAGAATATAGTATCCGTCCAGTTTGGCTTCCAGATCGTAAACGGCGGACGGCGTTACAGAGTTCGCGAGCAAAGTCGTCGTATAATAAGGCTCGAACGCCTTTACAATGTCCTCATAGGTATTGACAAAATCAAGAATAAACGTATTTTTATCGAACGGCGGACAGATGCGATTGAGGCGGGAAAGCGTCTGCACCGCGTTTACGCCGCGCAGCTTTTTCAGAACATACATGGCGCAGAGTTTGGGCTGGTCGAACCCCGTCTGATACTTGTTCGCAACGAGCAGAACCTTATAATCGTCCTTTTCAAATTCTTTGGGCAGCCGCTCTTCCGAAAAACCGTTGATCCCGCTTTCAGAATATTCGACATTGTCCGCTTTCACTTTGCCGGAAAACGCGACGAGCGATTTAATATCCGAATACCCCTTCTTGGCAATGTAATCTTCAAACGCCTGATGGTATCTGACTGCGCTTTCCCGCGATTTGGTGATGACCATCGCCTTTGCTCTGCCGCCGAGTTCCTGCATGACCGTCGTGCGGAAATGCTCGATAATGACCTCAATTCGTTGAGCGATATTCGTTTCGTGCAATTCGACGAACCGCGCGATCTGTCGCTTTGCCTCCGAGGTCTTGCAGCGCGGATCCTCTTCCACCTCTTTATTGATCTGATAGAACGTTTTATATTCGGTAAAGTTTTGCAGTACGTCGAGAATAAATCCCTCCTCGATCGCCTGCTTCATCGAATAGATATGAAACGCCTGCTTCTGCCCCTTTGCATTCTCTTTGCCGAAAAGCTGCAACGTTGTCGCTTTCGGCGTAGCCGTGAACGCAAACATGGAGACGTTCGGCTGTTTTCCGTTCCGCGCAAGCTCGTCGGCAATGACGTCCTGCGCGTCAGGCGTGCCTTCCGTATCGATCTCCGCTTCGCCCCTGCCGAGAGTCATGGTGATCGCCGCCATATCCTTGCCGGCAGTGGAGGAATGCGCCTCGTCGATGATGACGGCAAACCTCTTCTCTTTCAGCCCCGATACGCTGTTTACGATATACGGGAATTTCTGTATCGTCGTTGCGATGATTTTCGTGTTTCCCTTTAATGCAATGGCAAGGTCTGCGGAGGAACATTTATCGTCCATCACGCGGATCAGCCCCGTTTTATGTTCCATGCCGAGAATCGCGTTCTGCAACTGCCTGTCCACGACAACGCGGTCGGTCACGATGACGATATTGTCGAAAACCGACTTGTTTTCGGCGTCGTGCATGGAAGCCAGCCTGTGCGCAAGCCATGCGATGGAGTTCGTCTTGCCCGATCCTGCGCTGTGCTGAATGAGATAGTTCTGCGACGTACCGTTATGTTCCACGTCGGCAAGCAATTTGCGGATCACGTCCAGCTGATGATACCGCGGAAAGATGATATTTTCTTTGATCTTTCTTTTCCCGCTTAGCTCGTCTTTTTCTTCCTTCGTCTCAATAAAGATAAACTTGAAAATGAGGTCGATGAGCGTATCTTTTGTGAGGATATCCTCCCACATATAGGAAACGCTGTATTTATCGGGATAGACGGGATTGCCCTTCCCCGCGTGAACGCCCTCGCCGTTGCCCATATTGAAAGGCAGAAAGAACGTTGCGGGACCGTTCAGGCGCGTGGACATAAAGACCTCGTTCAGGTCCATGGCAAAGCAGACGAGGCACCCTGCCTTAAAGCGGAAAAGCCGCGTTTTCGGGTTGCGCTCGGTGCGGTATTGGGTGATTGCGTCCGCATACGACTGCCCCGCCGGATTGCATTTGAGTTCAATGGAGATGACGGCAAGTCCGTTGATAAAGATGACGAGATCGACGCGCTCTTTCTCGCTCGCCCACACCTCTTTCATGACGGAGAAAATATTTTTCTGATAGCGGAGCGCCGCGTCCTTATTGAACGTGGTGGCGGGTTTCTGATAGAGCAGATCGAGCTTGAAATTTGCAAGTTCGACGCCGTGTTTGAAAAGGGAAAGGAGGCTTCCCCGCTCTTTGGTCGCCTCGGCGTTGATTGTGGCGATGAGCGTTTCTTCCAGCTTGTCCTTGAATACCTTTTTGAGCTGCGCCATCGTTTCGGGCTGCGTATCCCACAGAAAGCGCATCAACAGTTCCCGATCGACGGCAAACTTTTCGTCATAATATGTATGATCGCGTGCGATATATCCGTCATCCTGCACAAGCCGCTCAATGATATAATCTTCAAATTCAAGTTCGGAAAGAATGTTGTTCATTTGCCGTTTTCCTCCTTTGTTCCAAAATCAAGTAGTGTCTCATCGTTTTGATCAGGCAATCACCTCTTTTTTGCCGGTGACGTATTCGTAAATCAAAGATTTTTTATACGATTCGAGCGTTTCAATTTGCGATTGCTTTTCGGCTATAATTTCTTCGATTTTCTTTTCTTTCTCTTTAAT
>DBGBVX010000030.1:0-27505 GCA_048370055.1 Candidatus Gallimonas sp. | reverse complement strand
AAAACAGATTCAAGCCGGAGAAAAGCATCGGTATACGCTTTCCGTTACGGCAGAGGAGCGCGTATGATCTGACCGTGCGCCCGAACGCTCTACGGCGTTCGGGCGTTTTGCGGCTGTAACAAATTGCGGGCGGAAGTATTTCTTTCGCTTATCGCAGCTATTTGAAATTCTTATAGATGAATTTGAAATATTCGGTTGACATTTGAAAAAACTTATTGTAAAATTGAGAAAACCGATGAGGTAAAGGAGTAACGTGCTCCAAGCGGATTTTCAGAGAGTTCTCGGCGGTGAAATGAGAGCAGTCCGACGCGCGTGAATGGATTACCGAGGGCAGATGTGAAAGAGGTTTTTCAAGTAGCGTCTGACGGGGCTTTCCCGTTACAGAAAGAGAGCATGATGGTGCTTGTAAAGAGGCAATTCTTTGAATTGTGAATTTGGGTGGCAACACGGAGCGATTCGTCCCAAGCGGATCGTATCCGTGCTTTTTTATTGTCAAAAATATTTAACAGGAGGAAACAACCATGGCACACGAGATCCCTTACAAGATCTATCTTTCGGAGAAGGAGATACCCCAAGCGTGGTATAACGTAAAAGCGCATATGAAGACGCAGCACCCGCCCTTTCTGAATCCGGCAACGGGCAAGCCCTGCACGAAAGCCGATCTTCAGCCCGTGTTCTGCGACGAGTGCATCGATCAGGAACTCAACGAGACGGATGAGTACATCGAGATCCCCGAGGGCATCCGCGATTTCTACCGCATGTTCCGCCCGTCGCCCCTTGTGCGCGCTTACTATTTGGAAAAGCTGCTCGATACGCCCGCGGAGATCTATTATAAATTCGAGGGCAACAACACTTCGGGCTCGCACAAGCTCAATTCCGCGGCGGCGCAGGCGTATTACGCAAAAAAACAGGGTCTGACGTCCATTACGACGGAGACGGGCGCAGGGCAGTGGGGCACGGCGCTCGCGATGGCGTCCGCCTTCTACGGGCTTCACCTCGACGTGTACATGGTCAAGGTCTCCGCCGAGCAGAAGCCTTACCGCAAGGAGGTCATCCGCACCTACGGCGCGAACGTCATCCCTTCGCCCTCCGATACGACGGAAGCGGGCAGGAAGATCCTCAAAGAGCATCCCGGCACGGGCGGTTCGCTTGGCTGTGCCATTTCCGAGGCGGTGGAAAAGGCGCTTTCTACGCCCAACTGCCGCTACGTTCTCGGTTCCGTGCTCGATCACGTCCTGCTGCATCAGTCCGTCATCGGGCTCGAGTGCAAGACCGCGCTCGATAAATACGGCGTTCAGCCCGATATCATCATCGGCTGCGTGGGCGGCGGATCCAACTTCGGCGGGCTCATCGCGCCCTTCATGGGGGAGAAGCTGCAGGGCAAGAACAACATCGAGTTTATCGGCGTGGAGCCTGCGAGCTGTCCGTCGCTCACGCGCGGGAAGTTCGCGTACGACTTCTGCGATTCGGCAAAGATCACGCCGCTCGCCAAAATGTACACGCTCGGCTGCGGCTTCATGCCTTCCCCCAACCACGCGGGCGGGCTGCGCTACCACGGCATGAGCCCTGTCGTCTCGCAGCTCTATCACGACGGATATCTGCGCGCCGTTTCGGTGGAGCAGAGCAAGGTGTTCGAAGCTGCCGTCATGTTCGCCAAGTGCGAGGGCATCCTTCCCGCGCCCGAGAGCTCGCACGCCATCCGCACCGCCATCGACGAGGCGCTCAAGTGCAAGGCGGAGGGCAAGAAAAAGACCATCCTGTTCGGTCTGACGGGCACCGGATATTTCGACCTCGCGGCTTACAAGCAGTACAACGACGGCACCATGACCGACTATATCCCCACCGACGCCGACCTCGAGAAGGGCTTCGAGAGCATCCCGAAGCTTTGATCGGCGAAAGATACGGACGCGAAGGGGCGGACCCGCAAAAGCGGACCCGCCCCTTTTACGGCGTCTCGCTCATCTCCCGCCGTTTTTGCCGCCGCACACGGTTGATATGCCGTTCGAAGTCCCCGTTGCGGATGAGGCTTTCAAGCACATACTGTTCGAACGTCGGCACGCAGCAGGAGTAAAAACCGAGTTTTTCCCGGAAAACGGGCACGAGGCGCGTCGGAAGGACCATATAGCCCACGCGGAAGGAGGGCGAGACCGTGCGGGAAAAGGTGTTCACATAGATCACGTTGCCGCGGTCGGAGAGGGAAAAGAGCGTTTCGGCGGGCTTCCCCGCAACGGAAAACTCCGATTCGAAGTCGTCTTCGATGACGACGCGCCCGCCCTTATCCGCCCAACGTATATATTCGTGGCGTTTGCTCGCCGTCGCGGTAATGCCCGTGGGGTAACTCCTGTACGGCGTAACGTGCAGCACGTCCGCCCGCGTGTTTGCGAGCGCGGCGCTGTCTACGCCGTCCCGCGCGAGCGGCAGCAGATCGCAGCGTATCCCCGCCGCGCGGTATACCATCTCGATTTTTTCGTACGACGGCGATTCAATGGCGTAGCGTTTGTCCCTGCCGAGGAGCCCTGCGATGAGCCCGTACAGGTATTCCGCGCCCGAACCGATCACGATCTGATCCGCATCGGCGCGTATCCCGCGGTTGCGCGCGAGGTACCTTGCAAGCGTCTCCCGCAGTTCCGCGCATCCCGCGTTGGGCGATTTTTGCAGGACGCGCTCTCCCCGTTCGCCGAGCACGCGGCGCATGGTTTTTGCGATCACTGAAAAGGGGAACTGCGGCGAAGGAGCCTCCGCCGCCGCTTCCGCGGGCGGGGCGGGCATGCTTTCCGCGGCGGCAAACCCGTCGTCTGCGCGGAAGATCACATAGTATCCGCTGCGCTCCCGCGTTTCTATGTACCCTTCGGCGCAGAGCAGCCCGTAGGCGTTTTCCACCGTGACGGTGCTCACGCCCGCCTCTTCCGCCATCGTGCGTTTGGAGGGGAGCTTCGCGCGGAAGGGCAGGGCGCCTTCGAGGATGTTCGCCCTGACTTGCCGGTACAGTTGCAGGTAGGCGGGGAGCTTTGCCCCGCGGTCGATCATGTAATTCATCTGATTATATAAAATTCTCCTGAAATGGATATTCCAATATATTCAAATCAAGTATATACTATTTTTATACTTTTTGCAAGGAGAATTATATCATGGCTGAAAGCAGGTACGAACTCAACAAGAATTTAGCGCAGATGCTCAAAGGCGGCGTCATCATGGACGTCACAACGCCCGAGCAGGCAAAGATCGCCGAAGCGGCGGGCGCTTGCGCCGTTATGGCGCTCGAGCGCATCCCCGCCGATATCCGCGCCGCGGGCGGCGTGTCCCGCATGAGCGACCCGAAGATGATCAAGGGGATTCAGGCCGCCGTCTCCATTCCGGTAATGGCAAAGTGCCGCATCGGGCATTTTGCCGAAGCGCAGATCCTGCAGGCGATCGAGATCGATTACATCGACGAAAGCGAGGTGCTCTCTCCCGCCGACGATAAATTTCACATCGATAAAACAAAGTTTGCAGTGCCGTTCGTATGCGGCGCGCGCGACCTCGGCGAGGCGCTCAGGCGCATTGCGGAGGGCGCTTCCATGATCCGTACAAAGGGCGAACCCGGCACGGGCGACATCGTGCAGGCGGTGCGGCACATGCGCATGATGCAGGCGGAGATCCGCCGCGTCGGCTCCATGGCGGGAGACGAACTCTTCGAGTGCGCGAAGGAGCTTCGGGTGCCGTACGCGCTCGTGCAGTATGTGCACGAACACGGGAGGCTGCCCGTCGTCAACTTTGCGGCGGGCGGCGTGGCGACGCCCGCAGACGCGGCGCTCATGATGCAGCTCGGCGCGGAGGGCGTGTTCGTCGGCAGCGGGATTTTCAAGTCGGGCGATCCCGCAAGGCGCGCCGCCGCCATCGTGCAGGCGGTCGCAAATTACGGCGACGCCAAACTGCTTGCGGAGCTTTCCGAGGATCTCGGCGAGGCGATGGTCGGGATCAACGAACAGGAGATCGCGCTCCTGATGGCGGAGCGCGGACAATGAGGATCGCCGTTCTCGCCCTTCAGGGGGCGTTTGCCGAACATGAGCGCGCGCTCGCCCGCCTCGGCGTTCCCTGCGTGGAGATACGCCGCAAAAGCGATTTGTTTCAGCCGTTCGACGGGCTGATCCTTCCGGGCGGCGAGAGCACCGTACAGGGCAAGTTCCTGCGCGATACGGGGATGCTTGAGGAGATCAGAACGCGCATCGAAAGGGGCATGCCCGTATTCGGCACCTGCGCGGGGCTGTTGCTTTTGGCAAAAGATAACGGCAGCGGAGAAAGCACCTATCTGCGGACGATGGATATCCGCGCCGTGCGGAACGCCTACGGACGTCAGCTCGGCAGCTTTCATGCGGAGGAACGCTTCGGGCGCCTCGGAAAGATCCCGATGACGTTCATCCGCGCGCCGTATATCGGGAGCGTCGGCGCGGGCGTGGAAACGCTTGCCTCGTGCGGCGGGCATATCGTCGCCGCGCGGCAGGGCAGGCAGCTCGTCACTGCGTTCCATCCCGAGCTCACGGACGACCTCTCCGTTCACGCGTTTTTCCTGCGCATGGCGGGGGCGTGAGCTGCGCCTCTCCCCGCGACATGGGTAGCGCAAAATGTATGGATCGGGAAAATTTTCACAAAACTATCGGTTGACGGCGCTTATTTTTTCACGCTCATACCTTTACAAAGTCGGCGAATTATGATAAAATAAATTGAAGCCTCGCTTCGAATGATTGCGCAAGGAGGGCATATGAAGCAAAACTACGAAAAATCGCCCGAGACGTTGCTCGAAGAGCACGGCGTACGGCAGGATCGCGGTCTTTCCGCGGCAGAGGCGGAACTTCGGCTGAACAAGTTCGGCAGGAACGTCTTTGAAAAGCAGAAAAAACAGAAGCTCATCTACAAGATCCTTGCGCAGTTCAAAGATGTCTCCGTCATCATCCTGCTCATTGCGGCGGTCCTCAGCCTCACCATGGCGATCGTCGAGTGGGAAGGGGCGCGCAGCCTGATCGAACCGCTCGTCGTGTTCGCCGTCATCATCATGAACGTGACGCTCGCCGTCACGCAGGAACGGAGCGCCGAAAATGCGCTCGAGGCGCTCAGCAGCCTGTCGTCTCCGATATGCCGCGTCCTGCGGGACGGGCAGGTGCACGAACTCGATCCCGCTCTGCTCGTGCCGGGCGACATCATCCTGCTCAAAACGGGCGATCTTGTGCCCGCCGACGCGCGCCTACTCCGTTCAGAGAGCCTCTCCGTGGACGAATCTTCGCTCACGGGCGAGAGCGTCCCCGCCGAGAAGGACGCCGCAAAGCTCCTTTCGGGCGACGTTCCGCTCGGAGACCGCGTGAACATGGTGTTCTCCGGCTGCCTCGTCACGGCGGGCAACGCCGTCGCCATCGTCACCGAAACGGGCATGGAGACGCAGATCGGTAAGATCGCGCGTTTCCTCACGCAGACCAAACAGGGAAAAACCACGCTTCAGACCCGCCTCGACAAGGTGGGCAAGGCGATCAGCGGCATCGCGGTCATGTCCGCCGTGGCGCTGCTCGTCGTGGGGCTCATTCAGGGGCATGGGTGGATGGAGATGATCATGGTCGCCATCACGCTCGCCGTCGCCGCCGTGCCCGAAACGCTCTCGCTCATCGTCACGCTCATCCTCACGAACGGCGCCAAGAAGATGGCGGCGCGCAACGCGCTCGTGCGGCAGATGCAGGCGGTGGAGACGCTCGGCTCGACCTCCGTCATCTGTTCGGATAAGACGGGTACGCTCACCATGAACCGCATGACGGTCAAGCGGCTGTGGGTATACGGGAGCGACCCCGTGCCCGACGACGCGGAATTTACCGAGGAGCAGCGCGCCTTTTTGGAAAAGCTGTCGCTCGCCTGTACGGCGCGCGTGGGCACGGACGACGACGGGAACGAAAAGATCTTCGGCGATCCGACCGAGACCGCCATCGTCACCCTCGCGCGGGCGAAGGGCGTGGACTATGAACATCTCTTCGAAAAATACGAGAAGGTGGGGGAGATCCCCTTCTCATCGGCGCGTAAGATGATGACGGCGGTCATACGGCTGCCCGAAGGGGGATACCTCGTGCTCACCAAGGGCGCCTTCGACCGCATCCCCTTCGACCGCTCCGACCGCAACTATCTGCACGAGCTCGAAACGGTGCACGACGGCTTTGCCGGCGACGCGCTCCGCGTCATCACGCTTGCCTCCAAGGTAATCGAAAAACTCCCCGCAAAGATCGAGGATGTGGAAAACGGGCTCACCTTCAACGGGTTCGTGGGCATCATCGATCCGCCCCGTCCCGAGGCGATGGCAGCCATCGCCAAGGCAAAGACGGCGGGCATCCGCACCATCATGATCACGGGCGACCACGCCGCGACGGCGGGCGCCATCGCGCGGGAGCTTGGCATCATCACCGCGAACGAGGGCATCATCACGGGGCAGGAGCTGCAAAAACTCTCTGACGAGCAGTTTGCAGAGAGCATCGAATATTACTCGGTGTACGCCCGCGTCACGCCCGAGGATAAGATCCGCATCGTCAAGGCATGGCAGGCGCGCGGCGAGGTCGTCGCCATGACGGGCGACGGCGTGAACGACGCGCCCGCGCTCAAGGCGGCGGACGTCGGCGTGGCGATGGGCAAAAACGGCACCGAGGTCGCCAAGGGCGCCGCAAAGATGATCCTGATGGACGATAAATTCTCCACCATCATCGAGGCGGTCGCCGAGGGGCGCAACATCTTCTCGAATATCCGCAAGCTCGTCTATTTCCTGCTCGTGTGCAACATCTCCGAGATCATCGTCATGCTGTTCG
The DNA here is from genome assembly GCA_048370055.1 of Candidatus Gallimonas sp. GTDB lineage: Bacteria > Bacillota > Clostridia > Christensenellales > Borkfalkiaceae > Gallimonas. The sequence continues at coordinate 20,699 of DBGBVX010000030.1, read as the reverse complement.
CGCAGTTCATGGGATGGGAACTCCCGCTCACGCCGCTGATGCTGCTCATCATCAACGTGCTTGCCGACGGTATCCCGGGCATGGCGCTTGCCAAAGAGGAATCGGATAAGCGCATCATGAACCGAAAACCCATCGCGCGGACGGAAAGTTTCTTCGGCGGCGGGCTTATGGAGGTGATCATCCGTCAGACGTTCGTCTTTGCGGTCGTGTCGCTCGCGGCGTTCTATCTGGGCGCGCACGTCGGGCTTGGCAGCGCGGCGCCCTCGCTCGCGGCGGGGCAGACGATGGCGTTCCTCGTCACGGGTTGGACGTCTATCCTGCATGTGCTTACCGTGCGCAGCCGCAAAAATCTGTATAAATACCGCATCCGCGAGAATCCGCAGCTCTATATCAGCTGCGCGGTCATGTTGGTCGTCATGGCGCTCATCGTCGTCATCCCGCCCGTCGCTTCCGCGCTCGATATGTGTTCGCTGAACGGGTGGCAGTGGCTCGTCGTCATCGGGCTCACGCTCGTTCCCACCGTCGTTGCCGAATACGGCAAAATGTGGGACGCGATCCGCTCCCGCGCCGCCGAAAAAACAGCTGTCCGCGGATAAAACCACATGTAAATCAAACCCCCGCAGAGAAGTAACTCTGCGGGGGTTTTGGTTGAGGGACGCAAGCGCTCGTGAATACACTTCCGTCATCACATACCAAAATAACGGGCAGACGAACGTCTGCCCGTTATTTTGGTCGAGGCGACGGGATTTGAACCCACGACCTCTTGGTCCCGAACCAAGCGCGCTACCAAACTGCGCTACGCCTCGATTGCGGTGTATATTATATCAAAGGCGGCGGGGTTTTGCAAGCGATTTTGCGGCGCATTTGAAAATGTGGCGCGCTTTTGTCTATTCTATACCGATCAGCTCTCCGTCGGTGCGTAAAAAACGCACGGCTTTCAGAGTACAGGCTGTTTCGATGTGCAGTTTGCTGCCCTTGCCGGTAGCTTCTCCGTCAATGAAAAATGGCTTGATCATTTCGGTCAACTCGTTTTTTTGCGCGGGGGAGAGGTCGAAATTGTACTCGATCTCCGCAAACGCACCGCTCACGGCAAGATCGTTTTCCGTGTCGTGCAAAAAACAGACTGCGCCTTGCGCGTTCGCCCATTTTTGGAGCGCGGCGCTGTGCGTTTTGCAGTCGTCCATGCTGATATCGTGCCAAACCGCCCGCATTTTTTCCGTGCGATACATTTTTATAAGGATATACCGTTCCATTGCTTTCTCCTTTTTTTGAATTGATTATAGCATATCAACGCCAAAAAGGGAAGGCTTTTCCGAAAATTTGTTCGATTTTTTGTACGGGCGGGTTTGCCTTACCCCTTGTCAAAACAGGCGGGGCGTGGTATAATATTACCATGAAAGAATTGCTGCAAGAATTTTCCGACTGCGATACATTTTCGCTGACGGGCATGATCGAGTACGACGAGCGCATGCTACAATACAACATGCCGGATAAAACGGTATTTTTGCGCTATTTGGGGAGAAATATGCCGTACGGGGAGGCAGAGGCTGCGTTTGAACGGGCGCTCGCCGATGTCCGCGCGGCGCTCGGGCGCTTTTTCGGCGGCGTCTCCTTTGCGGAATGGGAGGTGCGCGAACGTGTAAAAGACGGAAACCGCCGCAATGTTTCAAGCTATTATCCGGACTTCGGGGCGCTCGGCATCGGGGAAGGGGAGTTTGAAAGAGCCGCGTACAATTTTTTATTTTGGGAGGATCAGGCGCCCGTTCTGTTGGCGCGCGCAAAGCGCCCGCTCGTTCCCGAAGCGGATCTTTGGGGGATCTATGCGCCGCTTCTGCCGCATTGTCTGAAAGTGGAATACGCCGACAGGTGGTCCTTGACGGAGCAGCCGGACAGCGGTCACCGCCACTATACGTTTGCTCTGAATGATAAAACGGCGGCATGGCTCGTCGCGCACGAGGCGGACATCTCGCCCGACAGCGTGCTCGAGGATCTCTGCTTCTACCGAAACGGGAAACTGCGCTATGCCTCTGTAACGCATGAGGGGAGCGAGGAGCGCTTCCCTGCGGAGGAAGGCGCGTGATCGGGCATTTTATCATCTCATACCGACTGCGCGGGCGGAGGGGCTGAGCATGGCGTGGTATTATATTTTACTCATCGCGGTCGGCGGCGTTGCGGCCGCGCTCATCCTGCGGGGGATATGGGAGAACCATGCCGCAGGGTGTACCCATGTCGCGGTCGCAAGCGAAAAGGTGCCGCCCATGTTCGAGGGGTACGCCATCGTGCAGATCTCCGACCTGCACAACGCGCGCTTCGGAAAGGGGCAGAAAAAACTCGCCGCACTCGTCGGGGCGGCGCAGCCCGATATCATCGTCGTGACGGGCGATCTCATCGATAAGCGCCGCCCGGGCATGGGGAACGCGCTGCGGTTCATTGAACTTGCCGTCCGCATCGCGCCCGTGTACTATGTGACGGGCAATCACGAGGCGAAGTCGAAGGAATATCCCGCCCTGCAAACGGCGCTCGAAAAGCTCGGCGTGCGGCTGCTGCAAAACGCCGCCGTCACGTTGGAGCGGAAGGGGGAGCGCATCGTGCTCGCGGGGCTTTCGGACGCCCGCTTTTGCACTTCTGATAAAAAGGAGTTTGCCGACGTCTCCGCGCGGGCGCTCAAAGCGTTCATGCCGCAGGACGGCGCGTTCACCGTGCTTTTGGCGCACCGCCCCGAGCTGTTTTCCGTCTATCGGGCGGCGGGCGCCGATCTCGCGCTGTGCGGGCACGCGCACGGCGGGCAGTTCCGCATCCCCTTCCTCGGCGGAGTGATTGCGCCCAACCAAGGGCTCTTTCCCAGGTATTCCGAGGGGCTGTACTGCGAAGAGGGGAAGTATATGGTCGTCAGCCGCGGACTCGGGAACAGCTCCGTGCCCATCCGCCTGAACAACCGCCCCGAAGTCGTCCGCATCACGTTACATCGCAATCGTTGAGCTAAGCGCCGCCTCCGCGACCGATACGCAGGCGGCGCAACGCATTTTTGCGCGCAAAACAGGGCGGCGCAACGAAAAGTATCGTGACATTCCCGCCATCCTGTGCTACAATACGGGCAGGAGGCAAAACTATGACGCTCGGAGAAAAGCTGAAAAAATTCCGCAGCGAGACGGGGATGACGCAGGAGGAGCTCGCCGCGCGGCTGTATGTCACGCGCGCCGCCGTCTCCAAATGGGAGACGGACAGGGGCTATCCCGCCATCGACAGTCTCAAACTCATCGCGCGGCTCATGGACTGTACGCTCGACGAACTCGTTTCGGACGACGACGTGGAAAATCAGAAAAAGATGGAGTTGAAGCGCGCAAAGCAGATGTACGTCTGCGCGATCGCGTTTTTCGCCGTCGCGGTCGCGTTCGCGCTCGTTGCGTACTTTCTGAAAAACCCGTGGTGGACGGTCGGCGCATTTTTGGGCGTGGCGGGCTACTTCGCGTGCGCGTTCTTTTCCCGCCCGCGCTATAAGCGGCTCGCGGCGAACGGCGTCTATCGCGCCGCGGTGTTCGTCATACTGCTCATCGTCGCCGCCGTCATCACCGTTTTCGGCGTGGTCGGATAAGTAAAAAATGCAAAAGAGCCTTCCCTTGCAGCCGAGGGGAGGCTTTTTTGCAAGTAAAAAAATAATTTGCCCATACTGACGGCGTACCACGCGCGCACGCGCGATAGAATATGGTAAGAAGCGGCGGAAAAACGGCTCGTACTTGTAAAAAATTTTTTACAAATGGGCGGAAAAATTTACAAGTGCGTGACAAAATTGTGCGGGTGTTTTTACAACCGCGTGATATGATATAGGCACAAAACGAAAAGGAAAGAAGAAAAGAAAGGAGTAACAAAACTATGAAAAAGAAGATCATTGCAATCGGTTTGGCAGCGGCGATGTCCGTGACGGCGGTCGGTCTTATGGCAGGCTGCGGCGGGGATAGCGCAAACGGGATCACCGTAGCGTTCAGCCGTCCTTCCACATCCGGTACCTATGGTGCATTTAATGAACTTGTTGAAAACAGCGACGGCGTGACGATCGACGATTTCATTTCGGACGGCGGTAACTTTGCGCGCAATGTGCAGACCTCTCAGGAGACGGGTAACGTCATCGCGGACGTCGCGGCTACGAGCAACGGGCTCGGCTATATTTCCCTCGGTTCGGTTGCGGCAAACACCGATAAGATCAAAGCCGTCAAAGTGAACGGGGTCGAGGCTACGGTCGCAAACATCGAAGCGGGTACGTACAAGCTTTCCCGTCCGTTCAACTTCGTCTATCGTACGTCGGAAGGTCTCAGCGATCTCGCGCAGAACTTCATCGACTTCATCGAGAGCGCAGATGGTCAGGCGCTCGTCAACGAGGATTACATCGGGCAGGCTGAGACGGTGAAAAATTATACGCCGTATGCCGGTACCGAGACGGTGCTCACGCTCACCGGTTCCACCTCTGTTCAGCCGCTCATGAACGAATTCATCATTCCCGCTTTCCGTCAGCTCAACCCCGGGATCACGGTCAACTGTTCCGGCACAGGTTCCGGTCAGGGCGAAACCGATGCGGTTGCAGGCAATAACGATCTCGGCATGATCTCCCGTGAACTCGGCTCCGATTATGCAGATACGCTGACCGCTTACACCATCGCGCTCGACGGTATCGCCGTCATCGTGCAGAAGGATGTCAACCTCTCGAACGTTACGTTCGATCAGCTTTACAACCTCTACATCAACGGCACGGCGATCCCCTTTGACGCTGAGTAAATCCCGCATAAGCAAGTAAGAATTCCGCTGGGGAGTAAATAACGCCTCGGCGGAATTTCGCGGTATATTTCATTAAGATTATGGAAGCAACAAACGTAAAAAATAAACCGGGGAATACTGTGAATGCCGGCAAAGTAAAGAACACGATGGCGAAGTACCTCTTCTTCGTGTGCGCGTCGCTTTCCGTTCTCGCCGTGTTCGGTATTATCGGCTATATCCTCTATGCTGGGATCCCTGCCTTCCGCGACATCGGTTTTTTCCAATTTGTATTCGGTACGAATTGGAATCATGACGCAGGCATTTACGGCGTACTCCCGATGATTGTAAGCACGCTTGTCGTTACGCTGGGGGCGATCCTCGTCGGCGGTACGATCGGTGTGTTTACGGCGATCTTCCTTGTATTTTGGTGCCCCGATAAATTCCACCTTAATTACGAAGGGGAGAGCAAGGCTCTCAAAAAGTTCACGGCATGGTTCAATAAAATAAACCTGCGCGCCGTGTTCGACCAAGTGATCAAATTGCTTGCGGGGATCCCGTCCGTTATCTTTGGTTATTTCGGACTTACCTTTATTGTGGGCGCCTTTTCCGGAGCTGATCCGTACGGGATCGGCAAGGGAGCGCTTTCTAGCGCGCTCGTGCTTGCGATCATGATCATTCCTACAGTGACTTCGCTTTCCAAGAATGCGCTTGAAGCGGTGCCGGAGCATTACTATGAAGGCGCGCTCGCGCTCGGAAATACCAAGGCGCAGGCGGTGTTCCGCGTCGTATTCCCCGCAGCGCGTTCGGGCGTTATTTCGGCGCTCATTCTCGGTATCGGCAGAGCGGTCGGCGAAACGATGGCAGTCAATATGGTATCGGGCGGGCGCGTATACTTCCCTGACGGGCTGTTTACGCCCATCCGTACGCTGACGACCAACATTGCGTTGGAATTTGCAGACGCTTCGCGTGGTTCCACGCTGTTTGCAGCGTTGTTTGCAACAGGTTTTATCCTGCTTGTAATCGTCCTTCTCATCAATCTTTCCATCAACCTTGTGCCCAAGGAGTTCAAGGGGAAACGCGGGAAGAAGGAACTTCACGGCGAGAGCGTGGAAGTCATTTACCGAAAGAAGGGGCTTGTTCCGGAGATCCTGAAATATGTTGCAATGTTTTTTGCGGCGGTCATCGTTGTTATTTTGGCGGCGCTCATCCTGTTCATCCTCATCAACGGCATCCCCAATCTGAAGTGGGATTTCCTGTTCGGTGAATCGTCGCATCAGCATCCTTCGCTTGTACCTTCTTTTATTGCCACCGGCTATACCATTCTCATTACGCTTGCGATCTCGCTTCCGCTCGGGATCGGCGCGGCGATCTACCTTGTTGAGTATGCAAAGCCGGGCAGCAAGGTCGTAAAGGTGCTCCGCACGTTTGTCGATACGCTCTCCGGCGTGCCGTCTATCGTATTCGGTCTCTTCGGCAACCTGCTGTTTGTATCCGCGTTCGGTTATTCCGTATGGGCGGGTGCGTTCACGATGGTGCTTGTCGTCCTTCCCACGATCATCCGTTCCACGGAGGAATCGCTGCTTGCAGTTCCCGTGTCGCTCAGAGAGGCAAGCTACGGTCTCGGCGCGAGCAAGGTGCGTACCATCTTTAAGATCGTGCTTCCCTCCGCATTCCCCGGGATCGCGACTGCGGCTATTCTGGCCATCGGGCGTATCATTGGCGAATCTGCGGCGCTCATCTATACGTCGGGTATGCTTATCACGTCTGCGGGCGCGGCGGCGAACCCCGGGAATATGGCGCCTACGCTCACCGTATTCCTGTATATGTGCTGGGCGGAGCCTACGAATTACCTCGGCTACGATCAGGCTTACGCAACGGCGGTCGTCTTGCTCATTTTAACGGCGCTTCTCAACCTGTGCGTTTATTTGATTCAGCGCCATGTAAAAAAGAAGAGATGATTTGAGAGATAAGAGGTTACCATGTTTAATTCAACAAAGAAAAGGGAAACAGCTACGGACGAGACCGTCGAAAAAAAGAGCCCGCTCGATATCTTTGATTTTTCGGGTGAGAATGCGATCACGATCAAGGACGTCGATCTCTATTACGGGGAGTTTCAGGCGCTCAAAAAGATCAATATGGAGATGCCCAAGTATAAGATCACGGCGATGATCGGCCCTTCGGGCTGCGGCAAATCCACCCTCATCAAAACGCTCAACCGCATGAACGATTTGGTGGAGGGGTGCCGCGTCGAGGGCGAGATCACCATCGGCGGCATCAATATTTACGATAAGCGCGTCGATCTTTCCGCCCTGAGAAAGAACGTGGGCATGGTGTTCCAAAAGCCCAATCCTTTCCCCATGAGCGTGTACGACAACATCGCTTACGGACCGCGCACCTTCGGCATCAAGAAAAAGTCCACGCTCGACGAGATCGTGGAGCGCTCCTTAAAGCAGGCTGCCATGTGGGACGAACTCAAAGACCGCCTCAACAAGTCCGCGCTCGGGCTCTCGGGCGGGCAGCAGCAGCGCCTCTGCATTGCGCGCGCGCTCGCCGTCGGGCCGCAGATCCTTTTGATGGACGAGCCGACTTCCGCGCTCGACCCCATCTCCACGGGCAAGATCGAGGAGCTCTGCGAGGAACTCAAAAACGACGTCACCATCGTCATGGTCACGCACAACATGCAGCAGGCGGCGCGTATCTCCGATAAAACGGCGTTCTTCCTCCTCGGCGAGATGATCGAAATGGGGGATACCGAGCAGGTGTTCTCCGCGCCCTCTCATCCCGAGACGGAGCGCTACATCACGGGCAGATTCGGTTAATACAGTCTCACGGATTTTTCTCAGACGGATGAGAAAAATCTTCGTGAGTTTTCAAGCCCGTGAGATCGAGGGAAAATAAGATTATAGTTTTCTGAGGAGAAATTTCATGGCAGCAAGAAAATATTTTGACGAAGAGCTCGACGACCTGCATTCCACGCTCGGCCGCATGTGCTCGATCACGGAGAATATGATCAAGGACGCCGTTGCGTCGCTGAAAACGCTCGACAGAACGCTCGGCGCGTCCGTCGCGGAGACGGACAGAGAGGTGGACGATCTTGAGATCGCCATCGAAAAGAAGTGTATGCGTATCCTGCTCAAACAGCAGCCCGTCGCGAAGGATCTCGTAAAGGTCACCACGGCGCTCAAGGTCATCACCGACGTGGAGCGCATCGGCGATCAGGCGGCGGATATCGGCGAGATCGTGCGCTCCTATCCCGACGACAAGCTCTTCAAGGAGCCCGAGCACATCACCCGCATGGGCGATCTGGCGGTGGCAATGATCCATCAGAGCGTCGAGGCGTTCCTCAACGAGAGCGTGGGCGGCGCGGATATGGTCATCCACGCCGACGACGAGATGGACGCACTCTTCAACGAGGTCAAGGCGGAGCTCATCGAAAAGATCCGCGGCGACGCGCTCGTCGCAGATCAGGCGGTTCAGCTCCTTATGGTCGCAAAGTATCTCGAAAAGATCGGCGACTATGCCGTCAACGTGGGCGAGTGGGCGAAATACCTCGTCACGGGCGTGCACAAGGAATATCAGTAACGCTTTCCCGACAGAAAAAATACCGCGCAAAGCAGGGGACGGAAATACCGCCCTCTCCTTTGCGTATACAAAATTTTTCAACATAGTGAAAAACGCGTGACAAAGCCCTTTCTTTCTTGCTATAATGAATTTGTCTGTTTGCAATTATACGCAAGAGGGAAGTGTTTATGGAAGTAGTGTATCTCATCCTTCAGCTTTTGGGAGGGCTGGGGGCGTTCCTGATCGGCATGGAGATGATGTCGGACAGCATGTCGCGTCTGGCGCACGGCAGGCTGAGGACGATGCTCAACAAAACGGCGAACAACCGTATCGCGGGCGTCGGCATCGGCGCCGCGTCCACCGTCATCATTCAGAGCTCTTCGGCAACCACCGTCATGGTCGTCGGCCTCGTCAACGCGGGCATCATGACGCTTTTCCAGGCGACGTCCATCATCATGGGCGCCAACATCGGCACCACGATCACCGCCTGGATCGCCTCGCTCGGCAGCCTCGATATCTCGGCGTTCCTGCTCATTCTCACGGTCATCGGCGTATTCATGACCATGCTCTCCAAGAGCGAAAAAGTCAAGGTGATCGGCAACGTTTTCGCCGGGCTCGGCCTCATCTTCGTCGGACTGGCGTTCATGTCCGATTCGATGGATCCCGAACTGCATCCCGAGATCATGGATGCCATCAAAAACGCGCTCGCGGTCGTCAAGAATCCTTTCCTGCTGCTGCTCATCGGCATCGTCGCAACGGGAATCGTGCAGTCCTCCTCGGCGGTCACGAGTATCGTCGTCGTGCTCGCAACGAGCGGCGTGCTCATCGGCGGCACGGGCGACGGCGTGTATTACGTCATCATCGGCTCCAACATCGGCACCTGCGTCACGGCGCTGCTCTCTTCCATCGGCGCAAGCCCCAACGCCCGCCGCGCGGCGATCATCCACCTGCTGTTCAACTGCTTCGGCGCGGTCATCTTTACCGCATTCCTGCTGTGCTGGCAGCCCTTCGGCACTTCCTTCGCCGAGACGGCGCTCGATAAGATCTTCCCCGGCGACTATCAGTTCCAGATCGCGTTCTTCCATACGCTCTTCAACGTGACCTGCACCTGTCTGTTCCTTCCTTTCGCGAAGGGATTCGTCAAGCTGGCGAATATCCTCGTGCGCGAGAAAGCTGCACCCGAAAAGACGGAGAACGAGGTCGTGGGCGATCTCGACGAACGTCTGCTGCTCCAGCCCTCCGTTGCGGTGGAGCACGTCTATCAGAGCGCGGGCAAGATGTTCGCCTATGCCGTCGGCACGCTCGACGAGGCGGTCGCCGCCTTCCTCAAAAAGGATCTCTCCGTCAAGGAGGACGTCGTCAGCCGCAACGAAAAGCTCACCGAGGCGAACCGCGAGGCGGTGCAGTACCTCGTCAAGCTTTCCGCGAGCGCGCCCGTCTACGAGGATGAGAAGACCATTTCCAAAATGCACTATGTGCTCAACGACATCGTGCGTATCGGCGAACTTGCCGACAACGTGACCAAATATACCGACCATTACGAAAAGGATTCCCTCGTGTTCTCGGGCGAGTTCCTCACTATGCTCGAAGAGATGTACGAGCGCATCAAGGAGCTCTCCGCGGTCGCGTACGAGACCTTCCTCGAACACGACTTTGCCAAGCTCAGGGTGGTGGACGAGATGGAGGAGGGGATCGACCAGGATCGCCGCCGCCTCGTCAGCCAGCACATCAGGCGCCTCAACGAAGGCAAGTGCCAGCCCGAAAATTCGAGCGTGTTCATCAACCTCGTCGGGAACATGGAGCGCGCGGCGGATCACATCACCTACATCGCCCACTCCATCGAGTGAGCGCCGCGGCTGCGTGTAACATACGAAGAAACAGGATATTTATATGAGCAACACCGTTTACCTGCTTGAAGACGACGAGAGCATCTGCGAGCTCGTCAAATGCACGCTGGATATGCACAGCATCTCCTGCGAGACGTTCACGACCATCCGCGCGTTCAACGCCGCGCTGGACGCCGCTCTGCCCGACGTCGTTCTGCTCGACATCATGCTCGCCGACGGCAACGGGCTGGATGTGCTCGCCCGCATCAAGGCGCGCTATCCGTCGCTGTTCGTCATCATGCTGTCGGCGCTCGGCAAGGAGACGGATAAGGTGAAGGGGCTGAACGCGGGGGCGGACGACTATATCGCCAAGCCCTTTGGCGTGCTCGAACTCATCGCGCGCGTCAACGCGGCGCTCCGCCGCGCGCATAAGTCCAGCGTCATCCGCGCGGGGCAGGTCGTTATGAATACGGAGAACATGTCCGTCACCTATCACGGCAAGGAGCTCGACCTGAGCAACAAGGAGTTCCAGCTCCTCAAATATTTTATGCAGAACGAGGGGCGCGTCCTCTCGCGCGAGGTCATCCTCTCCGACGTGTGGGGCTACGACGGCGGCGAAACGCGCACGCTCGACAATCACATCGCCCGTCTCAGAAAGGCGGGGCTGAATTTTGAAACGGTTTTCGGCGTCGGCTATAAATTTATTGCAGACTGAAGAGGGGCGCGCGCCCCTCTTTTTATCATCGGATTTTGTCAACCGCGAGGGAACAGGGTATGAAAAAGCGTATCATGTGGCTGTGTTTTGCCATTACGGCAGTCGCGCTCATCGTCTTTTCCGTCATTTCCACGGACGTATATTACAGGAACAGCATCGCGCACGCCGAAACGTATCTGCGCGCCTATATGAACGCGTTCGACGAGACGCGCACGCTCGACGCGGCGTATGCCGCAGAGCTCTCCGAACAGCTGGACGGCGCGCGGGTCACCTTCCTCACTCCGGACGGGGGATTCATCGCCGATTCGGAGGATGCGGACGACGCGTCGCGCGCGATGCGTCCCGAGGTGCGCGAGGCGATCGAGACGGGGGAGGGTTTCGACGCGCGCTCCTCCGCCACGATGGACGAAAATTTCGCCTATTATTGCAGGCGGTACGAAAACTGCCTCGTGCGGATCGCGGTGCGCACCGATTCCGTGTGGGGGATCTACGTCGATTCTCTGCCCGCGGTCGCATGTTTTCTCGCGGCAGACGCGCTCGTCTGCCTGCTCATCACCTACCTTACGGCGGGATTTATGCTCAAACCCATGGAAGATCTTGTCCGCAGCGCGGCGAAGGGGGAGCGCGTCGAGCCCGCTTGCGGCGAGCTGGAGCCCGTGGCGGAGCTCATCAACCGCATGAACGCCGAGGCGGAGAACCGCGTGCTCGAGAGCAAGGCGGAGCGCGAACAGGTCGTCCGCGCGCAGCAGTTCAAAGATGAATTCATCGCCAACGTCACGCACGAGATGAATACGCCGCTCACTTCCATCCGCGGCTTTGCCGAACTCCTCGCCTCGGGCGCATTGGAGGGCGAACGCGCGAAGAAGGCTTCCGCGACCATCCTCGCGCAGAGCGAGCGGCTGCAGAATCTCGTCGCTTCCATCATTAATTACAGCGAGATCGACAGCGACGATCTGCCCCTCTACGAGGTGGACGCCTCCCGTATCGCCCGCGAAACGCTCGCGGCGCTCTCGCCCGAGATCGCCGAGCGCAAATTGGTGCTCCTCTCCGAGATCCGCGACGGCGTCATGCTCATGAGCCGCCACGAGCGCGTCACGGAGATCTTCGGCAACATCATCCGCAACGCCATCCGCTATAACCGCGAGGGCGGGAGCATCTCCGTGCTGCTCACGGAGGAGGCGTTCACCGTCTCGGATACGGGCATCGGCATCGCCAAAGAGGATCTCGGGCGCATCTTCGACCGGTTTTTTACGGTGGATAAGTCGCACAACGGCAAGAACGGCGGGTTCGGGCTCGGGCTCTCCGTCGTCAAAAAGCTCTGCGGCAAGCAAAATTGGCGGCTCACGGTGGAGAGCGAACCGGGCAAGGGAAGTACTTTCTGTGTCGGATTTACGCAGGCGGAAGAAAAAAATAATCGGTAAAACTGAATTTTTTTCCGCGAACCGATTGACTGAAAAAGGAAATGTGGTATACTTATCGACGTGCGGCGGCGCCGCATGCACGAGGAGAACGATATGAAGATCACGATGACGCAAGAGGGCAAAGTTCCCGTCACGGCAGGCGGGCTTGGGCTCTTTTTCGAGGATATCAACTATTCGCTTGACGGCGGACTGTACGCGCAGATGTTGGAAAACCGCAACTTCGAGGCGAAGGACGCGCGCGGCGGCAAGGATAACTTCACCGTCACGCCCGACGGGAAATATGCGTGGAGCGCATATCCCGCGGAGGAGGACGCGGCGCTCAAGGTCAAGGACGACCGTCCGCTGTTCGTGGAAAATCCGCACTATCTGCGCATCGAGGCGAAGCGTGCGGGCGCGGGCATCGTCAATAAGGCGTACGACGGCGTGTACTGCAAGGCGGGCATGCGCTACAAGCTCTCCTTCTGGCTGCGCTCCTACGATTACCGCGCGCCCGTGTTCGCGGGTGTATACGCCGGCGCGGAGAAGATCTTCGAGGTCAAGGCGAAGCCGCGCGCGGACGGCAGATGGCATAAATATGAGTTCACCGTGCGCGTGAAAACGGCGTGCGAACGCGCGCAGTTCCGCTTTACGCTCGCGGCGGCGGGCATGGTGCACGTCGATTGGTTCTCGCTCATGCCCGAGGATGCCGTGCTCGGCGTGTTCCGCCGCGACCTTGTGGAGATGCTGCAGGAGCTGAAGCCCGGGTTTCTCCGCTTCCCCGGCGGCTGCATCGTCGAGGGCAACACGCTCGCGAACCGGTATCTGTGGAAAAACTCCGTCGGGCAGACGGAGCGCCGCCGCCACAACTGGAGCCGCTGGGCGGTGCACGGCGCGTGCGAGGAGAACGCATTCTGCACGCCCTATTCCCACTACGGGCAGACGCTCGGCGTCGGCTACTATGAGTATTTTCTGCTGTGCGAGTATCTCGGCGCAAAGCCGCTCCCCGTACTCTCGGTGGGCATCGCCTGTCAGTATATGTCCTCCGAGGTCGTCCCGCTCGGCGACCCCGCGCTCGAAACGTACATTCAGGAGGCGCTCGACCTCGTCGAGTTCGCGCGCGGCGGGAAGGATACCGTCTGGGGCAGGGTGCGCGTCGAGATGGGGCATCCGGAGCCCTTCGCGCTCGAGTATCTCGGGATCGGCAACGAGCAGTGGGAGGCGGACGGGAACGATTTTTATCAGCGTTTCGAGCTGTTCTCGCGCCGCATCCGCGAAAAATATCCCGAGATCAAGATCATCGGCACCGTGGGCCCCACGGTGGACTCTCCCTCGCACAGGGACGCGTGGGCGTGGACGCGGAAAAACCTTGAACAAGATCCCGCTTTCGTGTACGCCGCCGACGAGCACTTCTATGTGTCGCCCAAGTGGCTGTACGACAATGTGAACGTATACGACGGCTATCCCCGCACGGGGCGCGTGTATGCGGGCGAGTACGCCGCGCACGTCATGGAGGCAGGCGCGGGCAAATGCAACGCGCCGCAGTCCAACGTATGGGAGGGCGCGCTCGCCGAAGCCGCATTCATGACGGGCATGGAGCGCAATGCCGACGTCGTCGTGATGAAGTCGTACGCGCCGCTGTTTGCCCGCCTCGGCTATACGCAGTGGAGCCCCGATCTCATCTGGTTCGACGGCAAGTCCGCCTACGGCTCCGCGAGCTACTATGTGCAGAAGCTGTACAGCCTGTATACGGGCGACGTCTCCTTTAAGGTGACGACGGACGCGCCCGACACATACGCTTCGGCGACCTCGCGCGACGATCTCACCTTCGTCAAGGTGGTCAACGCGGGCGAAGAGACGCTGACCGCCGACGTGGAGGCGGATTTCGAGTTCGGCGAACTGCTGCGCGTCGTGCGCATGCAGGGGGAGCTTGCCGACTGCAACACGATGGAAGAGCCCGAAAAACTCGCGCCCGCCGAGGTCGCGCCCACGGCGCCTTCCACCGTCGAACTGCCGCCCCGCAGCTTTCAGGTGCTCGTGTTCCGGAAGTAAAACCTATGCAGATCCCCGCCGCGCGGCGGGGATTTTTCCGCGCAAAAATCGCGTTTGCCGTGCATTTTCCTTTACAAATCGCGCCTTTTCTACTATAATACCTCTATATGATCCACATTGCCGACGGTTGGAAAGATTACACCGTCCTCGCCACGGGGGACGGCTATAAACTCGAACGGTGGGGGGAGCACGTCCTGCTCCGTCCCGATCCGCAGGTCATCTGGCGCGCGCAGCAGGATATGTTCGCGTATCCGGAGCTTTCCGCCGTCTACCGCCGCAGCGAAAAGGGCGGCGGCGCGTGGGAGTATAAAAAGCCGCTCCCTGCAAGCTGGACCATCGGCTATAAAGATCTCACGTTCAAGATCATGCCCATGGGCTTCAAGCATACGGGGCTCTTTCCCGAGCAGGCGGTCAATTGGGAAAAGACGGGCGCGCTCGTAAAGAGCGCCGTCGCCGCGGGCAGAAAGGTGAAAGTGCTCAACCTCTTCGCCTACACGGGCGGGGCGTCCGTCGCCCTCGCCAAGGCGGGCGCGGAGGTCACGCATGTGGACGCGGCAAAGGGCATGGTGGAGCGCGCGGGCGAGAACGCGCGCCTCTCGGGGATCGCGAGCGGCATCCGCTATATCATCGACGACTGCAAAAAATTCGTGCAGAGGGAGCTGCGGCGGGGCAACCGCTACGACGCGGTCGTCATGGATCCGCCCTCCTACGGGCGCGGGCCGAACGGGGAGATGTGGAAGATCGAATCCGAGCTCTTTCCCTTCGTGCAGCTCTGCGCGCAGCTCCTCTCCGACAATCCGCTCTTCTTTCTCATCAACAGTTATACAACGGGGCTGCAGCCCACGGTTTTAAGCAATATTTTAACGCTCTGCCTTGCGGGGCACAAAGGTCGCGTCGAGGCTTACGAGGTGGGGCTGCCCACCGAGGAGGGCATCCCGCTTCCCTGCGGCGCGGGAGGTATTTACATCCATGAATGAAGTTTACGAACCTACGATCCTGTACGAAGACAATCACCTTCTCGTCGTCCTGAAGGAGCAGAACCTTGCCTCCTGTCCCGACGAGAGCGGAGATGGGAACCTGCTCGATCTTCTCAAAGATTACGTCAAACGTACATACGGCAAACAGGGGAACGCGTACGTCGGGCTCGTGCACCGGCTCGACCGTCCCACGGGCGGCGTGATGGTGTTCGCAAAGACGAGCAAGGCGGCGGGCAGGCTCTCCGAGCAGATGCGCTCGGGCGATTTCGAAAAGCGCTACCTTGCCGTTCTCAACGGCGCGCCTTCGCCCGAGAGCGGCAAACTCACGAACTGGCTGAAAAAGAACACCGTCAACAACATGGTGTATCTCTCCACCGAGGGGACGGACGGGGCGAAGTACGCCGCGCTCGACTACCGCGTGCTCGAAAAGAAGGGCTCGCTCGCGCTCACCGATATCAAGCTGCATACGGGCAGGAGCCATCAGATCCGCGTGCAGTTTGCGGGCATCGCGCATCCCGTGTTCGGCGATATGCGCTACGGCGGAGAGTACGCCCAAAAGGGCAAGCTCGCGCTTTGGGCGTATTCGCTCACCTTCACGCACCCCGTCACCAAGGAGCGCATGCGCTTTATCGGGGAGCCTCCCGCCGAGGAGACGCCGTGGAGATTTTTCGAGGTGGAGAAATATATCCGCCCCGTGTAAATTGCGCGAAATTTGCATTTTTCACCCCCGTCAAGGGCGATACCGCTTGACGAACGAAAAAAATTTGTGTAGAATATACAAGATAGCTTAAAAACAAGTCGGGGATATCTCCGATTGCGGAGTCCGTTTTCATGAACAAGGTTAAAGTACGTATTCTTACTGTGATATCGCTCATCGCCCTTCTCATCGTCACCTTTGCGCTGGCGATCGGTTCGGTGTTTCCCGCGAAGTTCGCACGGGCGGTCACGCCGGTCGAATATACGCCCGGCGCGGTGTTCACCGCAGGCGTCGGCGGCAGCGTCGGCGCGTCCGAGGCAGGGGAAGGGGAGACTTCCTACATCGAGTTCTCGATCTCCGACGGCGGCAGCGTGCAGTTCCGCCGCGACCTTGCGCTCAGGTGGTTCAGCGCGCCTGTGGAGGGGGAGGATACCACTGCTTCTTCCGCGGCAAAACCCGGGATCGAACGGTATTTCGAGATGGTCTTTTCCTTCCCGTCCGTCGATTTTGAGACGTTCACGTTGGAATTTTCGAGCGATGAGGAGAATATCTCCAAAGAGGGACAGGCTGTCAACTCCCTCGTCTTTACCAAGAATGCGGACGGTTCGCTGACGGTCGTCGCCAAGAACGCCTCCCAGCAGGAACTTGAAAACAACGACGAAACGCTTGACCCGTTTACCTTCCCCGCGGACGTCGTAACGGGCAACTTTACGCTCAGATTCGGCGCCGCGACGGACGAAAAAGCCGTTGCGGGCGACTACGCGGTCACGCTTGCGTGCGGAACGCACAGCTATACGAGCAAATTCACCAACATCGGCGGCAACTTCATGGAGTACCGCTCCAATGCCGCAACTTCGCCCAACATGCCGATGACGTTCACGGCGGATCTGCCCGCGGGCGCGGAGGAGGGCGCAACGCAGAGCGTGCTCATGAAGTCGCTCAACGGTCAGTCTTTCGCGCTGACGGAGGACGGCATGGTGGAGGATAATACCGCTCCCGTGCTCGTGCTCAACGAGGAAGTGTACGCCTTCACGCTCGGGCGCCGTTTCTCCCTCTCCTATGAGGCGATCGACGTCTGCGACGATACCGTTTCCGTCACGCGCTCCTATTATATGGCGGTGCAGGGCGAAGACGGCAGCTATATCTCGCCCGACGCGTCCGATGAGGACGACTACGATTACAGCACGCTTACGACTTCCACCTATTTCATGCCCGTCACGGACGGCGACGTGGAGCATGTGAGCATCTATTTCAACCTCGACGACGGCAGAACGCGCAGCGACGAAGAGCGCGAGGCTGAACGCGTATATCTCGCGTGGTACGCCGCGGAGAGCGCCGATCCCGAGGAGAGACCCATCGTCGAAACGCTGAACGGCTGCGACTATATCCGCGTTGACCGCAACGAAGTGGGTCCCGCCTATATCGGGCTCGAGCCTGTGGAGAACGCGGTGATCGACGGCGAAACGAGGAACGCAAACGTCGCGACCGATGCGACGGCGTACGAAAACGCGGTCAGCGCATATCAGCGCGCGCTCGACGACGCCGCGGCGGTAACGAGCGCAGGTTCGGGCGCATACCTCTATCTGCCTTCGCTGCGCGGGCTCATCTACAGCGACTACGCCGACTACCGCAACCTTGAATTTACCGTCTTTTATTACAGCGAAACGCAGTCTGCGGATTCCACCTCCTCTTCGGCGAGCGGGCTCGATTACAACGACCTGCGCATCGAGGTGGACGAGAGCGGAACGTACCGCATCCGCATCATCGCCACGGACGCCTCCTCCAACGGCATGGAGTATTATAACGAGGACGGCGAGCTCGTGACCCTTTCGAGCAGCAACGTGTGGGACATCGAGGGCATCCCCGAGTTCTACGTCGAGATCGGCTACACGGGCGCGAGCATCGAGGATCCCGGCGCGCAGGACTACGGCTACCGCGACCGCACCTATTCCATCGAAGATTTCGAAGTCATCGCGCTCGACGGCTACATCGAGGACTACACGCTGTACTACTTCAACCCCGCGCTCCTCGCCGACGGGCAGGATCAGCCCGAGAGTTACGATGATTGGGTGGCGAACGCGGCGGATTATGTTACGGACACCTATAAGGACTGCATGGTCGTCATCAACCCCTACAACGACGAAGTGACCGAGGACGACGAGAATTGGGACGACACCGATAACGCCTATCAGTGGGATCCCGAATCTTCGCTCTCCTTCGTGCCGCAGCGCTCGGGCATCTACGTCGTCGAACTGCTCGTCACCGACCCCAACCTTTCGGGCATGACGGCAACGCAGTATATGGCGATCGAAGTGCGCAACCCCGTCGATATCATCCCCGGGCAGTCGCAGTGGCTGCAGAACAACATCCTCTCGGTGGTGCTCTTCTCCATCTCTGCGGTGCTTGCGGTCATCATCGTCATCCTCTTCGTGGTCAAACCTTCCGATAAGAACGTCAAGGAAGTCGATCTCGAAAAGCTGAAGGGCAAAAAGAAGAACGATAAAAAATAACGCATCGTAAAACGCTCCGCAGTTACCCTGCGGAGCGTTTTTTCATGAGCATAAATGCGGGCGGGGCATTGACAGTACGCAGCCGCCATGGTATACTGTCAGTGTGCAGCGCGTGCCTGCGGCACGGCGCCTGAATGAAAAGGAGAAAGGTCATGAAAAAGATACTCGTCGGCGCGGCTTACTACCCCGAGATGTGGGAGGAGAGCGAGGTCGATAAGGACATCGTCCGCATGAAGGAAGCGGGCGTGAACACCGTCCGCGTGGCGGAGTTTGCGTGGGGGAAGATGGAGCCCGAAGAGGGGAAGTTCGATTTCGGTTGGTTGGAACGCGCGGTCGATAAACTCGGCAGGGCGGGCATCGGCGTGGTGATGTGCACGCCCACCTGCACGCCGCCCCGCTGGCTCCTCAACAAGTACCCCGAAACGCGTACAGTATACGCGGACGGCACGCGTACGGAGGTGTTCTCGCGCTGTCATCCCTGCAAATCCTCGCCCGTCATGCGCGAAAAGAACCGCGTCATCGTCACCGAACTTGCAAAGCGCTTCGGCGCGCATCCCGCGGTCATCGGCTGGCAGATCGATAACGAGATCTTCCCGTACAACGAGGGCTGCTACTGTCCGCTTTGCCAAAGCGGGTTCCGCGCCTATCTCAAAGAAAAATACGGCTCCGTGCAAGCCCTCAACGAAAAGTGGGGGATGCATCGCTGGTCGCTCGAGTACGGCTCTTTCGACGACGTGATCCCGCCCGTGCGCGGCCGTTGGGAGCACCCGTCGCTGCAATCGGAGTGGACGCATTTCCATTGCAAAAATATCATCTCTTACGTCAACGAGCAGGCGGAGATCCTGCACGCCTATACCAAGGCGCCCGTCGGCACCGATATGATGGCGACCAATCTTCTCAGTTACGAGGATATGAACGAGAAGCTCGACGTGGCGCAGTACAACCACTACGAGCCCGCCGCCGAGTTGGGTCGCATGACGTTCGCCTACGACTTCTTGCGCACGGTCAAGGATAAGCCCTTCTGGGTCACCGAGACGCAGGCGGGCTGGAACGGCAGCACCTTCGCCGAATTCGGATACCGCCCCGAGGGCGCTTGTTACGCCAACACGTGGCTGCCCGTTGCGCGCGGCGGCGAGATGGTCGAATACTGGCACTTCCGCGCCCATCCCAACGGGCACGAGCTTGCGCACGGGGCGCTCTTCAATACCGCGGGCAGGGCGTACCGCGTCACCGAGGAGATCGCCCGCGCCGCCAAGGAGTTCGAGGCGTGCCGCGCTCTGCTTGCAGGCACGCAGGTGCGGTCGCGCATCGCTATCCACTATTCTTCGACGGCGGTCGTCAACTCCGTCAACGCGCCCATGCTGAAATACTTCGACTACCGCGCCACGCTCATGGATAAGGTGCACGCCGCCTTCCGTCATATGAACGTCGACGTCATCGAGACGGGGCACGCGCTCGACGGCTACGAAGTCGTCGTCTCGCCCTTCCTTTCCACGGCGGACGAGAAGGGGCTCCGCGCGCGTATCACCGAATGGGTGAAGGCGGGCGGAACGTGGATCGTGGGACCCATGTCCGACGTCATGACCGAATATTCGAGCAAGTATACGGACGCGCCGCATTCCTTCATCGAGGAGCTTGCGGGCGTGTACACCAAGTACGAGCTGCCCGTTGCAAACGGGGAATACGCCGCAAAGTGGACGGGATTCGAGGGCGCGATCGGACTCTCCGCGTGTTACAGCGCCTATGAGCTCAGGGGCGCCGAGGCGCTCGCCGTGTATACGAACGGCGAGTTCGCGGGAATGCCCGTCATCACCGAAAACAAGGTGGGCAAGGGCAAGGTCATTATGCTCGGGAGCCTGCCCGACCGCGCGACTTTGCAGGCGCTCACGCAGCGGTTCGCGCTTCTGCCCGCGAGCGAAAACCTTGTGCTCACCGAGCGCACGGGCGCGGAAAATGCGATCATCGCCGTCGAGACGGACGGAAAAGAGGGCGTGCTCATCACGGACGGGAAGCGGAAGGACGTGTTGAGCGGAAGGGTATTGGATGGCAGCGTCGCCGTCCGCCCCTACGAAGTGCTCGTACTTGTAAAGGAACAATAAGGGCTGTTTAGCGGCGGGCGCGCCCGCCGCTAAGCCGTTTTAAGGCAGGTAAAAGCCCGCGGGTCATCCCGCGGGCTTTTACAAAATATTGGAGAGTAAAAAACGTTGCGGCTGGGACC
>DBGBVX010000029.1:0-2793 GCA_048370055.1 Candidatus Gallimonas sp. | reverse complement strand
AAGGGTGAGTCCTGCAACACTAAAAAAGAATCTGGCGCTTTTAAACGCCAGACCCAAGAAGGTTTTACATTACCATACACCACAAGATTTGTTTGATCAAAATCTTTCTAACTGTTGCACTTAAGTTGACAATTCACCTTTTCGATAAAAAATTCCCGAGCTTTCGCTCAGGAATTTTCGCTGACCTGAATGTATTCTCCCGTATCCGCGTCCTGAAAGACCACCCAAAAGCCCTCTTCCTCGGTGAATGCGTCTTTGGGGACAAAGACGGCGTGCTCCTTCATCGCCTCGGGCGGCGCTTCGTCCGCCCTGCCCGCCGCCGCCACGCACAGATAGCGCGGAACGCCGCTTTGGTATATAACGCCGAGCAGCGCGCCCTCCGTTTTTACCCACTCCGAGCGGGGAAACGCCGCGAGCATGCCGTTGTCGCGCGGGTATTTTGCGAAGGCGGCGTCGAGTTTTTCCTTTATTTCGTAGTAATATGTAAGCGTTCCGCGCGGGCGCGCGAGTAGATCGCCCGCATCAGCGGGAGCCGCCGCCCCCGCCTCCTCCCGCACCGCAGAAGGAGTTTTTTCATCTCCATCGCACGCAGTACGGAAGTAGTCGGTCTCGGCGATGGCTTCGTCGTGATAGCGCGCGGCGGCGCGCTCCTCTCGCGGGGGGACGTCCTCGGGGATGGGATCGGGCACGGGCGGAACGGGCGCGTGCGGGACGTTGGGCGCCACGGGCGCCGGAAGTTCGTTGGGCGGCATGGGGATCGCCGGAATCTTCTTTTTGGGAAGTTCTGCGCTCTCGAGCAGCGCGGTATAGCGGGAAGGCGCAACGCCGCAGTTTCCGAAGGCGACGGGCGTCGGTTCCCCGCGCACAAAGCACAAAAGCGCCGCAAACCCGCCCTTGACGGAGGGCGCGTCCGCTATGGTGAGCGCCGCGTTCCCCTTGAGTTCAAGGCAGAACGTTTTGCCGTCCGCCCACAGAAAGAGCACATACCGCCCCTCCCGCACGGGGGAGAGCCCCGCGATACGCGGCGTGACGGTGAGCTCGTTCCCGAGCCGCTCGGCGTAGATCACCCCCGTCAGAGGCGTACCATCCGCCGAAAATCCCTTTTTGACCTGTTTGAGCACGCAGATGCGCTTTTCGTATGCCATGATGTTCCCTCGCGATTGCTGCAAAGGCGCCCTTGTCGAACGCTTCTCGCAATACAGTATACGAGGATATGGTGCGCAAAATTTGCAGAAATTACGGGAAAAATCTGCTTTTCTGTAAAAAAATTGCCGCGCAGGCGGCGATTTTTCTCTATAACTGTATCCTGACGACGGGAACGCCCGTTTTTTCCGCATACCGCACCGTGTACGCGGCGCCGCCGCTCTCCTTGATGCAGTAAGCGAGGAGTTCGTCCGCCCCGTCCACCATATAGCGGTCGCGCGCGAGAAAACACCCGCGCGTGTAGGCGGGAAAGAGCACCGTTTTTTCATCGCACCAACTCAAAAGCACGCGGTAGCGCCCCCTTTCCTCGGGCGAAAAACCGCGCTCGTGCCCCGCGTAAGGGATACACGCCTCGATGGAAAAACGGTACCGCTGCCGCAGATCGGCAAGGCACTCCAACGCGGCGAGATCGAACCCGCGCGCCATACCGCAGCGGAAGCGCCCGCACCCGCCGCGGATCCGCTCCTCGAGCGCGTCATACACCGCGTTGACGTTGTAACGCACAGGGAGCTCGCGGTGCCCCGTCAATGCACAGATCTTCAAATTCCCCTCTCCTTTTTTTACGCGATGGGCGCGCTGCGCTCCTTCCCCTGCCCGCGCGGATACTTCGGCGGCGTAGGTTTGCGCTTTTCGGCGACGATGAGCGAACGTTCGCCGTAATTTTCGGGGAGCGCATAGCAGATTCGCGCCGTTTTGCCGCCCCCGAGCGTGGCGATCGCCTTTTTTCCGCTTTCAAGCTCGTCCGCCGCACCCTTATAGGCGATAAACAGCCCGCCCACCGCAACAAGCGGCATGCAGTACTCCGCAAGCGACGCAAGCGGGGCGACGGCGCGCGCAAAGGCGACGCCGAACGTTTCGCGCAGCGCCCCTTTTCCCGCCTCCTCGGCGCGGGTATTGAGGACGGTCACGCCCTCCAATCCAAGCTCGCGCACGGCGGCGCGCAGAAATTCGCACTTTTTCCCCGTGCTCTCGATGAGCGTGAGCGTAAGATCGGGGCGGACGATCTTGAGCGGCAGCGAGGGAAACCCCGCCCCCGACCCGATCTCCACAGCCGACGCGCCGAAAGGAAACAGCGCCTCGCCCGCGAGGGAATCGATGAAGTGTTTGTGGATAACTTCCTCTCTTTGGGTGATGGCGGTGAGATTGTAGCGTTCGTTGTAGCGCAAAAGCAGCTCGTAGAACCTTTCGAATTGTGCGCGATGCTTTTCAAAAAGCGCGTAAATACGCGGAAAATCGGGGGTTTTCTCTGTCATATTGCCATTATAACACAAAATTTCACGCATTTCAACCGTTTGTGGATTTTCCCGCCGCACTTTCTCCACAGTGTGGATAAGTTTGTGGAAAACCGCTCGTTTTCTCAATTTTTTACCCCTTGACGACGAAAAATCTTTGCGCTTTCTTCCGCCGTTTTCCCCATTTTCAACTTTTTTTCCACACCCCTTTCCACCGCTTTTCCACAGGTGAAAAAATTATCGTTTTTTCGAAATTACACTGTATTTACTTGAATTTTTCCCCGTTTTCCTCTATAATAAGGGAGAAAAACCGGACAAGTTCCGAAGACGGAAAAACTTGTCCACAATTCCACACCCA
>DBGBVX010000028.1:0-13650 GCA_048370055.1 Candidatus Gallimonas sp. | reverse complement strand
TTCTTTTTTCAGAAAATTTTTCAAAAGCACATCGTCTGCGCGCAGTTTTTCGGCGCAGGCGGAAGATCGGAGGAAGGGGCATGAACGAAGTGATCGGGACGATCCTTGAGGCGGAGGCGCGCGCCGAGGAGATCGTGCGCGCGGCGGAAGAGGACGCAAAGCGCATCCTTGCCGACGGGGAGCGCGCGGCGGAACAGGCGGACGCCGAAGCGGAACGCGAGCTCCTCTCCGCGCGGGAAGAGGCGGTCGCGGAGGCGGAGCGCGCCGCCGGAGAGAAGTACCGCGCCATTCTCGACGAGGGCAGGAAGGCGGCGGAAGCCCTGCGCGCGTCCTGTTCCGCAAAAATACCCGCCGCGGCGCAGTCTGCCGTGCAAAAGGTGTTCGGCGCATGATCGCGGCAATGTCGAAATTCGAGCTGACCGCACTCTCTTCGGAGCGTGCGCAGCTTTTGCGCGCCCTGCAGAGGACGCAGCTCGTCGAACTCACGTTCGGGGGCGGAGACGAAACGCAGCCCGCGCCCGCGCCGGACGCGGCGGCGCTCGCCCAAAAACTTGCGCGCGTGACGAGGAGTATAGAGTTTCTTACGGCGCAGGCGGACGCCGCGCCCGACAAAAAGGGGCTCAAAGAGGCGCTGAGCGATCAGATCGTGCTCGCCTTCGACGATTTCGTCGCCGTTGCGGAGCGGGAGGAGGCGCTCATGGGCGTCGTCTCCGAAACGGAAGCCTGCGCCGAGCGGCTCGCCGAACGCAGGGCGGAGCGCAACAAGATCGCGGCGCGGAAAAATCAGATCGCGCCCTATGCGGACGTTCCCGAACCCTTTTCCGCGTTTGCGGATACGCGCAATACGCAGTGCTTTTTCGGGCTTTTGGACGAGGGCGCGCTCCCCGCGCTCGCGGCGTATGCGGAGGGACAGCCCCTCGCCGCGTACACCGTATACGGCGGCGCAAAACAGGTGCCCGTCGCGCTCTTCTGCCACAGATCCGTAGGGGAGGAGGCTGCGGAAAAACTTTCCGAACTCGCTTTTTCGCGGTGCGCTCTCCGCTTCGCGGCGACCGCTGCCGAGGAGATCGCGCGGCTTGAAGGGGAGACGGAGCGCCTGCTCGCCGAGGAGGCGGAGCTTACGCGCGGCGCGCTTGCGCGGATCTCCTCGCTTAAAGACCTCAAAATATACGCCGACTATCTCTCCGCCGAGCTCGAAAAGGCGGAGGACTACGAAAAGTTTTTCAGGACGGAGGCGACCTTCACCGCAAACGGGTACGCGCCCGCGGCGGACGAGGAGAAGGTGCGCGCCGCGGTCGCCGCGGTGACGGACGCATACATCCTTACCTTTTCCGCGCCTGCGGAGGAGGACGCGCCGCCCACGCTGCTCAAAAACAGGGGACCTGCTCGCGCGGCGGAGTTCGTCACGAATATGTACTCGGTGCCCGATTACAGGGAGTTCGATCCGAACGGGTTCGTCTTTCTCTTCTTCATGCTCTTTTTCGGGCTGATCATGGCGGATATCGGCTACGGCATCCTGCTCTTTGCGGGCGGGCTCGTCATTGCCAAGCGGCGCAAGGTGAACGACGGCGTGAAAAAGCTCACCGCCATCCTCGCCTACGGCGGCTTGTTCACGATCGCCTTCGGCGCGCTGTTCGGCTCGTGTTTCGGGTTCTCGCTCTATCATTTCCTGCCCGACCCCACTTCGGGAAACCGCACCGACGTGCTCACGATCCTTTTGGGCTGCCTTGCGCTGGGGCTTTTGCAGATCACGGTGGGGTATGTACTCAGCGCCGTCAACAGCATCCGGCGGGGGCATGTCCTCGACGCGCTGTGCGACGCATTCACATGGGTGCTCTTCTGTGTCGGGCTGTTCTTTGCGGTGTTCAACTTCCTCACGGAGTATTTCGCCATCCCCGTGGCGGCGGGCGTCAGGTCCTTCTTCGACGTGATGACGCTCCCCGGGGTCATCATGTTGGGCGTTGGGCTCGCAGGCGCGGCGCTCACGGCGGGCAGGAAGGAAAAGCTGCTCGGCAAGTTCACAAAGGGGTTCGGCGCCGTGTACGGCATCATCAACCTCTTGTCGGACGTGCTGAGTTATGCGCGCCTCTTCGGGCTCATGCTCTCGGGCATGATCATCGCGCAGCAGTTCAACGCCATCGGGCTCGATCTCATCGCGGCGGGCGCCGTCGGGTATGTGTTCGGACCCGTCGTCATGCTCATCGGGCACGCGTTCAACCTCGCCATGGGCGTTCTGGGCGCGTACATCCATGACTGCCGGTTGCAGTACATCGAGTTCTTTTCGAAGTTCTACACGGGCGAAGGCGCGCTCTTTACGCCGCTCGGCTCGCGCAGGCAGTACGTTTACTTTACGGAATAAATTAATTTGGAGGATACATTTTTATGGGTGGTCAGGCAATCGCCATTTTGGGGCTTGCGATCTGCGCGGGGCTGTGCGGCGTAGGTTCGGCGATCGGTTTGTTCAAAACGGGCTCTGCGGCGGCAGGCGTACTTACGGAGGACGCAAAGAAGTTCTCCAAGGTCATGATCCTTGTGCTCCTTCCCGCAACGCAGGGTATTTACGGGTTCGTTATGGCGCTCGTCGGGCAGGGTGCGGTCACGGCGGATATGTCCGTCGCGCAGGGCTGGTCGGTGTTCGCGTCCGTCATGCCGCTGGCGATCACGGGTCTCATCTCCGCCATCTATCAGGGCAAGACCTCGGTGAGCTGTATCTATGCCGTGGCGAAGGACGAGAAGCTTTCGGGTAAGCTCGTCATGTTCCCCGCCATGGTCGAAACATACGCCATCTTCGGGCTCGTCATCTCCCTGCTCTTCACGCTTTCGGTATAAGGTGGGGCGATGCAGGGCAGAGAGACGATCGTCGGCAAGATCATAGCCGACGCAGAGGAAAAGGCGCAAAAACTCAGAGCGGACGCTTCGGAGCGCGCCGAGGCGGCGGTCGCCGCGGCGAAGGGCGCGGCGCAGGAACGCCTTGCCGCGGGCAGGCGCGCACTCGAGCGGGAGGCGGCGGAGATCGTCGCCCGCAGGGAGACGGTCGCGGCGTTGGATACCCGCAAGGAGGCGCTCGCCGCAAAGCGCGGCGTCATCGAGGAAGTTTTCTCGGAGGCGCTGAAGATCGCGTGCGCGTTCGAAAAAGAAAAATATCTCGCCGTGCTCGTGGCGCTCCTCGAGCGGTACGCGGAGGAGGGCGACGCGGTCACGCTCGCTTCTTCGGCGCCCGTCGGCGAAAAAGAGCTTACGGGGTCAAAGGCGTTTGCGGCGAAAAAGCTGCGCTTTGCGGGCAGGGGCGATTTCGAGGGCGGCATGCGCCTTGAAAACGATACCTGCGTGAAAGACCTCTCCTTCCGCGCCCTCCTCGAGGCGGCGCGGAGCGAGCTTGAGCGGGAGATCGCCGACGCGATGTTCCCCGCGGAGAAATAGGATGCCGAACAGTATTTTTGCCAACGCGCGGGCTTCCGCTTTGGAGGCGGGGCTCCTCGGCGCGGAACGGCTGTCGAGAATGATCGACTGCGCCTCGCCCGAGGACGCGGTCAAGATCTTGCAGGAGACGGGCTTCGGCGACGGGCTTTCCGTGCCCGCGTCCGAGGCGGAGCTCCTCGTCGAGGCGGAAGAAAACAAGCTCGCGGCGTTCATCCGCGAGACCTCGCCCGAGGAAAAGCTCACGCGTTTTCTGCTTGCAAAGTACGATTTCCGCAACGCCGAGGCGGTGATGCGCGCCAAACACCTGCGCGTCGATTACCGCCCCATGACGGGCGCGGAGGGGGCGTATCCACTTGCGTTTTTGGAGGAGAAGATCTTCGCGGATGATTACGGCGCCTTCGGCGCGCCCATGAAAAACGCGCTCGCGGCGGGGGACGAGCTGTTCGTCGGCGGGGACGCCTCGGGCAGGAAGATCAACGCGCTCTTCACCCGCGCCATGTACGCGGAGATGGCGGCGCTCGCGGGCAGGAGCAAGGCGCTTTCGGCGATCCTTTCGCTCCGCGCGGACGCGGCGAACATCGGCGTCGCGCTGCGCACGCGGAACTTTGCGCTCGCGCAGGAGATGACGGTCGAGGGCGGGCTCCTCGGCGCGGACGCGCTCAGGATCATGGCGGAGGAGAGCGCGGAGACCATCCGCGAGAAGACGCGCTTCTCGCCGCGGCGGGAACTCATTTCTGCCGCGCTTGAAGATTTTGCGGCGGGTCGGCCGCTCACGCTTTTGGAACGCGCGGCGGACAGCGCGGCGCTCACCGTCCTGAAAACGGAAAAATACAGCGATGAAGGGTACCTGCCCTTCCTGCGCTATTGCTGCCGGAAGGCGGCGGAACTCAGCAACGTACAGATCGTGCTCACATGCCTTTCCAACGGCGTGGACAGGGCGACTGTGCGCGCAAGAATGAGGGGATAGTATGAAGGGCAGAATGGCGATCATCGGCGACGGCGACGGCGCGCTCGTATTTCGGGCGGCGGGCATGGACGCCTTCCGCGCCGAAAGCGGCGCGGAGGCGAAAGCGCTCCTCAAAAAGCTCGCGGGCGAATATCAGGTCATCTTTGTGACCGACGCGCTCGCCGTGCAGATGCAGGAGGCGATCGCGGCGTACAGCGGCGCGGCGTATCCCATCGTGCTTTCCGTTCCCTCCGTGCGCGGCGGGAACGGATACGGCGCGGAGACGCTCCGCCGCTATTCGGAGCGCGCGTTGGGCATGGACATCCTGCCCCGCGAAGAGAAGAAAAACTGACGAGGTCGGGAATGCAAGGAAAAATCGTAAAAGTATCCGGACCGCTCATCGTGGCGGAAAATATGGCGGACGCAAAGATGTACGACGTCGTCCGCGTGAGCGAAAAAAAGCTCATCGGCGAGATCATCGAACTGCGCGGCGACAAGGCGTCCATTCAGGTATATGAGGAGACGGGCGGATTGGGCCCCGGCGAGATCGTGGAGAGCACGGGCGTGCCGCTCTCGGTGGAGTTGGCGCCCGGGCTCATCGAGGGCATCTTCGACGGCATTCAGCGTCCGCTCATGCGCATCGCCGCGGCATATGGCGACAGGATCACCCGCGGCATCTCCGTCACCAACCTCGATCACGAAAAGAAGTGGGAGTTCATCCCGCTCGCGAAGGAGGGCGACGAAGTGCAGGCGGGGGACTTCCTTGGCTATGTGCAGGAGACGCCCATCGTCCGCCACAAGATCATGGTGCCGTACGGCGTGGCGGGCAAGGTCACCTATATCCGCGGCGGCATGTACAACATCACGCAGACGGTCGCAAAGATCGCCACGCAGAAGGGCGAGCGGGAGGTGTGCATGCTCACCCGTTGGCCCGTGCGCCGCGGCCGCCCTTACCGCGAGAAGATGTCGCCCGAAATGCCCATGATCACGGGGCAGCGCGTCATCGATACGCTCTTTCCCATTGCGCGCGGCGGCGTGGCGGCGGTCCCCGGTCCCTTCGGGAGCGGCAAAACGGTCGTACAGCATCAGCTCGCGAAGTGGGCGGACGCCGATATCATCGTATACATCGGCTGCGGCGAACGCGGCAACGAGATGACCGACGTTCTGAACGAGTTCCCCGAGCTTAAAGATCCCAAAACGGGCGAGCCGCTCATGAAGCGCACCGTGCTCATCGCGAACACGTCGGATATGCCCGTGGCGGCGCGCGAGGCGTCCATCTATACGGGCATCACCATTGCGGAGTATTTCCGCGATATGGGTCTCAACGTCGCCATCATGGCGGATTCCACCTCCCGTTGGGCGGAGGCGCTGCGCGAAATGAGCGGGCGGCTCGAGGAAATGCCCGGCGAAGAGGGGTATCCCGCCTATCTTTCCAGCCGTCTTGCGGAGTTCTACGAGCGCGCGGGCATCGTAAAAACGCTTGCGGGCGAAGAGCGCGTCGGCTCCGTCACGGCGATTGGTGCCGTATCGCCCGCGGGCGGCGATCTGTCGGAGCCCGTCGCGCAGGCGACGCTCCGCATCGTCAAAGTATTTTGGGGATTATCGGCAAACCTTGCGTACAAGCGTCATTTCCCCGCCATCGACTGGCTCATCAGCTATTCGCTGTACGCCGACCGTCTCGCGCCGTGGTACACGAGGAACGCCTCGCCCGACTTCAACGAACTGCGCGCGTTCGCCATCCACGTTTTGCAGGAGGAGGCGGAGCTCGAGGAGATCGTGCGCCTCGTCGGCGCCGATTCGCTCTCGTATAAAGATCGTCTGACTTTGGAGACGGCGAAGTCCATTCGCGAAGATTTCCTGCATCAGAACGCCTTCCACGAGACGGATACCTTCACATCGGTCGCCAAACAGTGCCGCATGCTCCGCCTCATCCGCGATTTCCACCGCCTCGGTCTGAACGCGCTCGCCGCGGGCGCGGACTATTCGCAGCTCGTCAACCTGCCCGTGCGCGAAAAGATCGGCAGGAGCAAATACATCGCCGAGGAGGATATCGCGCAGTTCGACGGGATCGCCGAAGAGCTCAAGCGCGAGATCCGCGCGTTGGACGGAGGGGAAAGCCGTGTTTAAGGAATACAAGACCATCAAAGAAGTCGTAGGACCGCTCATGCTCGTCGAGGGCGTGGAAGGGGTCAAATACAACGAACTCGTCGAGATCGTGCAAAAGGACGGCGAGATCCGCCGCGGCAAGGTGCTCGAAGTCGAGCGCGACAGAGCGCTCGTTCAGCTCTTCGAAAATTCGCAGGGGCTGCAGATCGCCACGAGCCGCGCAAAGTTTTTGGGGCACAGCCTCGAGCTTGCCGTCTCCGAAGATATGCTCGGG
Source organism: Candidatus Gallimonas sp. (assembly GCA_048370055.1). Classification (GTDB taxonomy): domain Bacteria; phylum Bacillota; class Clostridia; order Christensenellales; family Borkfalkiaceae; genus Gallimonas. Next base: position 6,904 of record DBGBVX010000028.1, on the reverse strand, counting down.
CGCGTGTTCGACGGCATGGGCAACCCGCGCGACGGCGGCGCGCCCATTATCGCGGAAAAGCGCATGGATATCAACGGCGAGCCCATCAATCCCGCCGCGCGCGACTATCCGAACGAATTTATTCAGACGGGCGTCTCCGCCATCGACGGGCTGAATACGCTCGTGCGCGGGCAGAAGCTCCCCGTGTTTTCCATGAGCGGGCTTCCCCACGCGGAGCTCGCCGCACAGATCGCGCGGCAGGCGCGCGTTCTGAAAAGCGACGAAAAGTTCGCCGTCGTCTTTGCGGCGGTGGGCATCACTTACGAGGAGGCGGATTATTTCATCCGCGATTTTCAGGAGACGGGCGCCATCACGCGCACCGTGCTCTTTACCAACCTCGCGAACGATCCCGCCATCGAGCGCATCGCAACGCCGAGAATGGCGCTCACCGCGGCGGAATATCTTGCATACGACTTGGGAATGCACGTCCTCGTCATCATCACCGATATCACCAATTACTGCGAGGCGCTGCGCGAAGTCTCGGCGGCGCGCAAAGAGGTGCCGGGGCGCAGAGGATACCCCGGGTATCTGTATACCGACCTTGCCTCCATGTACGAGCGCGCGGGGCGCATCCGCGGCAAGCAGGGCTCCATCACGCAGATCCCCATCCTCACCATGCCCGAGGACGACAAAACGCATCCCATCCCCGACCTCACGGGGTATATCACCGAAGGGCAGATCATCCTCTCGCGCGAGCTGTATAAAAAGGGCGTCACGCCGCCCATCGACGTGCTCCCGTCGCTCTCCCGTCTCAAGGATAAGGGCATCGGCGCGGGCAAAACGCGCGAGGACCATGCCGATACGATGAATCAGCTCTTCTCAGCCTATGCGCGCGGAAAAGAGTCCAAGGAGCTCGCCGCGATCCTCGGCGAGGCGGCGCTGTCCGATACCGATAAGCTGTACGCCAAGTTTGCGGAGGAGTTTGAAAAGCGCTACGTTTCGCAGGGCTTCACCGCCAACCGCTCCATTGAAGAGACACTCGATCTCGGATGGGAGCTTTTGCGCATCCTGCCGCGCTCCGAACTCAAGCGCATCAAGGAACAGTACATCGAAAAATATCTCGGAAAAGAGTAAAAGAGGGAAAGAAAAGTGGCGCGCATCAACGTGAATCCCACGCGTATGGAGCTGAAAAAGCTGAAGGCTCGGCTGAAAACCGCCCAACGCGGGTACAAACTTCTCAAGGATAAGACGGACGAAATGGTCCGCCGCTTTTCCGTGATCGTCCGCGAGACCAAGCGCCTGCGCGACGAAACGGAGGCGGAGGTCGTGCGCGTTTTAAGGCAGTTCTCGCTCGCCCGCGGGGTCATGTCCAAGCGGGATATCGAGCGCATTTTTTCCATGCCCTCCGTGTCGCTTTCGTTGGAATGTACCACCGTCAACGTGCTCAACGTGGAGATCCCCAAACTGCACCTTGAAGAGCGCGCGGCGGAGGAGAAATTTCCCTATTCCTTTGCCGACGTCACGAGCGAGGCGGATTACGCCGTACAGGCGGCGGGGGAAGTGGTTTCCCGCCTTCTGCGCCTTGCGGAAATGGAGAAGGCGACCGCCATGCTCGCCGAGGAGATCGAACGGAGCAAGCGCCGCGTCAATGCGTTGGAATACGTCATGATCCCCGATCTTGAAGAGACGATCCGCTATATCTCGCAAAAGCTCGAAGAGAACGAGCGTTCCTCTTTAACGCGGCTCATGAAGGTCAAGAGCATGCTCTCTCAGCGCGATGGCTAAAACGCAGTCCCGCCCGCGGATTTATATACGATAAAGGCAAGTTTCCGCATCGGGATAACCGAAGAAACAAATTAAAAAGATCCCCGCGGCGCGGGGATCTTTTTGCGTCGGTTTCCTGATTTCGTATGCGCCGAAATTTTTCAGAGACGGCGAAGTCTGTAAATAGCCGTATCGGCAAGTTGGTTTTTCACACGCAAACGGGCACCCTTTACAGGGTGCCCGTTTGTGGTGGGAGAAAGGCTTTCAAATCCGAAAGCGCCTTCTATCTCGCTTGTATCAAGCTCTGTGCGATTGTCGCCGTCGTGATTGTAAATGATAATCATTCGGTCGTCGTACAGAATAATTCTATTGATGAAATATGTTACAAGATATTGGCGCGCCCCTTCGTCGTTAATATCGAAGTTTGCAAATTGCTCAAACCAAAATTGTATGCGCTCTCGCGTGAGAACGGTGGATTCATCGTATTCCGCGAGGGCTTTCTTTTTTTCAAGCTCTGCCCGTTCCGCTTCCAACCGTTCAAGCTCTTCTTGTGTGGATTCTGTAATGACGCCCTTTTTAATAGCGGTGAGAATATTTTTGATGAAAGAGTTGACCTCTGCAAGCTGTTGTTTTATGACTTCGATTTCTGCCGTGTTTCTATTCTCCTCCTGGATTTTGAGGAGCTGCACGGTCAAATCTTCAATAATATCGCTGCGGAGGACGTGGTTAAGGGTCGATTTGATAACCAAATCTTCAAGCTCCTGTTTCGGGACATTCTTCTTCTTGCAAACGCCCTTTCGATATTTCTTTGTGCCACATTTATAATAGTGGTAGATGTCTCCGTTTTGACCTGTGCCGGATTCGCCGACCATTATATGTTTGCAGTACCCGCAGTACAACTTGCCCGTAAGCAGGTATCTATCAAACGCCTTGCCCTTTCCAGGTTGGCGTTTATTTTCTGCGATTCTTGTTTGCACAACCTCGAAGAGCCTCTTGTTGATGATAGGGGGGAGGTAGTTTTCAATAATCCGAGAGCCGTATTTGAATGTGCCGATATATTTTTGATTCTGCAACATTCGCATAATGCCGTTGGGTTTGAAGTCTGTTCCGAGAGAATTTTTTAAGCCTTTTGCCTTGAAAATATCAGCAATATCAAAGGCGCTCTTTCCTTTGGAATATAGTTCAAACATTTCACGGACAATTTCTGCCTCTGCTTCGTTGATAACAAATTTCTTATCTACAACGCGATAACCGTACAACACGCTTCCTCCAAGAAAATTCTTCTTTTCAAGACTTTCATTTTGCCCTCGGCGTACCTTTTGCGCCAATTCGCGGGAATAGTATTTTGCGAGAGCAACATAGATTCCTTCGGTCAATATGCCTCCGAGGTTTTCCGTTCCGTCTGCATTTACGCCGATTTGTTGCGTAGCAGAAAGGAGTAAAACGCCGTTTCTTTGGAGAATCCTCTTGTCTGTTCCGTGGTCTCCGTCGTCTCTTGCGAAGCGGTCGAGAGCGTACACTATAACAAAATCGAACTCGTGATTATAACTATCCGCAAGCATTTTTTGAAAGCTGGGACGGAGGTCATTTTTGGCGGTTTTGGCTCTATCAACATATTCTTTTACAACGACCAAATCATTGTCTTTTGCATATTGATGACAAATGCGGAGCTGTCCCTCAATGGACTGCTCTGTTTGTTTTGCGCTCGAAAAGCGAGCGTAAATAACCGCTTTTCTAATAGTAGCCATTATGCCTCCTGGGGGACAAGAACATTTCCATAAATTGAGGAAACAGTTATATCATATTCGTGTAGCGTAGGGAATCCCGGATTTGTTGCGCTGGTTTTCCAAATCGAAAAAGATACAGACGAATTTCCATTATAGTCTATATTAGCAGTTGCTCCGGTTACATCGGTGTTCCACCCGCTAATATTGGGTTGATTATAATATACGCTTACAGGCTTACCTGTATATTCAAATTTACAATCCATTGCGGCAGATGTTGTGATAGTTACAATGCAGGATAGGTCATAATGCGATACTCCTAACGAATCCACATCGCGAAGTATTGCTATACAGTTGGAGTACGTTATGTTGACAGCGAGATACTGTGCATAATTTGCAGAGGTTAATTTAATTGTTTCATACTTGCGGCAGAGCGTGTTTTCAATTTTTTCAAGTTGTGCAATTATCGCTTCAATTTCGGAAGATGAGGCGATGGAATCCTGCAAGTTTAAGATTTGCTGCTTTAACTCGTAAATATCGTCCGATGAGGCAGTATTTTGCGCTTGAAGAATTGCTCGGCGTTGACCTCGAAAATAAGAACACGCTTTTTGCCGAAGCAATCGACATCGAGAAGCTGGCTCTCATCGTCGCAACGGCGCGGGCAATGACTGCGGACACGGATAATAACGGGAACGCTATAAGCGGAACGCGAAAGGCGAAGATTCAGTCTTACATCAACTCTCTTCGGCTGGCGGCGGCGCAGAAGTATATGATAATGGGCTATCTTGGCTATTCCAATACAATGGGGGAGACCCAGGTCAAGTCCTATATCAATAGACTTTCGCTTACATCGGACGAAAAGAAGCAGCTTTTACAGTATAGCGGATATGCGGCATAGGGGAATTGCTATCGTACTGTTAATTTCCCCGCCGAAAACTGCAAAAAGAAAAGACGACGGTTTACATCGTCGTCTTTTTCTTCACTCTATCCAAACGACCAGCGCAACGAAGTTTGCGGTGATAAAAAGTTCGGATTTCGTGCTTGTGGTGGGAAGAGGTGGATTTGAACCACCGAAGTCGAAGACGTCAGATTTACAGTCTGATCCATTTGGCCGCTCTGGAATCTTCCCATATATAAAGTTGCGTTGTTGTCGGTGGAGCCGGTGACCGGAATTGAACCAGCAACCGGCTGATTACAAATCAGCTGCTCTGCCAATTGAGCTACACCGGCAAGGTGGTGCCTTGGGGCGGAATCGAACCACCGACAGACGGATTTTCAGTCCGTTGCTCTACCGACTGAGCTACCAAGGCAGGTTGCCTTTTTCAAGGCGCGAGCCTCACTCAAAGAATGGGGCTCAAAGAAAAAAAGTGGCGACCCAAAACGGGCTCGAACCGTCGACCTCCAGCGTGACAGGCTGGCGCTCTAACCAACTGAGCTATTGGGCCGTGTAGCGGCATTGCATTGCCGCAGTCGCCTTGCAGGGCGGCTTATCTGGTGGGCCTTCACGGATTCGAACCGCGGACCAATCGGTTATGAGCCGACAGCTCTAACCACTGAGCTAAAGGCCCGCGTTGGGGAAGGCCGCAACCGCAATGCTTGACTATCATAGTATAAATGCGGGCAAAAGTCAAGTGTTTTTGCGCATATTCTGCAATTTTTTTCGACAACTTTTTTTCGCCTTTTTTCGCGCCGATTTCCCCCGATCAGACAGGATATTCCTGCGCCTGTCCGTTATAATTACAGGCAAAGTAACACAGCGGAGGTACGCATGAAGACGCAGGCGAGCCGCAGGGGCGACAGCCTCTGCATCTATCTTTCCGGCGAGCTGGACGAACATTCCGTGGCGGCGGCGCGCGCCGAGGCGGACGCGCTCATCGACGAAAATACGGGCTGTTCGCGCGCCGTGTTCAACCTTGCCGGAGTCAAGTTCATGGATTCGACGGGCATCGGGTTTCTGATCGGAAGGTACAAAAAACTGCAAAAATACGGGATGGGGATGTATTTGGAAAATCCCAATGCGGGCGCGGACAAGATTCTCACGCTCAGCGGCGTGTACTCGCTCATGCCGAAAATTTAGGGGAACGCTATGAATGAAATGCAATTAAAATTTTTATCCCGTTCGGAGAACGAGGTGTTCGCCCGCAACGTCGTGGCGGCGTTTGCCTTGCCGCTCAATCCCACGCTCTCCGAACTCTCCGATGTAAAGACCGCCGTCTCCGAAGCGGTCACGAACTGCATCGTGCACGGCTATCGCGATGCAGACGGCTGGATCACCATCCGCTGCACGATCGAGGGCGAAAAATTACATATCGAAGTATCCGACAGCGGGAGGGGCATCGACGATCTCGAAAAGGCGCTCACGCCCTTTTATACCACGCTGCCGGAGGAGGAGCGCTCGGGGATGGGATTTACCATTATGCAGACGTTCATGTCGGCTTTCTCCGTACAGTCGGAGCGGGGCAAGGGCACGACGGTGAAGATGTGCAAGGACTTCGGCGCAAGGACGCTTTCCGATGCTGGGTGAAGAGGAGACGCTCGCGCTCATCCGCCTTGCCAAGTCGGGCGATAACGCCGCAAAGGAACGCCTTCTCGAACACAATACCTCGCTTGTAAAGAGCATTTTAAGGCGGTACCTCGGGAAGGGCGTGGAATACGACGATCTGTATCAGCTCGCCTGCATGGGGTTTTTGAAGGCGATCGCGGGCTTTGACGAGAGCTTCGGCGTGCGCTTTTCCACCTATGCGGTGCCCATGATCGCGGGCGAGATCAAGCGGTTTTTGCGCGACGACGGCAGCGTGAAAGTCTCGCGCGTGCTCAAAAAGCAGGCGCGGGAACTTAACGACTATATCGAGCGCAAGGAGACGGAGGAGGGTGTTCAGCCCACCGTAAAAGAGCTTGCCGCGGCGTTCGGCATGGAGGAGGGCGAGGTCGTGTTCGCGCTCGGCGCCTCCCGCATGCCCGTTTCGTTGGACGAAAGCGGGGATTATAAAGATGAAAAGTCAGTGCCGCTCTCCGAGCGTATCCCCGCCAAGGACGATCAGGACGACATGATCGAGCGCATGATCTTAAAAGAGGCGATCGGAAAGCTCCCCGAACGGGAGAAAAAGATCGTATTCCTGCGCTACTTCCGCGATATGACGCAGAGCGAAGTCGCGCGGCGCATCGGGGTATCGCAGGTGCAGATCTCGCGCATCGAGAGCAAGATCATGGGTAAGTTCAAAGAGGAACTGCGCTCGCAGTAAATGATCTGCATACGGAAGCGCGCCGCAGGGTACTGCGGCGCGCTTTTTTAATACGGGTGAATTATACTATTAAGTGCAACAGATGAGGGAGAAAAAAAGTAGTTCATACAAATCTGTGGTAAAATAGAGTTGCGAAACCAATTTACGTCAAAGGAGATCTGTATGAACTACCACCATTTTACCATAGAAGAGCGT
>DBGBVX010000027.1:0-28946 GCA_048370055.1 Candidatus Gallimonas sp. | reverse complement strand
CATGTCCATCGTCTCCGAGCCATAGCACCAACACGGCGTGACCGTGAGCGTGATATCCACGCACTCCCTGCGGAACTTCGCCGCGCAGGCGGCTGCTTCCGCCACCCGCCCGATCGTTCCGTCCGCGATCACCACCTTTACCGGCTCTCCGCTCGGATAGCGGACGTTCGCGCGGAACAGCTCCGCCGCCTCCTCCGCCATCCGCATCGTCTGCTCTTCCAATCCGCCGCGCACATCGTACACGCCCTGCCGCGCGTCGATCACTGGCCTGATCCCGATCACCGGATTCATATCCGTTCTCTCCTTCATCACAATTAAACCTCAAATTTTTTTCGAAAGTACATTTCCAACATGCGCATTTGCGCAAGGATGTCCTTCTGATAGTCCGTCAAAAGCGCCGCGTCTGCCGAGCGGCTTGCCGTCAGAAGCGGCAGTCCCTCGTATTCGGACAGATAATATTTTGCCCCGACGGGGTAGGTCAGCCCTTCCGCAAACGCCGCCAATGCAAGAAAGGACTGCAATATCTGCGCGGAATTAGAAAAGAGATCTCTGCAAAGACGCGCGTACAGATCCGGATGGAAGTTCGCCATAACGCCGCAGTAGCCTGCACAGCCCTGTTTCAGCGTTTGCAGGAGCGTCTGCGCATTTGCATTGTACAGCGCGATGCCCGTGCCTCGCAGGAGTTTCAGTCTACGCCCGATGCGCGCGGCGTCGCAACAGGTATCCTTGATGAACGCAAACCGACCCGTCTGCGCGCAGGCGGTGAGCATCCCCTCGCTGAGGAGCTGTTTATACGGCTTGGGGCACTCGTACAGCCCGAGCGGCAAACCGGACGGCAGCCATGAGAGCGCCTCGCGCATCCCCTCCGCCCATACCGCGTCCGAACCGCCGTCAAAACGGTTGGTCAGCAGAATGAGCGCGTCTGCCCCCGTCTGCGACATAGCGACGAGCTCTTCCCGCTGTTCCTCCTTCGTTTCCGAAATATGCCCCGAGACGACGACCGTCATGGGCGGCCTTTCGCCCGAGCGTGCAAGCTCGCGGACGCGGCGCACGACGCGCTGCGCAATGGCGACCCGCTCTTCGAGCGACAGAAAGAACATCTCGCTCGACTGACAGACGGCAAATATTCCGTCGCATCCGTTTTTCCAATACCAATCGACAAGCGCGTCCACTCCGTCATAATCCACATTATTTTCCGCCGTGAACGGCGTGAGCATCGTCGGGAATACCTTCGGTACCGTTACAGCTGCGCTGTTCTGATCCTGCATGCTTCGATATCCTCCTTATTGACAGACCAAACCGCATAAAACCAACCGTCCTCTTCAAAGGAATACGGATAACCGTATGCACCGAATTTGGCAAAACCCCGATAGCGCACAGAGCGCTTGCCTTCGCCGAGAATGATGTGGCGGGTGAAATTTTCGCCGTCATCCGAGAGCGAGAGCACGAGCGGATCGCGGCCGTTGCCGACCAACGGATTGCCCAGCCAATAATACCTTCCATCGCTCAGTCTTCCGACATGGAATTTGGAAGTATCGTTGGTGAACTCCGTTGCGGACGGCAGGCTCCAACTGATGAGATCCGTGCTTTCGGAAGCGTACAGTACGCCCGCATGCTCCTTGGACTGACTGCGGAAGAGCGCCGTGTACCCGCCTTTCCGCTCTAAAATATCGCACTCGCACACGGCGGTATCAAGCCCGAGCGCGCGGGATACGGCATAGAACGTTTCGGAATCGTCCGTATCGTACTGCCCGCTCAGCCCGTGCAGCTCCCACGCCCCCTCCGGAAAATGGCGGTTGAAGGGCAAAAGAAAGTTTCCGCAGATCACGGCGGTGCTGTCCGAAAGAATGCGCGGAGGCATATTGGGTATCATATTCAGCCCCGTTCTGCGTGCGGGAGAGAAGGTATTGCCGTCTTTGCTCATAAGAACGTACAGATGCGTTCCGATATGCCCGCTGTCCGTAAACATGCGGTGTCCGTTTTCCCCGATATGTGCGGCGTCATAGCTGTACGAGCCTACATAGAGATAGAGCGTATCGCCGCAGACGACCATTCCGCACGCAGTATCCACGCCCGAAGCATCCTGCGTCACCGTAAGCGGCGACGGCTCCGACCAATGCAGAAAATCATCGCTCCACGCGATCACGGCGCGCTGCCCGACGTCGTCCTCATGGACGGCGCCGCAAGACCACATGGCATAAAATCTGCCGCGGAATCTGCACAGATACGGGTGATGAGAGAAGGCAGCCCCTTCTCTCGCCCGATAGACGCACGTCTGTTCCGTTTGGGGACGGAGCGCCGTCTCCCGATGAAAATTGCAGTTGTTGATCATAGATTATCTCTTTTTCTTTTTGATGAAGATGACCGCGCAGACGACGCCCGCGACGACCACGACGCCGCCGACGCTGCACCCGACGGCGATCGCGACGGTCGGGTCGTTTCCGTCGTCATCCGCAGGCGTAACGGGCGCGCCGTCGCCCGCGAACGAGACGGAGATCGTTGTATCGCCCTCCACGGTGACCGTGAACAAACCGTCCGTCACGGCAACGGCAGTTCCGTTGACGCTAACCTCCGAAACGGAATATCCGTCCTTTGCCTGCACGGTAAAGGTGATCTCTTCTCCCCACTCCGCTTCATAACGGACAGGCGAAATGGTTCCCATATTGCTGTTGAACTCATAGCCGATGGTGTACCTGACGGCCGTCCAACGCGCCGTCAGCGTAAGGTCGCCCATGCTTCCCGCAGCGATCGACGTCACGAGCTCATTGCCCGAATACCAACCGGCAAATTCATAGTGCTCGCGCTGCGGGGCGACAAGTACGATCGTATCGCTCTCAACGGTATAAGTTGCAGGGTTTCCCGCCGCGTTCTCGCCGCCGCCAAGCTCATATGCGATCGTATATTCGATCGGCGCAAAGGTTGCCGAAATCTGCATATCCCCCGTCACGGTGACGGTCAGTTTGCCATCCGCAGCCGACTGCTCCGCGCCGTTGACGGTGACGCGCTGCAGGCAGTACCCTTCCTGCGCCGTAAAGGTCACGGTCAGCGAAGATCCCTCCAACAGGCGTTCGGACGAGATATCCGCGCCGCCGTTTGCGCCCGCCGTCACGGTGACATCGTAGTATTTGGGATCGGAATCGAGCGTGACCGCAAACACAAGATCTTCCTTTGCCTGCGTCGTAAACGTATATTTTCCATCTGCGTAGACAAGATCCTCGAACACGTCCTCGCCGTTGAGGGTCGCGCCGATGACGCTGTCGCCCGCGCCGAGTCCCGTGACGGTAAAGGTCACGTCCTGTCCGTAGATGACGCTCTCCTCGTTCACGGAGAGGGTTGCGCCCTCGCGCTGCGTTGCGGAAGCCGTATAGGTCTTGACCGCACCGCTGTACGCAATATAGGCGCGATCTTTTTTATATACTTCGTCATCGTTTGCTGCCGCAGCCGCGCTCAGATCCTGCCCGCCGATGCGCACGGCGGTCACGCTTCCGTCCTCTGCGACGACGCTGATTTGCCCGAGGAGGAATGCGACTTCCCCCGTCGCATCATACGCATTGAAAATGACGCGGAAGATCCCCTTGACGGGATAGCCGAGCGGATAGGTCGTAGAACCGCCCTTGGCAGACGTGACCTCCAACCCGCCGACATAGGGAAGGATGAGCGTGCCGCTCGCCTTTGCGGGAATGGTAATGTAGCCGTCGCGCATCGTCAGCATGGTGACTTCCCCGTCCGCTCCGACCAATTTTACGGACGCCTCGCGGACATTGCCGCCGAGGAGCACCATATCCGCCATGGAATTCCATGTGGTGACGCTGAAAATAAAGGGCGAATCATTGAGATTTTCGATGGCGACCGCAAGCGCAGTGCCGCCCGTGATGACCTCGTTCGTCTCGTTGCAGGTGGCAAAGCTCACGCCTGACGTATTGTTCGTCCACAGTTCGAACTGCGGCGCGAGCCGCTCGCTGCCTTGCACCATGATCGCCGCGTCATGATCGACGGGCGTGCTGACGGAGGGACTTACCTCATACGCCTCGGTGAGGAATGCCTCGCCGTCCGCCACGAGCACCGCCCCGCTTGCGCAGAAATCCTCGTTGGCGGTATGCCCGTAGTAGATGAGGAACTGATTGTATACTTTTTCGGGAAAGGCGTCAGGCGCAGAGCCGTCAAAATTTTGGAACACGCCCGCCTCCGAATCGCCGTTGAGCGTAAAGGGAAGGTACATCCACCCCTTGAACCCCGCGGGAACAAAACTAGAACGATACCCCACCGAACCCTTGTATGCGGCGCAGTCCTCGTCGGGAAGGAAGATCGCAAGCCCGTTTTTGGAGACGATCGCAGCATTCGCGGAAGTGATGCTCCCCGCCGCGACAGATTCATCGTAGAGGAAGAGCTGAAAGCTCTTTGCCGCGCCGTCCGTGTTGTCGATGTAAAATTTTACGCCGTCGTAGGCGGAAATATCCAACGTATCCGTCGCCGCAAGAGCGCTGTCGAACACATTTTTCAGATAGAACGCCTTGGTCTCCCCGCCCGTAAATTCGCCTGCATGGATGATGGCGGCGTCCACGCCTTCATCTGCGGTGTATTCCGAAGGCGCGCCGTCTTCATTGTACGGCTGCCAAAGCACGCCCGCGGAGGAAAATACCCCGTCCGCCGTCACCGTGCCGTATTCCACAGCGCCGAAATTCCAAATGTTCTGCGAATATGCGGGATTTGTGCGGATACGCAGCGAAGTGACCGCCGACGCATCAGAGGTATTAAACGAGGCTACGGGCAGAATGACGTAGCCGTCAAAGAGCTTCATCCCATTGACCAAATCGTCGTTATCCGGTGCATAGATACTTGCACTTACCCCTGATCCCACTACCGTAGATATTGTAATATTCCCGTTTTTTACACGGTATGCCGTTGCCCCTTGATTCATGTAAGAGGCTGTTTCCCCCACCATCAGATCATATCTCAAGCTCATTCTTAATGAGGACGGCACGACGGTCTGAATGCGCACGCGCACGGCGGCATTCTCCCCGCTCAGATCCGCGGCTTGCGCAAACGGCAGCGTGATATTGACAAGTCCGCTCACGGAAGTCGTGGGGAAGTTCACAGACAGCGCGTCAAACGCGGCGGCGTGCATTCCGTTGAACGTTGTCTGACCTGCATTGTTGACAAACGTATAGCCCGCGGCGCCCGTCTTATCCTGCGCCTCTTCGGCGGGAGAATAGGTGCCGACATAGCTGTTTTTGACGCCCTTGCGGGAAGACAGGAAGAAATCCACCATATCCTCCTCGTTCTGATAGGCGACCGTGCCGATGCTGTGATTGCCCTCGGGATATTCGGTATACTTCACCCAGCCGCCGACCGCCTGAAGCGCCGAGACCATATCGCGGCTCACATCCACGCCGACGGTTGCATCAAGCGCGCCGTGGATCGCCCAGATGTTGACATTTTTCATCGTCTCCGCCTGCGTCAGATCGTTTCCCGCGCCGCTGATGGGCACCGCGGCAGCATAGCGGTCGGGAAAGCGCGCCAGCATATCCCATACCGCAAGCCCGCCCATCGAGTGCCCCGTGATGTACAGGCGATCCGTGTCGATATTGTATGTTTCCAACAGCTCGTCCGTCAGAGAGGCAACCGCCTGCAGATCGGGAGAGATGTCAAACGTTTCCACGGAATAATGCCCCGTCCAATTATTGACTTCCACCCACTTGTGATCGGTACGGCACTGCGGCACAACGATGATGGCAGGATCTCTTTCAAGCTGCTCCACCGTCGTCAAGCGGCTCAGAAGCGGCTTGAATACGTTGAGCTGCGTCTCGTTATCGCTGCCCTGCGCGCCGTGCCCGTGCAGCATCGTAAATAGCGGGTACGCTTTGGCTGCGTCATAGTCGTGCGGAACGTACAGGCGGTAGCTGAGCGTGACCTCCTCGCCGTTCACCGTTGTCGTATAAGTCAGCGCCTGCATTTCTTCCATATAATCCGTTGCAATTTCCGCAGCCTTTGTATTCGTTTTACGAAGCGCAAAGACCCCGCCGAGCAGGCAAGCGATCATCAAAGTAAACGCGATCGCAAGTCCCCATAACCGATATACAGTCCTTTTTGTTCCCCTTATCATATTTCCCTCCGTTATTCTCCCTGATGTTCAGGATCTTTTTTATTCTTTTTGTGCTTTACGACAGCCACAGCCGTCACCGCCGCGGCGACAGCCAAAACTCCGGCTCCGCCGCCGATCAGTCCGTATACAAGCCCTTCGTTGAAGGTATCTTCAAGCGTGACCGCCACGGTAAGCAGATTATGCGCATCGAACAGTCCGTAGCGCAGCAAACTTTCCGTGGCATTAAACGTGAGTACATACGTTCCGGACGTCTCGGCATTATACGATACGGCGCTCCACATCCCTTCCAACGTATATTCGTTTCCCGCTTCGTCTGCCACGACGATCTGAGTAGGAAGCGACGATCTGATCTCGGAGACGGGCGTTCCCGTTTTTGCCGTGACCGTCCTTGCAAAATCCGTTTTCACAGATTTGATGTCTTTATCCTCGCCAAGTACGCTGACAGCTATCCTGACGCGGGAACCTTCGGAAAGGAACGCCCCGCGCACGACGTCCTCTTCCGTGAACTTTGTGATGCGGATCTCCTTTTCCGCATATCTTCCCTTATCATAAACAACATAGATGTATCCGTCATCATCCTGCGTGATATCGGGATAGGATACTTCCGAGCGTGCGTCCAACACGATGGCAGAGGACCACGTTTTGCCGCCGTCGGTCGAAAGATATGCCGTAAGCGCCGTGCGGCTCGTTTCACTCGCGTTATTGACGAGAAGAAGATTCCCCGATTGCAGCTTCATGATCGCAAACCGCGACGACGGACCGCGCAGCGGCGCCTCCAATTCCGAACGGTAGTCGCTCCAAGTATAGCCGTTATCCGTGGAGACTGCCATCCCGATGCCGCCGCCCTGCTTGCCTTCGATACGGGTATAGAGAACGATACCCTCCTCCGTTTCCACCGCCATCGGCTCTGTAACGCTGAGTCCGTTTCCGCTCACGGTGCTGCGCGCCGACCACGTTGCGCCGTTGTCCGTACTCGCCCAAACGGTGATCGCCGTCGGCGTCGTCGCCGCCGTAAAGAACATCCAATCGCCGTTTGCAAGCACGATGGGCTTATTGAGCTTGACGCCGTCCGCCAAGAACCGCGGCTGCGCCGCCCCGATCTGCGAAGCAAGTTCCTCGACGGGGGCGTCCGGATCGTCAAGAATGACCGCCCATGTTTTCAGATCGGAATAACTGCCGCGCGCCTGACACCAAGTACACCATAATCTGCCAAACGGATCAAGCCAAAGGTTCGGATCATATGTACGCAGATCGCCGCTCGGAAGATCGGCGATAAAGTAACTGTCGTACCACGTTTCGCCGCCGTCGTCGCTGAACCCGTAGGCGACATAGTTCGCACCGTCCGGTTCGCTCGGCCCGCCCGTCAGATAGCACGCCCAAATGCGTCCGCCCTCGGTGACCTCCACGCCCGGGATCCCCTGCCATTGTCTGTTCTCCGCACGATAATCTTCGTCATCGATCACTACTTTGATCTCTGCCGGCGCCTCTGTGGCAACCGCGGCGCCTGCGCGTTGCAGTTCCTGATCCATAAATGCTACACCGCTCCCCATTCCGGCAGCCATCGTTGCCGCCGCCAAAAGTATTGCAAACCTTTTTTTCATATTCATGACTCCTTGCCGACGGACATCTCATGCAACATCGGCGTGAAAGCATACGACTGCGTTGCCGTCGCCGTTGCCGAGGATGTAAACGCGATCGAAAAATCCACGGGATCCGCGATGCGTCCGTATCCGTCCGCGATCACACAGCCCGAATAGATGCGGTCGTATCCCGTTTTTCCCTCTTCCGTCCAAACGGCGGTATCAAGCGCGTTGATGCGGTCGTTGACGATCTCCCACGAAGGCGACGATGCGGAGATGCTCTCGATCAGAATGGATACGGGTGCCGAGATAACTTGCACTGCGGCGGCGTTTGCGGGCGTCGTCGCCTCGATCGGATAATAGTCGCGCACGGCGACCAAGGTCGCTCCGTCTGCCGAGATCGCAAAATCTGCGGAAACACATGCCGGCGCCGCGCTCATATCCTGAATCCCCTTGGACGAAAGCAGATTGCCCCGTTCCCCTTTTACGGGAGAAAACGTGTTCAGATCTGCCGAGAGATCGAGAAGGACATATTTGCAGGAGTCCGCCGTATTCGGATTATAAAGAGAATAGAACAGAATGACCTGCGAAGCGGAATTATAATTGACAAGCGAGGGCTCATTCACGCCCTTCGTCAGCACTTCGCCGTATTGCGTGTAGTCGGAGGCGCTCCATGTGACAAAGGGCTCTGCCGAGACGCGCGTCCACGGACCCGTCGGGGAATTGGCAACGGCAAGCCCGATCTGTGCGCCGTCCCGCGAGGACTGCGCGCCCGTTCCCGCGTATGCCATCAGCCACTCGTACGCCGTTCCGCCGTAGGTGAAACTTCCCTTTATTACGTCCGCCTGAAAGACCCTGCCGCTGTCCCACCCGCTCTCTGCGGGGGCAAGCGCTTCGGAGGGTGCGGAATACGTCCATGTTCCGTTCCCGAACGTCCCCTTCCGCACGGCGATATACTCGCCTCGGTTTTCGGAAACGACCTCGTTTTTCGTATAATAGACATAGCGTTCCGTCTCGGACACCTGTACGACGCACGGATGTTCGTTGTAGTATCCGAGCGACTCATCGAACATCGCATCGATCCCCGTGATGGGTTTGGAGACGAACTCCTCAGTATTATCCGAACAAGCCGCCGCGGCGGCCGTCACGGAACAAAGGAGCGCAACGACGGCGATCCCGCGAAAAATCCGCCCTTTCATGCCGCACCTCCTTCCCCGTTCATGTTATCTGCGATCGTGCTGCCCGTATCGCCGAAGATCCAATCCACCGTAAATGAATCGTAATACAAGCCCAATCCCGAGAAGATAAAGCTCATGTCGCTGTTATCGTACATATAACTTGTGATCTTGATCGCGATCACATCCTTGGAAAAATCGATCTCGTCGGGTCCGGTCGCACTGTAACGGCGGAAGGTGGAGAAATCGATCCTGATCCAACCGTCAAACAGCGGAGGCAAATAGATCGTGGAGGCTGTGCAGAAAGAGAACTCTTCCCCCGTCGTCACATCGAGCGCATACACAGGGGAATTGACATAGTCCATACGATAGCTGACAGTGTTGCCGTCGATACTTTGCTGAAACGCGACGTTGAAGCTGATCTCATGCGACTGCGGATTTCGGACGCGCAGCGTAATGCCCTTTGCGCCGCTCCAATCGCCCCAATCATCTGCCGTCGAAACGGGATTGACCGTCAGCCCCGCATACCCGCCGCTCAGATTGGCATACTCCGCCTGATAATTGCCAACCGTCCATCGAAGCGCCGTCATGCCGCCGTCGAGGCGTACGCCCGAGACATAGGACGCCTCGCCATAGGTCGTATAATAATCGGCGACGATCGCGTCAAGGTCGTCATCCGAGTATCCCTCGTCGCGGATGGAAAAATTATCGAGGATCTTGACATCGCCCAAATACTTCTCTTCGATCTCCGAACGGACGGCGAGTTCCTGCACGGTCGGCGATCCGAGCCGCCAATTCGCGTTCGTGAACGCATTTGTGGAACAGGGCGCAACGATCTCCGATCTCTCGGGGTCGGCGTAGTTGACCTGCGCCGACTCCGCCGCGGACCCGCTCCTTGTGTACTGCGTGAGGTCTGCGATCACGTCGATCTTTTCGGCGGCGTAATCCACGTCCGCGATCGCCGCGACCGCGATCTTGCGGTTGGGCGCCTCGCCGCTCGTCGCCGCCATGTCCATGCTCAGATAGATTTCCCTGATCTTCGTGAGCACACCGTCCGCCTTCCGATTCTGCGCGATATCGAGCGACCCCGCCGCCACAAAAGAAAATGCCGTATAGGGCAGCAACAGCGTTCCCTCCCCCTTTTCGGGCCAGATGCAGTTGTAGTAGGTCGGCATCTGCGTGAGCGTTCCGTCCTTTTCGGTGAATACAAAACCGCCCTCGCTACCTCCTGCGCGGAACGCCTCGCCGTCCGCATCGATCACGATGATACGAAATGCAGACTTATTATAGAGCGCGCTCATCCCGATCGCCAACGCATCGCTTGCATCGATCGGATCTTCCGAAAAATCAGCGAGGCGAATATACCCGAATTTATCTGCCGAATACGTATCGTCCGAAGGATCATCGGATACCCATGTCCCGTTCCCGTCGAGCGAAAACTTCACTCCGTCGCTGCACGCCGCGCCGAGAGAAACGCCGCGCACCGATTCGGATTTGGAAACGCTGATATACGAATCAAATGAACGGGTGACTTCGTCGTTCGAATTGAGTTTGAGCAATTCATACGCGTCAAACCGCGCCTGCAGATCGGTATTCGACTGCACCTGCGTGAAATCATATAACGTTGTCCGCCGCGCATCGCCGAGGAGTTCCTCCGCCGTGACAGGCGCGCCCTCTGCATCCTGAAATCCGCCTTCCGCCGCCGCTGTAAATTCAGGGAGATCTGCAAGCCCCACCGAAAGCAGCTCCATCTTTTCCGCCGGATTATATGCCGCGGGGATGCCGATGCTGATCACGGATACGTCTTTCAGCGCGTCTCCGGCAACTTTCGTCAACTTGGAAAGATCTATAAAGACCTCTCCGCCCGAGATCTCGCTCGTCAGATACATACATGCGTAATATTCTTTGACCGGAGTAAGCTCATTCGTGTTTTCCGGATGATACCAATGGGTGTTGTAATCCGTCGGGGAACCGTTATGCCCCGTTTTCCACTTGTTGCCATCAGAATCTGTGACCGTAAGCGAAAACGGAATGTTCGCCCCCGACAAATTGCGGAACGACACCGTAACATAGCCGTTTTCGCCGATGCTTTGCGCCTCCTGAAAGCGGATGCCGATCTTGCGGTAATTGTCCTCGGGAGCCCCTACGACCTGCAGACAGATCCCTTCATAACTTGAAGATTCCTGATAGACGAATTTATTTTCGCCGTCTGCGGCATAGGTAGAGACGCCGCTGCCGACGAGCGCCACCCCAAGACATGCCGCCGCAAAGACTGCGGCACATTTTTTCACCATTTTCCCCTCCTTTTTCAACCGCAGAGCATATTGCATATATACTCCGCCGCCTCCGCAGCCCGTACAGACTCCGCGACGCGGATCTCGCTCCCCGCAACGTCTTCCAACGTCAGACCGCGCTCTTCGCCCTCCAAACCGACACGTACACGCTTGTTTGCGAACGTGCAAAAATCCATGCAGACGCACGTCAAAGCGAGCGGATCGTGCAAAATGGGCAGTTTTTTATAGTTGGTGTTTTTTATCCAAATATCGATCATGCGGCCCAGCCGCTGATTGCCGACGCATTCATTATGCAGCCTCTGCACCTGTTCGGCAGACAAGGCGCATTGAATGGTGATATTAACGGGAATGAGTTTGATCTTCTGACCGGACGAAAGCACCTTGTGCGCGGCCTCCGGATCGCACCTGATGTTCCATTCGGGCTTTCGCTGCACAAAATCCCCGCCCATGACGACGATCTCTTTCAACAGCGAAAATTCTTCCGGATGGGAATCGGCAAATTTTGCGATATCCGTGAGCGGACCGATCCCGATCAGGCTGATCCCGTTCGGATCGCTGCGGATCTGCTGCGCCAAAAATTCCTGCCAATCCCCTTCGGCACACGCATAGCCGCGCATGTAATCTTCGTAGTGCCCGATGATCGGCTTCCCGTCCGCGTCCTGTTTCTCAAACGGGAAATTGTGATATTCTTCATACTCCGGATCGTCCTCGCCCGCATAGACGGGGATATCCGTCCGCTTCCAACCGTCCAAAAGCGCCAAAGCGATCTTCGTGCGCATTTTTGCGTTGCGGTAGGTCGTGATAACGCCCTTTGTCACAATATCGGGCATCTTCAATGCGAGCGCCAAAGCGATCGCATCGTCGATGTCGTCTCCGATATCGGTATCGAGAATCACATGGTATTCCATTTCTCTCTTTTCCTCTCCACAAAATTATTGCTTTACGATACTATCCGGAACTTCAATATACAGCGAAGTATCGCCGAACAGTGAGTCGACTGTGAGTTCGGAATAGCCCGAATCCGGATCGTTGGCGGGGTATGCGTACTCGATCCCGAGCTTTTCTTTGAAGGCAAGGAAGGCGTCGTTCTGCCAGCTCGTGAGCGATTCGTACCCGTAGAGGCGCGCATATTCGAGCGCTTCTTCCCAAACTGCCCGCGCCGCGCTTTCATTCGCCGCCATGACGATCTGCGGAATGTACTCGATCCAAAGGTTATACAGCCTTGACCGCAGCGAGATCATGTTGCCGTACTGCCCGTCCGACATATTGAGCGGAAATTCAAGCGCTTGGTGGTCATACACATAATCTGCCAACGCAGCTTTCAGATTATAGTTGACATAACTCGTATAGTTGTTGAGCGGATACCCCTCTTCGCGCGTCAGGTACGGGAACATCGGATCGGCAAGGAACACAAGACTGTTAAGCATCCCGTATTCGCCATGCGTATTGCTGTTGAATGCGTCGCGCACTTCCTGCGTCCATGTCATCGTGCCGTAGGGATACAGCTCCGTCGGTTCGGTATAATCGTAAGTGACGCCCTCTACGCCGTAATACAGCAGGCGCTGCCCCTCTTCCGACCAAAGATAGTCAAACAGCTTGATGACGCGGTCGGGGCGTTTGCAGTTTGCGGTGATCATGGTAAAGCGATAGCCGCTTCCCGCCAGCGAACGGAGCTGAGGCACGTCGCCGTCCGAATTTGTGAGCACGATAGGAACGTATTCCGCATCGGGATTTTTCAGAGTCCACTCCTTGAAGTTGCCGGCATAATCCTGCGGGGAAAGGATGCACACAAACGGAAGTCCCTGCTGAATGTACGATCCGACCTGACTCGTAGAAGTCGTGAAATTACCGCTGATGATCAGATGCTCGTTATACAGTTCGTTGAGGAAGGTCATCATTTCCAAGAACCGTTCATCGGCATATTGGTAGGTCAGGTTGCCCTCCGCGTCCTCAGGCTTGACGTTAAAATATTCCATCAGCCAGTTGATCGCCTTATTCCCCGTAGAAGTGTTGGTCGTCTCAAAGGGAGCAAGGCAAACCGTTGGATTCGTGTTCGTCAGTCCGTACTCCTGCTTGACCCAGACGCACATCTCAACGAATCCTTCCGGCGTCGTCGCTTCCACATCGCTCCACGTCGGATCCTGAGCTTTTTTATATGCCGCATACGCTTCGAGATAATCCTTGCGGGCAACGATCGCCCCGTTGGACTGCAACGCGTGCCCCTGCGCTTCATAGGCTTCTTTATCCTTGGTCGTGTAGAAGTGGCTCGGAAGTCCGTATAAAAGCCCGTCGGACGCCGCAAAGTATTGCGAGATCTCCTCATCCACCCTGCCCATAAGCCGCGGGGCCCAGCGGGAAGAAAGTTCGTTGACGGGATAGATATACCCTTCCTCCGCCAGCTGAACGCGCTCCGCGCTGTTGGCGAGGATGGTGATGACATCGGGCAGCTGATTGCCCGCGATAAGCGTGTTCAGCATATCGCTGCTGTCCGAAACGGGCGTCATAAAATTGATGCGTATCCCCGTTTTGTCTTCGATGATATCCGACACAAGGGATGCCTCGGACTCCCAGCTGAATGAAGAATAGTCCACATACCAATCGATCGAGATATTCGTCGGATCGTAGTCCTGCCACTGTTCCCAGCTCTCCGCGTCGTCGGTTGCAAGCGGATAATCCGGATAGGTCAGTTCCGTATTGAACGAACATCCGGAAAAGGCTATGCCGACGCCCATTATCCCGCACAGAGCCAGCGACGCAAACGTCTTGATCTTCATATTTTTTCCTCCTTATCCTTTTAATGATCCGATCATGATCCCTTTTGCAAAATATTTCTGAATGAACGGATAGACGAGCAAAATCGGGATCGTAGCGATTACGATCGCAGCAAACGAGATCGTAGTCGAAGTCGTCTGTTCAATGAGCGACGGATCCATGCCGCCCGTATCCACCCGCGCCTCTTTGATCATCTTCATAAGGAAATATTGCAGGGTTTCAAGATCTCCGGCGCGGGTATACACCATCGTCGAGAAATAGCTGTTCCAGAATCCGGTCGCCAGCCACAGCGCCACCGTGGCGAGGACGGGCGTGGAAAGGGGCATATAGATCGTCCACCAGATCTTCAGCTCGCTCGCGCCGTCGATGATCGCCGCTTCCCGCAGCTCTTCGGGAAGCCCTTTGAAGAAATTCTGAATTATGATCATGTTGTACACGGAATAGAGGCTCGGAATAATATAAACGAGAAAGTTATCGTACAGCCCGAGGAGCACAATGACCATGAAATACGGAATGAGCCCGCCGCTGAAAAACATCGTAAACAGATTCGCGATCTGAAAGAAGCTGCGGAAGCGCAGTTCCCTTCTGCTCATCGCGTAGGCGACTACGGAGGTAAACAGGAGCGCGCAGACTGTTCCGACAACGGTGATCAAAACGGTATTGCCGAAGGCATGCCAAAAATCGCTATCGATGAGCACAACGCTATAATTGGCAAGCGTTACTTCGCGGGGGAACAGCCATATGCCGCCCGCAGAATAATCCATACCGTCGTTGAAAGATCCTGCAAGAACGTAAATGAACGGATAGAGCGCGATCAAGGCGAACAGACCGAGCACAAACCAGATAATGGCGTCCGCCCAATTGAATCTTACCTTTCTCATCAGTAGATCCCCCTTCCCGTCGTCTTTTTGCTGATGACGTTGGAGATGAGCAGCAGCGTGACAGAAATGACCGAATTAAACAGACCAAGCGCCGAGGCGTACGAATATCGCCGCTGCGAAATACCCGTCTGATAGACATATGTTGTAAGCACCTGCGTTTTCGACAGGTTGAGGGAGTTTTGCAGGATATAGAACTGATCGAACGAATTGCCGAGCAAGCCGCTGATATTCAGCAGCAGAAATACCGTGATGGTAGGCGCGATCCCGGGCAGCGTAATATAAATCGCCTTTTGGAAGCGGTTCGCGCCGTCCAATTCCGCCGCCTCGTACATTTCGCCGTCCAACGAGGAGATCGCCGCAGTGTAGATGATAGATCCCCAGCCGACACCTTTAATGAGCGAGGAAATAATGATAGTCGCCCACGCATAATCGGCGCCTTGAAGATTGACGGGATTCTCCTCCGAAGAAAGTCCGAGCGCTTCCAAGATCGGATTGAAAATACCCGTCGTCATATCCGTCATAGCAATGATCATACCTCCGAAAATGACCCATGAAATAAAGTGAGGGAAGTTGGAAAGCGTTTGGACGACCTTTTTATAGTGCTTATTCCGCACTTCGTTGATCAGAAGCGCAAATAATATGGGCGCGGGAAAATTGATCAACAGCATGATAAGGTTCAGACAGATCGTATTTACAAGCGCGTCGACGAAATTCGGATCCAGCAGGAATGCAGAAAAATTATCAAAGCCATTCCACGGCGCCGTTACCATTGTCTGAAGAAGGTTAAGGCCGTAATCCCCATCTTTGAACGCGAGAACGAGACCAAACAGCGGCGCATAGGAAAAAATCGCTAAAAATATCAGACTCAGCGATGCCATGCCGACAAGCGTGATATCCCGCCCGCTCCAACGTTTTTTCTTCTTTTTTTCGTGTTCAGGAAATTTTTTTTCATGAAATGTCATTTCATTTGTTATCTCTAAATCCATTTTTCCCTCCGTTTTGTGAAAATTTCTCGCATTTTTGAAATTTTCATACAAACATTATATCTTGTGTCTTTTTGGATGGCAATACTTTTTCCCGCTATATATTTGTGATTTTCCGCGAAAAATTGACAAATCGCCATTGACACGCGCTCCCGCGTCGTCTATAATATGATCGATCATCTTTATTGAGAGGAACACATGTTGCAGTATTATTACATCGTTGATAACGGACCGAGCGAGCCTTCCTATACGAGGGCCCATTATCATTTTTGCTATGAACTCGTGTACTACCTTCACGGAGACGGGTACAGCGAATACTCAACTGACAGCGCCCCCGCGCTCAAAAAGCTGCTCGTTTACGATACGTCGATCGATAAAAACAAGAAAAAATTCGACGTACACGCCGGAAATTTTATCATTTATGCTCCCTATACCATTCACAATGAAGTTCTGACGACACCGTCGGAAGTTTTTGCCATCACCTTCCGGCCGCCGGAAGACCTTCCGCTGCAAACGATGCTCTGCAAGGATACGAACTACTCCCTCGGACGCATCATCGAAAAGATCCGCGCCGAAAACCGCGAAAGACTATACAGGTTCAACGACAATATCAACGCCTTCCTGACGGAAGCGATCGTTCATATAAAGCGGCAGTCCGCGCATTCCCAATCCGATCCCCCTTCCATCCGACAGGCAGTTTACTATATCGACGACTACTACATGACCGAGCTCGATATCGATAAGCTCGCCGCCATGGCAGGATACAGCCCCGATCATTTCCGCCGCCTGTTCAAAAAAGAAACAGGTCTTTCCCCAAAACAGTATATCCTCGAAAAGCGGTTTGATCTTGCAAAACAACAGCTTGAATTTACCTCCCTTCCCTTGCAGAAAATAGCCGCAAACTGCGGATATGAAGACTATATGCAGTTTTCCGCCTACTTCAAAAAACTGACCTCGCAATCCCCTTCCGAATATCGTCAGACGCATCTCAGATGATCCCTTGAATGCTTGAAAACCATGCAGAACTCGATGATCGTTACGAAAACAGCCGCAGTTGCAACTGCGGCTGTTTTCGTTTGGGAATTATCAAAATTTATGATCCGCCAAAATAAGCGCAATACCTGTAACGGATCTATCGAAACGTTAGCCGGCACCCCTGCGCGCCGCGTACCCTTCCGCAGCCGCGCCGCCGGTTGCCGCCTCCGCATTGACGCCTGCCCGCGGACGCGCAGACCCTGTTTTTGCCCCCGCAAAGAAATGTAACAACTTTGCATGACAAATAGAAATAAAGTCATTTTTTTCAATTATCGCGCCCCTTTTGTGAAGAAATTTTCATGAAAAAACACAAAAATTTATCCTGAAAACCCCTTCCGATTTGCTTGAATCGGCGGGCAGTTGTGGTATAATTAACATGAAATAACTGTTGTGATCGGGACGGTGATCTTGTGAGCTATCTGAGTCTTGAAAACGTATCCAAAACCTATCGCTCGGGCGACGTCTGCGTGGACGCGCTCAAAGACGTGAGCTTCTCGCTCGAAGACGGGGAGTTCGTCGTCGTACTCGGTTCGAGCGGCGCGGGCAAGACCACCCTTCTGAACCTTTTGGGCGGCATGGACAGCGCGACTTCGGGCAAGATCGTGCTCGACGGCAAGGACGTGACCGCGCTCAACAAAAAAGGGCTCACCGAATACCGCCGCACGGACGTGGGGTTCGTGTTTCAGTTCTACAACCTTATGCCCAACCTCACGGCGCTCGAGAACGTGGAGATCGCCGTGGAGATCTGCAAAAACGCGCTCGATCCGAGAACGGTGCTCACCGAAGTGGGGCTCGGGGAGCGATTGCAGAATTTCCCCGCGCAGCTCTCGGGCGGCGAACAGCAGCGCGTATCCATCGCGCGCGCCATCGCCAAAAACCCCAAACTGCTGCTGTGCGACGAGCCCACGGGCGCGCTCGACTATGTGACGGGCAAGATCATCTTAAAACTTCTGCACGACGTCTCCAAACAGCAGAAAAAGCCCGTTATCATCGTCACGCACAACGCCGCGCTCAAAGATATGGCGGATAAAGTCATCCACATCCGAAGCGGGCGCATTGAATGGATCGAGGTGAATAAAAATCCCACCCCCATCGAGGAGATCGAGTGGTGAGGACGTACTTAAAGACATTCGGGCGCATGTTCAGGCGCCATTTCACAAGGCTCATCTCCATCATCCTGATGGTGCTCGTGAGCGTGGGCTTTACCGCGGGCATCGGTATGTCTACCGACAAGATCGACGATTCGCTCGCGGAATACCACGACGCGCAGAAGGTGAGCGATCTGATCCTGTTGAACGACGCAGGCAGCTTCACCGACGACGACGTGACCGCGCTCCGAACACAGTTCGGCGCGGAAAACGTGCAGACGGGCGGCATGCTCGAATTTGAGGTGAAAGACGGCAAGGCGACCGTGAACGATACCGAGCTCACCTTCACGAACGTGCCCGACGGCATCGTGCGCGTGTATCTGTTCGACGAAGCCGCAGACCCTTCCGCGGTGACGCAGAACCTCTTTGAGGACGTTGTGACCTACGACACCTCAGCCGCAGACGACGGCGCCATCACCGTGTACGCCGAACGCGCCACCGAACAGCTTGCAGGCTACGAAGCGGCGCAGACGTTCACAATGTCGGCAACGTTAACGCAGACGTTGACCGAATACGAATACAGCGACGAGATTACGCTGAAAGCCGATCTTACCGTGACCATCCCCATTGAGCAGAAATATGTGTTGGGCGGCACGGTGCGCAATCCGCTGCATATGGCGGTACGCGACGACCCGAGTTATACCGACGACCCCGCCTCCGACGACGAAGACGATATGCTCGATCTGACGACGATTTTCTATGTATTCGGAGATCTCATTGACACGACGGCGGACGCAACGGTCACGGGTACGATCACCGACGAAGACTTTATGGGCGGGATGCTGAACGGCAGAGAGGTCGATACAACGGAAAAGCGGCAAGTCACGATCGCCGCATCGGAATCGCGCAATCAGGTGAACATCCGCCTTGCCGACGCGGGCAAACTGTTCGGGTTCGGCTATGACGGCGCGCTCGACGACGCGGAAACGGCGATCGCTTCGCTCGGGCTCTCCGTCGAACCGCAGGTTTTGACCCTGCACGAGAACTACTCCTTCGAATCTTTTTCGGAATACGGCGAAAAGATCGCCGGCATCGGCTATGTGCTCATGGTCGTGTTCCTTCTTGTGACCGTCCTCGTGGTGCTCTCCACCATGACAAGGCTCCTCGATGAGGAACGCGGGCAGATCGCCTGCCTGATGACCCTCGGCTATTCCCCTGCGGCGATCATCGTAAAATACCTGCTGTTTGCGCTTGTCGCCACGCTCATCGGCGGGTTCGGAGCGTACTTCGCGGGGCTCGGGCTTGCAAGCATCGTGTATGCAAACTTCGAATGGAACTATACGCTCCCGCCCTACTCCTCCAACGTCGTGCTGACGTTCTACCTCATCACCTTTGTGGTCATTCTCGCTTCCACCCTCGTTGCGACGGTCATTGCAGGCGGAAAACTTACGCGCGAACAGCCCGCCGACCTGCTCCGTCCCAAGACGCCGAAGGCGGGCAAGACGGTCTTTTTGGAGCGCATCCCGTTCATTTGGAACAAGCTCTCCTTCAAATACAAATCGACGATGCGCAACGTGCTCCGCTTCTTCGTGCGCTTTTTGATGACGGTCGTCTCTGTCGCGCTTTCCACCGCGCTCGTACTCGCGGGGCTTGCGGTGCTCGACTGCTGTCTGTTCCAAGATATCGGCGGCTCGGCAATGATTGCCGTTGCGCTTATCGTCCTGATTTTTGCGGCGCTATTGAATTTCGTCGTCATATACACGCTGACGAACATCAACATTTCGGAGCGCGAACGCGAGCTTGCAACGCTCATGGTGCTCGGCTATTACGACAGCGAGGTCGCGGGCTATATCTACCGCGAGATATACATCACGAGCGCCATCGGCATCCTGTTCGGTCTGCCGCTCGGGTGCCTTCTGTGCCTGTTCATCTTCAACGTGATGGGCTTCGGCTCCATTCCGGGGATCAGTTGGTTCGTATGGGTGCTCGCACCCATCCTCTCGGTGATCTTCACCGTGCTCGTCACGCTCATGCTCCGCCGTAAGATCACAAAGATCGATATGAACAATTCCCTCAAAGCGATCGAATAAACCCTTTGGATTTTCGGGGGCGCGGACGAATCAGTCCGCGCCCCTTGTATTTTGCGCCCATATATGATATACTGAAAAAAGGAGGTCGTACCATGGATGAATTCTGGAAGGCGCTCAGGGAGATCGGCGCCGATTTCGTACAGAATACGGGGCTTGCCATCGTCCGCACGATCGCGTTCCTCGTTTTGGGACTCATCGTGATCAAGATCGTGCAGATCATCGCCCGCTCCGCCGCCTTAAAGAGCAATAAACTCGACAGATCCGCCTCGACGTTCGTCATCTCCATCATCACGGTGGTGCTCTACGTCGTGCTCGTCATCGTACTCGTGAGTTCGCTCGGTTTTTCCACGGCGGGCATCATCGCGGCGTTCTCCGCCGTCGCGCTCGCCGTTGCGCTCGCGCTCAAAGACAGCCTTGCGAGCCTCGCGAACGGCGTCATCATCATCTTCACGAAGCCCTTCAAAAAGGGAGATTACATCTCCATCGGCGGCGTAGAGGGGCTCGTGCAGGATATCCGCCTCTTCAATACCAAGGTGCTCACTTACAGCAACGAAGAGATCATCGTCCCCAACAGCGAGGTGTTGGGCGACAAGCTCGTCAATTACAGTTCCATGCCGCTGAGGCGCGTCGTCATCGAAGTGCCCGTCCCCTACGGCGTGAACTTAGCTGAGGTGAAGGCGTTTCTGTTGGAAGCGGTCGCGGCGTACAAATACACGGTCACGACGCCCCCTCCCGCCGTGGTGCTCGCCGATTACGGAGAGAGCACGCTTGATCTCTCCGTCCGCGCATGGGGTCCCACCGAAAACTATTGGGATCTGTATTTCGACCTGAGGGAGATCATTCTGAACACCCTGACGGAACACGGGATCGAACGCCCGCACAACCGCCTCGAAGTCAAACTGCGCGACGATTGGGCGCCCGACGAATTTATGCGCAAAGATAGGACGGACGCACCGCGCAAAGGAGACGGACAATGAGCTTTTTCCTTCTCGCCGACGCTGCGGAACAGACGGTTTCCACCGCAAATCTTATCATCGAATACGTCGTCTATGCGGCGATCATCGTGGTCGGGCTCGTTGTGCTCGCCATGCTGCGCCGCGCAGGAAGGCTGCCCAAACATACGGAGCTGAAAAAACAGCTCGCCGCCTTCATCGAAGACCTCGGCGCTTTTACGGAGAGCGCCGCAGCGCTCACGCGCTATCAGTTCTTCCGCCGCATTTCCAAATTCCTCTATCGCGCCGATAAATTGGAATTTATCACGGCGCAGATGGCGGACAAAGAGCGCGACGGCGACATCGGAAGCGCCTCCGCGCTCATTCAGAACGCCCGCGATCTCATATCCCCTTATAAATACGGGAAACGGGAGAGTACCGATCCGAGCGGCATCACGGAAGCCGTCGAAAAGGTGACGCAGGCGGCGCAGATCATCGACCGCATCATCGCCCGCGACGACGAACTCAAAGCCCGCCGCGCCAAAAAGAGCGGGAGCTGACCGCATGAACGTTACCCCCTTCTCCGCCATACGTTACGACGACGAAATACGGCGCACCGTTCCGCACTATGACGCTTTTTTCCCGATCATCTGTGCGGCGGTACGCAGGCATTTCGGCGATCGCGCGGTCGATTGGATGGACGTAGGCTGCGGCACGGGACGGATGTTCGAAGATGCGGCAGAAAACGTGCCCCTTTGCTCTTTCACCTTTGCCGACAGTTCGCCCGAGATGCTCGAAGCCGCCCGCAAGCGGTTTTCGGGCGCATCCGTTCAAACGTATTTTACGTTAAGCCGCGCCGAAGAAATCGGCGAATGCCGAAAATACGATGTCATCAGCGCCGTGCTCGTCAATCATTATCTGAAAGGCAGCGCGCGCCGCGACGCCTATAAAAGCGCTTGGCAAGCGCTGCGCCCGGGCGGGATCTACATCTGTTTTGAAAATTACGATCCCGAAACGGAGGAAGAATATCTTTCGCGGCGCGACGAATGGGCAGAGTTTCAGCGCGTGAACGGCAAAAGCGCCGAGGAATGTTTTCAGCACCTTGCAAGGCGCAATAAAGCGTATTTTCCGTACAAGCTCTCCGAGCTTGTCCCCCTCCTGCGGGAGGTCGGATTCGAGAAGATCGCTCCTCTGCATACTTCCTGTCTGCAAGCGGGCATTCTTGCGCAAAAGCCGCCTTCGCCGGTTTTTTGAGAAAACCGCCCTGCGCGATCAATCATTTTTATACAAAAAGACCTGCGGGATCCCGCAGGTCTTTTATGATTGCACTTTACCGATTACTCGGCAGACTCCGTCGTCTCGTCGCCGAGCGTCGAATAGTTGTTCATGAACATAGCAAGGCTGTTCTTTTGAACCTTATCCGGAGTACGTCCCATGCAAGAGATCGTAATACCGGGCTTGCTTTGGTCATCAAGCCATGCTGTACGCACAACGCCGTAATATACCTTCTCGCCGCTGTCAAGACTGCGCGTGCTCGACGCCGCCCATTCGGTATTGGCGCCTTTGAGCGTTTCAGCGAACTCGAACTTGATATAACCGTTCCCGTACATCTTCCATGTACCGAGCTCGGTCGTACCGTCGGAATCGAAGATCTTGCCTTCGGAAGCGTTCCCCTCGCGGGTCAGGTAGACATCGCGCGAGATGTTGGCGACATCTTCGTCGTTGACATCGGTCGCTGTATTCGTCGAATCGGCGGCATTCAGCATGACAGCCATCTTCAGTTTGATCGCACCGTTTTCCGCCTTTTCCGTATAGGCGAAAAGCTCCTCCACAGAGACTGCACGGCTCGTTTCTCCCGCATAGCGGTTCGGATTGACGCAGATATCACCGAGGCTATTCAAATAGTATTGGTGAAGCTGCGTAACAAAATTGCCGTCCATACCGCTTTGACGGACAATATACGCCGCAATATTGGTGCCGTAGCTCGTTGTGAACAGATCGTTATGCCCGGGCAGCATCCAAACGCTTCCGGCATTCGCGCCCGTAGCATTATTCCACATAAAGCCGCCCATATATTTGTTGCCCTGATTTGCGGAATTTCCTGCATTGACATTGAGAATAATGCCGTTTTGCGTGGAGGAATAGCTCCCCATGACAGATTCGCTTCTTCCGCCCCACATTGCATAGTTATCGGCAAGACCGTCGTACGACTGCATGGAGTAGTAGTAGGTTTTACCGCTGCCTTCCACCGTTTTGCCGTCCTCATCCGTCATCACGACATTATCATGACGGGCAATGACGGGAGCCTCCATCGCGCCGTTGCCGATGTTCTTTCCGTAATATTCGTGCTCCCAACCGATTTTGGTATTGTCGGTATTCAGCGCAGCGATATCCGTTCTATATTCGCGAAGCTGCTCGTGCGTAATCCAAGAGGTTTTCCCATCCTTTCTCAGACCCGTTTCGGGATCGAGTTCAAGGATATAGACGCCCGAACCGAAGGAACCGTACGCCATATACATGCCGCCGTCGGGATCATAGATGATCTGCGGATCGATCGCGTTTACACTGCCGCGATCGGCAGGCCCGTTGTTCAAGCTTGACTGTACGAACACATACGGCGTACCGTCCGCATTGGTCACCGGCGTAAAGCTGCCGGGTTCCAGCGTTTCAGACTCGTAGAGAAGGATACATGCGCGCGTGTATTTCACGTTTCCGACCGAGACGCCGTCTCCTCCGTCAACGACGCAGGTATACAGCCAATAGCCGCTGCCGTCGGGCTTTTCGACAACGTCGGGAGCCCACCAGTTCGCCAAGGAGGTGACTTCCGTATCCCCGAGCTCGTCGGCATAGAGCCACTCGCCGATCGCGCTGTCGATCACTTCATCGTTGCGGTTTGCGTTATCAAACGTCCTGCCGAGGAATTCCCACGTCTTCATACCGTCATAAGAAACGTGGATCGCATTGCCATAGGTGGTAACGCCGTTGTAGACGGTAGTATCTGCCCAACCGGTCGAGAAAATATAATAAACGGATTCGCCCTTCCAGTTTTTGATTTCGATCAAAGAAGGATCGTGCGTATGTCCGAGCACGTTTTCTCCCAATCCGCTTTCAGAGAAATCCGAAACATTCCCCGAATATGCGTTATCCGGATCGGTCGGATATGCGGGCACAACTTCCACGCTGCCCTCGGAAATATCTCCGTCCTCTTCCGTGATACGATACGTGATCCTGCCTGCGGAAACAGCCGTAAACACGCCGTTTTCATACGTTGCGATCGTCTTCCAATCGCTCACGCGGATGCCGTTGGCATCGTACCCGTCCAATATTTCCGCCCCCTCGACCGAAACGGTCGTAACAGACGGATCGAGCGTGATGGAATCCTCGATGTTGTCAAAACAGATCCTATAATTCGGAGCATTGCCGATCGTCACAGTGGGTTCCGGAGTAGGCTCCGGATTCGGGTCCTCGTTATTCCCTCCGCACGCCGCAAAAGCGGTGAGCCCCACAATGGAGCCGAGCGCCAATGCAAGTATCTTGTGCACTTTCCTCATGTCTTTCCCCCTTACACATATGGTTTACATCATTTTAGCATAAAAATTCACACATTGCAATAGAAATGAGAAAAATTTCACCATAATTCTTGCAATTTTTTCTAAAATCTTTCAATGCGGCAAGATGCAAAACGGCTGAGATCTTTCGCGCTCTGCGCCTCGGATTTCACGGACGCCGCCGCCCGAATACGAAAAAGCAGAGCGCCTTCCACTTGCGTGAAAGGCGCTCCGCTTTGAGAGAATATGAAAAAATTGTGGAGAGTAGGCTTGTCGGTCAGATGCCGCCGATCTGCAAAAAACAGATCGTTTGGCGGTTGCCTTTCCCCCGAACCGGACGGCTCGGGGGAGCGGATGACCCGCCGCAACCTTGATTACGCTTATATCATACACGCCCTTCGTGTTGAACGTGTGACAGCCCCATTAAAACACGATAAAACCCTACGCAAGATATTTTGCGGCGATCGCCTCCGCCGCGCGGATGCCGTCCGCCGCCGCCGATGTAATGCCGCCCGCATAGCCGCATCCTTCGCCGCAGGGATAGATCCCCTCCGCGTTCACCGCCTGCAGATCGCTCCCCCGCACGATGCGCACGGGAGAACTCGTGCGCGACTCCACGCCCGTCAAAACGCTCTCGTACGCGGCAAAACCCGCTAGTTTCCCGTCCATATCGGGCAAGGCGGCTTTGAGCGCGTCGGTGAGCGCGCGCGGGAAGATCGCCTGCATGGGCACAAACGCCGTAGCGGGCGCGTAAGTGGGCTTGACCTCGCCGAAATAATAGCTCTCGCGGTCGGCGAGAAAATCGCCGACGAGCTGTACGGGCGCCTTGTACCCGCCGCCCGCCGCACGGAACGCCGCGCGCTCCAATTTCCGCTGAAAGGCGACGCCCGCCAAGGGATGATCGCCGCCGAAATCCTCCCGCCGCACCTGCACGACGAGCGCGGAGTTGGCGTTCCTGCCGTCCCGCGCGAAATCGCTCATACCGTTGACGACGACGCTCCCTTCCTCGCTCGCAGCGGGCACGACCACGCCACCCGGGCACATGCAGAAGGTGAACACGGCGCGGTCGGAGGCGTGCGAAACGAGCTTATAATCGGCGGGCGGCAGCGCGGCATAGCCCGCGCCGTACTGCGCGCGGCTGATCGCCGATTGCAGGTGCTCGATACGCACCCCGACCGCGAACTCCTTCTGCTGCATCTCCAACCCGCGCGCGAGCAGCGTCTCGAAGGTATCCCGCGCGCTGTGCCCCACGGCGAGCACGAGCGCGTCGCAGGTCTCCTCCGTCCCGTTTGCCGTGAAGGAGAGGAGTTTCCCGCCGCGGATGCGGACGTCCTCGAGCTTGGTGGAGAAACGGAACTCCCCGCCCTGCGCGAGGATATACTCCCGCATATTGGCGACGACTTTTTTGAGATGATCGCTCCCGACGTGCGGCTTGCCGAGATACCCCACCTCCGCGGGCGCGCCGAAGCGCACGAAGGTATCGAGCACGTCGCGGTTCAGAGGGCTGTTCGTCTGCGTGTTGAGCTTGCCGTCGGAGAACGCTCCCGCGCCGCCCTCGCCGAACTGAATGTTGCTCGCGGGATCGAGCGCGCCCGTTTCGGAGAACTTTTTCACGTCCTCCGCGCGCTCCTCCACCCGCTTGCCCCGCTCGAGGATGACGGGGCGCACGCCGTGACCGAGCAGCCGCAGCGCGCAGAAGAGCCCCGCGGGCCCCGCGCCGACGATAACGACTTTGGGAGAGCCCTTCACACGCTCAAACACGCGGGGCGGCGGCGCATACGGCTCCGTGCCGCACTCCACCGTGTACACCCATTTGATATCCGACTTATCGCGCGCATCGAGCGATTTTTTCAGGATCTTAAAATAGCGGCAGGGCGCGCGCAGTTTCTTCTCGCATAGTTTTACGAGCGAACTCTCCTTTTGATACGGGCGCAGCGCGAGCCCCGAAAACGTCTTTCTCATTGCATCGCCTCACAGATACGATGCGCGGACGCCCACGCCCAATGCAGGTTGAACCCCCCGCACGCGCCGTCCACGTTGAGCACCTCGCCCGCGAAATACAGCCCGCGGCGGAACACGCTCATGAGCGCGTCGTCCGTCTCCGAGAGCGGGATCCCGCCCCGTGTCGCCTGCGCATAATCAAAGCCGAGCGTTCCCGTGACGGTGAGCGGGAACGCCTTCAGCAGCGCGAGCTCGCGCGCCCGATCGCCCTCCGCGCGGCGGACAAGCTGCCGCCCGAGCCCGTTGTTGACGACGCACAGGAGCCCATCCTCCCCCGCGCGCACGGCGGCGGCGAGACGGGCGGGCGGGACGTCGGGCAGAAAATCGATGAGGAGCGTATCGCCCTTTTCCGCATACGACGAGGCGCGGAACACCGCGTCGCCCGAAACGCCGCTCTCGGTAAAGAGCACGTCGCCGCGGCAGGCGTATACTTCTTTTCCGCCGCGCAGCACCTTCAGCCCTGCGTCCACGCGGATGCCTTTGAGCCCGCGCACGGCGGGATCGGTGCGGAGCTGCACCAAAACGGGCGAAAGCGTGGTCACGGTATGCCCGAACGCCTGCGCGAGCGCATATGCGGAGCCGTCCGTGCCGAAATTGGGCGCGGCGCGCCCGCCCGCGGCGAGCACGGCGCAGTCCGCCTCCGCCGCGCCGCCCTCCCATGCAAGGCGGAAAACGCGCCCGTCATGGCTGAGCCGCGAAACGCGCGCACCCGTATGTACGGCCACGCCGAGGCGGGTCAGTTCGCGGCGGAACAGATCGGTCACCGCCGACGCCTGCCGCCCCGCGGGGTACACCCTGCCGCGGGCGTCGGGCAGAAATATGCCGCCCATGTCCTCGAGGAAGCGCACGGCGTCCTCCCACGAAAAACGCGCGAGCACGCGGGCGACCTTCTCCCGATCGTCCGAAAAATAGTACTGCGGCGCGACATGGGTATTCGTAACGTTCCCCTGCCCGTTCCCCGTGGCGGAAAGTTTGCGCCCGAGCCGCTCGCCGCGCTCAAAAAGTTCCACCCGTTTTCCGCTGCGGGCGAGCAGAACGGCGCACGCCATGCCCGCCGCGCCGCCTCCGATTATGGCAATTTTCATCATATTCTTATGATATCGCAAAGAAAAAGTTTTGTCAATGTATTGACCCGCGCGAATTTTCGTGGTACAATAGAATAAATTCTAAGGAGTAAAGAAAAATGATCGGATTATTGAACGCTCAGACCACATTTCTCGATTACCTCAAAGAGAATCTGACTCTCACCATCATTCTCGGGGTCATCATTGTGCTCATCATTGCGCTCGTCATCACGATGATCGTGCTGTCGGCGAAGTACAAAAAGCAGAAACGCGAAGAAGAAGCCGCGGCGGCAGCCGAAGGTCCCGCGCCCGAGCCCCTGCCCGACGAAACATCCGCCGAGCCCGTGCTCGAGCCCGCGGCGGAGGCGGAGGAACAGCCCGCCGAGCCCGTTCCCGCGGAGGAGCCCGAAGATATGCCCGCCGAGGAGGAAGTATTCCCCGAGCCCGCGCCCGATCCCGAACCGGAAGCGGAGGCGGAGCCCGTGATCGTTCCCGCAGAAGCGCCCGCCGAGGAGGAACCCGCGGCGGAAGAGGCGGAAGAGGCGGCGCAGCCCGAACCCGCGGAAGAGGCGGAGGAACAGCCCGCCGAAGAAGCCGGACCCGAAGCGCCCGCAGCCGCAGAGTCCGAGGCGCCCGCGCCCGTTGAAGAAGCGCCCGCGCAGGCCGCCGAGGAACCTACCGAAGAAGCTGCGCCCGAGGCGCCCGCGGCGGAGGAGCAGCCCGCTCCCGCAGAGGCAGCCGAGGCACCCGTTCAGGAAGAAAAAATTACGGAGGAAGCGACGATGAAAAAGCCCGAAAAGAAAGCGACGCCCAAAAAGACGACCGCCGCGCCCAAGAAGGCGCCCGCGGCAAAGAAGACGAGCGTAAAACGCGGACCCGTCGGCAAATGGGTCATCCGTTCCACCGAAAACGGGACCTTCCACTTTGAGCTGCGCGCCTCGAACGGCGAGATCATGCTCGTGAGCGGCGAGTACTCCACCGTCGTCGGTGCAAAGAACGGCATCAACACCTACAAAAAGAGCATCGAGGCGGGCAACTTCGCCGTTGTAAAGACGAAGGCAGGCGACTATATCTTCCGCCTTCTCAACGCGCAGAAGCGCCTTCTGTGCGTGAGCTCCAACTACGATTCGCAGATCAACTGCGAGAACGCCGTCGAATCCACCAAGCGTTGGGCGACGACGGATATTATCGAAGTGGCAGAGGAATAAGCGCGTTACAGCAATCAAGAGCGCCCCGCATCAGCGGGGCGCTTTTCCTTTGTGGTGAATTATACTATTAAGTGCAACAGATGAGGGAGAAAAAAAGTAGTTCATACAAATCTGTGGTAAAATAGAGTTGCGAAACCAATTTACGTCAAAGGAGATCTGTATGAACTACCACCATTTTACCATAGAAGAGCG
>DBGBVX010000026.1:0-2406 GCA_048370055.1 Candidatus Gallimonas sp. | reverse complement strand
TGATTTTTGAGAGACAATCCATTGCACGGCATAAATGCCTGACAATGTGTCTCTGCGGCGCAATCGCAACAATATAGCGCGCCGCATTCACGCTTTCCGCAAAAATCGCAAGCGACAATTTGAGTTCTGCGGCGGAAGGCAACCTTCCTTGCGGACGTAATTATCAACGAGCGCATACTTTTCCCGAAATCCGAGGCTTATATAGTATATCACGCTTTTTTCAAGAAGTCAAAGAAAATAATCGGAAAATTTACGGTACGAATTTGACAAAAATCTCTCCCATTCGGCAAAATCCCGTCCGAAGGGCAAAAAGAACGCGCCGCCCGAAAAATGGGCGGCGCGCCGCGTCTGTTCTGATTATCTGATTTTATTCGTTCGATTCAGGAAAATCGACGACCTGTTTCCCGTAATCGTTTTTGACTTCGCCTCTGCCTTCGGTCATGTTTTCGGGCGTTACGGAAGATTTGTTTGTTCCGTCGTCAACGAACGATTCCTCGGAATACTGTTCCAGCCAACCGATCAAACCGCCTGCATAGGGAGTATTTCCCCAACCATTTTTGTCCTCTGCCGCAGGTGTCATGCTCACTGCGCCGCTGTTGGTATTTCCCGTAAACGTGACCGTATTATTGTAATACTCATACGACGATTCGTCAACCTTTACAGAATATATTGCATAGACCCCGCCTGCGATCCCGCCTGCGTAGGTATCGTTCGCGACTGCGACGATTTCTCCGCTGTTGGCGTTCTCGGACACCGTCATTTCTCCCGCGGTTTCGGACATGATATTCCCGACGATCCCACCGACTTCGCAGTAAACGCCGCCCGTGACGGAAACTTTTGAGGTGTTCGTATTCCCCGTAAGGCTGCCGCCGTTTTTCATGTATGCGGCAATTCCGCCGATATACGTGCCGCCCATGTGCGTCATGGGAGAATCCGCCGTGATCGCGCCCTTATTCGTGCTGTTCGTCACGCTCGATCTGTTCAGCTCGCAGGCGATACCCGCCGCGTACTGACTGACGTCCGCCCCCGTAGGGTCGTTGACGTTTTTGCTCGTGACGGTCGCTTCGTTCACGCAGTTCGTTGCGGTGGAGCTGTACATATATTCGCACATACCCGCGACTGCCGCCGCTGCACCGTCGCCGAGAATGCTGCCCTTGGTCGTTACGCCGATGATCTGAGAAGCGGAAGCGCGCCCTGCGAGAATGCCTGCCCAGCCGCTCGTCTCGATATTCGCCTCGACCGTGACGTTTTTCACCGTTGCGTTCGTAAGATAGACGAAAAGTCCGCCGAAGTGCGCCGCAGGAGCTTCTTTATTGTCAAGCGAGATGCCCTTGACCGCGTACCCGTTGCCGTTGAACGTGCCGCTGAATGCGGTCTCGTTTCCGATGGGCGTCCATGCCGTGTCGGTAAGATCAATGTCCGCGCCGAGGGCGACCGTTTGATCCGCGTATGTATCGCCGTCGTTGACGTCTGCCGCGAACGCGGTCAGATCTGCCGCCGTGGAGAGGACTTTATCCGCAACCACAATACTGCACGTTGCGCTCTTTTCGCCAGCCTTTGCCGTGATGACCGTCTCGCCGACAGCGACCGCCGTCACCGTGCCGTTTTCGACCGTCGCGACTTCCGCGTTATCCGTCGTCCACGTCACAGTCTTGTCCGTTGCGTTATCAGGCGTGACCGTCGCGGTCAGCGTTCCCGTCTTGCCAACTTCCAAGGAAAGCGCGGACACGTTCAGCGTAATGCCATCCGCCGCGACGACTGCGGGCGTGACCGTCACGCTGCACGTTGCGGTCTTGTCCCCTGCCGTCGCCGTAATGACCGCCTCGCCGACGGCGACAGCCGTTACCGTGCCGTTCTCGACCGTCGCAATTTCCGCGTCGTCCGTCGTCCACGTCACCGTCTTGTTCGTTGCGTCGTCGGGCGCGACCGTCGCGGTCAGCGTTCCCGTCTTGTCAACTTCCAGAGAAAGCGTATTCTGATCCAGCGTTACGCTCTCGACCGCCACCGTCTCGTCTCCGCACGCGGCAAGTCCCATGACAAGGCTCGCTACAAGCGTGAGCGCGAATACGGCAGCAATTTTTTTGTGCTTCATATCTATCCTCCTGACGAAAATTTCTTTCCGAAGTCGGTGTAGATATGCCTTGCTTCATGCACCGTTTTTTCGGTACCTCTATCTTACCACTACCCCCCCCCCCCGTGATGTCAACTTTTTGCCATACCGTTTTTTGTTTTCGGGAACATTTTTTAAAAATTTCACTCGCTTTTTTCGGTGAATTATACTATTAAGTGCAACAGATGAGGGAGAAAAAAAGTAGTTCATACAAATCTGTGGTAAAATAGAGTTGCGAAACCAATTTACGTCAAAGGAGATCTGTATGAACTACCACCATTTTACCATAGAAGAGC
>DBGBVX010000025.1:0-10356 GCA_048370055.1 Candidatus Gallimonas sp. | reverse complement strand
TCAGATAAAAATGAAAAACGCAACCTGTCAAGGTTGCGTTTTTTTATAGATTTTTCAGGTAGAAAACTTCGTCCTGCGTGAGTTTACGCACTTTGCCGCGGTCGAGTCCCGCAAGGGTAAGCTCGCCGATGCGGATGCGCTTGAGGAAATCGACATTCTTTCCGACGACTTCGAACATGCGCCTGATCTCGCGGTTTTTCCCTTCGGTCAGTACCACGTGGAGTTTCGTATACTTCTTGTTCGTCTCTATGACCGTCACTTTGCATTTTTTGGTGACGACGCCGCGCTCGATCTCTACGCCCGCGCGGAGACGGTTGAGCTGCACATCGGTGATCGTCCCCTCGATACGGACGAGATAGGTCTTTGCGATCTCGCTCTGCGGCGCCGTCAGCCGATAGGCAAGCTCGCCGTCGTTTGTGAGGATGAGCATCCCCTCCGTATCGTAGTCGAGCCGACCGACGGGGAATACGCGCCCCGCGCCTGCGGGGAGAAGATCGATCACCGTCTTTCTGCCCTTATCGTCGGAGACGGTGCATACATACCCCTTGGGTTTGTTGAGGAGATAATATTCGTATTTGACTTTGTGCGAGAGCGTTTTGCCGTCGAGCATGACGGTATCGGAGGGCGAAACGTCGTCCCCCGCTTTTGCGACTTTTCCGTTGATCGTGACCCGCCCTTCCGCGACGATCCCGTCGCACCCGCGGCGGGAAGCCACACCTTGTTCCGCGAGAAATTTATTGATGCGCATAGCCTTCTTCCGTGATTTGTATTACCGTTCCATCATATACAAATTTTGCGAAAAAAGCAAGCGATTCTCCAAGATTATCCGCATTTGCCCCGCGATTTCCCCCGCTGTTTCGGGGAGCGGGTCGCACAGCGCGATCTCCCGCCGCACGGCTGACTGCTCCTCTTGCGTGAGCGGATAGGAAAAATCGTATCCGACGCGGAAGCCGCCGACGCATTCGTCGCGGGAGCAAAGTTGCGTCATCGTATAGTCGGAAAAGGCGCCGTCGAGGATCGCCGCCGACCGTTCGTACATCGACGGACTGCCCAACACGACGGAGACGACCGTCATGCCGTTGCGTTCCGCGCCCGTCACGAGGCAGCGCCCCGCTTCCGCGGTAAAGCCCGTTTTAATGCCGACGGCGCCCTCGTAATCGGAAAGCATCTTGTTTTTGTTCGCCCATCCGCGCGGCGCGTAGTACTTCGTCGATACGATCGTGCGGAATGTCTCGTTTTCCATGGCGTGCGCGGCGATGAGCGCCAAGTCGCGCGCGGTCGTGTGATGTCCCTTTGCGGGCAGTCCGTGCGGATTGGCGAAGGCGCTGTCCGAAGCGCCGAGATAGGCGGCGCGCTCCGTCATCTCCTGCGCGAATTTTTCGATACTTCCGCTGTGATGGAGCGCCAAAGCGACTGCGGCGTCGTTTCCCGACCGCAGCATGAGTCCGTACAGAAGTTCTTCGACGGTATATTTTTCGCCCGTTTTGAGATAGACGCTCGAGCCCTCTACGCCCGCGGCTTCGGCGGGGATCTCGATCACTTCGCGCAGATCGCAGTCCTCGATGACGATGATGGCGGTAAGCACTTTTGTCGTACTTGCCATTGGCAGGCATCGTGACGCGTTTTCGGCATGCAGAATGCGGCGGGAGGAGACCTCCACCACGCACTCCGCTTTAGACGCGGCGCCCTCCGCCCTTTCCGCCGTTCCGGACGGCAAAAGGACGGCGCACAGCAGCGCCGCGGCGAGCGTGCCGCAGATAAGCTTATTCATCGCCGCGTTTCACCAACTTCCCGATGAGGTCGCCCGCCTTTTCGATGAGCCCGTCGAGCGGGTCGTCCGTCACGCGTACAAGACGGCACTCCTTGCCGTCGTCGATGAGAAAGCCCGCGGGTTTTACGTTGACGACTGTTCCC
The DNA here is from genome assembly GCA_048370055.1 of Candidatus Gallimonas sp. GTDB lineage: Bacteria > Bacillota > Clostridia > Christensenellales > Borkfalkiaceae > Gallimonas. The sequence goes on along the minus strand of DBGBVX010000025.1, from coordinate 8,442 downwards.
GCGCCGCCCGCAAAGGGAAGGCACTCGTCGTTTTCGATCTTTTTTACGTCGCCGTATTCGCCGCCGCCGGAGAGATACCCCATCGTCACTTTCGTGAACGGGATGACCTGCGCGCCGCTTGCCGTGATGACCGGCTTTCCGATGACGGTATTCACGTCTACAAGCCCCGTCAGTTTTTCAGCCGTCTTTTCCATGATGCTGTCAATCTTTTTATCCATTCAATGATCCCCTCCAACATTTTTTTCGTGAGCGCGACGGCAAGTACGAGCCCGTTCAGCACGACCGCCGCGCGGATCGTAACTTTGAAGCAGCGTTCATTGTGCAGCAGCGCGCGGTTTTTGAGCGAGAGAAAGTTATGGCTCTCTTTAAGTACGGAAAACGCCGTACCTGCCGCTAAATTGAGAAACGCCGCAATGAGCACGCCCTTTGGCGCGTCCGCGCCGTCCGTTTCCACGATCTGATGAAAGCGCCAGAGCTGAAAGCCCTTCGTGATCTCAAACTGTTTCCGCGCCGTTGCAAGCTCGGAATACGGCAGAAGGATCGCTTTCTTTTTTGTGAGATGAAAGACGAGCCCCTCCGCCCGCACCTGCGCGTAGCCGCCGAGAAGCTTGAGCCTGTGAAAGAGCGATATACAGAACCATGCGCGGTTTTCCGCGATGTCCGCATAGGCGTCCACATACAGAAAGATGGGAAACAGAAGGAGCGCCGTGCCCGCGAAGAACGAATATACAAAAAATTCGCCCATATCCGTAATATGGGCGAATCTGTAAAAATTATGTGATTCAATCGATTTTGACGATGTCTGCGTCGTCAAGTCCTTTGAGGAAGTCGGGGATCTCGTATCCGCTGCTCTCCTCTTCCGATTTCTTCTTTTTCTCTTCGGGCTTCTCGGGAGTCTCCGTCTCTTCGGGCGGCAGCTCGTCGCGCGCGTAGAGGTATGTATCGCGTTCCTCGTCCGAATGGGAGATCGCCGCCATCAGTGCGTCGTAGTCGGGGAGATCTTCCAAGGAATGCAGCTTGAAGCGCTTGAGAAATTCATCCGTGGTCGCAAACAGTACGGGCCTGCCGACGGCGTCCTTTCTGCCGCACGGGTAGATGAGATTGAGATCGAGGAGCGTATTGACGGCGTAATCGCTGTTGAGCCCGCGCAGAAGTTCGATCTCCGTACGCGTAATGGGCTGTTTATAGGCTATGATGGCGACCGTCTCCAAAATGGTGCGGGTAAGTTCCTTTTCACGGATGGGATTGAGGACTGCGGAAACGCCTTCCTTATACTTCGGATTGGAGCCGAGCTGCGCCTTCTTATTGAATTCGAGGAGCTGTATCCCGCCGTCTTCGCCGTATCTTTTCTGAAGTTCTTTGAGCGATTTTTTGACTTCCCCTTCCGTTACGTTGAGCTTTTCGGCGATATCTGCAATGGGCACGCTCTTGCCCGAGGCAAACAGGATCGCCTCAATCGTATTCGTCAATATTTCCAAGGTCAGCCTCCTTGTCTCTGTCAGGATTGAGCGAGATCGTGATCTCGCCGAATGCGCGCTCCTGTTTTACGTGCAGGAATTGATACTTGAGCAGTTCCAAGATCGCCTGAAAGGTCGTTACGATCTCCGGCTTTGTGTAATCGCGCGTAAAGAGCTCTTCGAACTGTACCTCTTTCCTCTCTTCGAGACATTCCAAAACAAACTGAATTTTTTGCTCTACCGTGAATGTGTCGCGCGGGATCTCGCGCACTTCCTCCTCTTTGAGCGCCTCTTCCCGTTTGAGAAGGAGCGCGGAGTATGCGGAGATGAGCCCGTCGAGCGTAAGATTCTCCATCGTAAAGACCGTGCGCGTTTCTCCCACGTCTTTATCGGGTCCCTTGAAGTAAAAGCCGATCGTTTCGAGTTCCTTGAGCTTTTTGGTCTCTTCTTTGATGAGGCGGTACTCCTCGAGCGCGCGGATGAGTTCGGCTTTGTCGTCCTCGATCTCCTGATCGAGCTCGGGATCTTCCAAAATATTGGGCACGAGCGCCTGCGCCTTGATCTTGATGATCGTGGCGGCGATGTTGAGGTATTCGCTCACTTTATCCACGTCGAGGTAAGGCAGCCCTTTCATGTAATCGAGGAACTGCTCGGTAACCTGCGAAACGAATACGTCTTTGATCTCGATCTCCTCGCGGTTGATGAGGTATAAAAGGAGATCGAGCGGCCCCTCGAAGTTGGAAAGGACGGTCGTATAATCGACGTTGGATTCAAATTTTTCGCGGATGGATTGAATTTTTTCCTGATCTACCACGGGATCAACCCCCAAAGCGCCGTAATGGGCCAGCCGAGATACTGCGTCGCAAACGTCATGAACCAGCCGAGGATGTTGAAATTCATCATCTGCACAACGCCGAAACGCACAAAGAGATTGCAGATGAAACTCTCTGCAATGAGCGCGAGCAGGATGATCTGCCCGTACCGGTAAAAGAACTGATAGACTTTGCCCTTCTTCCTGTCGACCGCTTCCCAGATGCGGAACCCGTCCAAAGGATTGAGCGGGAGCAGATTGAACACAAAGAAGGAAAGGCTGTATGCAAACAGCAGCGAGGTGAAGTCTGTGAGAAAATCCGTTATGAACGCCACTTCGGGCATGTAATAAAGAACGACGAGAAAGAGCGGATAAAAGAGAAACGCCGTGAGATAGTTCATGACGACGCCCGCGCTCGCCGTTAGCCCGAGCCCCAGACGATAGCGGCGGAAGTTGCTTGGATTGATCGCGACGGGTTTCGCCCAGCCGAACCCCACCAAAGTAAAACAAATGAGCCCCAGCGGATCGAAGTGGCGGAGCGGATCCAAAGAGAGCCTGCCGCTCCATTTCGGCGTAGGGTCGCCGCAGCGGTAAGCCACATATGCGTGCGCAAACTCGTGCAGGGTGAGAACGACCACGACGGCACAGAAGGATGCGAGAAGTTCGATAAGGTAATCCAGCATTTCCATTATTATATAGGATTTCCCGAAAAAATGCAAGAGAATGTTCGCCGCGCGACAAAATTCCTACAAGAAAATGCGTATTTTTCGGGCGGCATCTCAAGATGTTGTGTCTTGTGCGGAAAGCATGACCGTTCTTGTGGCTATCTTTCCGCAAAATGCCGCGTCGTGCTCCACAAAAAGAACGCTTGCGCCCGAGGCGAGGATCGCTTCCTCGATCTGTTCGCGGGAGGCGATATCGAGATAGTTGAGCGGCTCATCCCATACGTACAGATTTGCCCGTTCGCAAAGGCTGCGCGCAAGCGCGGCTTTTTTCTTCTGCCCTTCGCTCATTTCCCGAAGATCGCGGGAAAGATCGTGCCTTGCAAACCCGAATTTTGCGAGAATGGCTTTGAAATACGCTTCGTCTATGCCAAATTCCGCCGCATACTGCGAAAGCGTTCCGCGATGTTCGAATGTCTGCGGAACGTAGGAAATTTTCAGACGCGGCGAAAGATCGATCGTACCCTCCGCATGGAGCTCGCCCGCAAGGACTTTCAGGAAGGTGCTCTTTCCCGCGCCGTTTGCGCCCGCCAGCGCGACGCGCTCGTTCTGTTTCATGGAGAGCGAGAAGTCTTTAAGAACAGGCTTGCCGCCGACGGATACGTTCAGTTCTGAAACGGAAAAGAGCGTTTCGCGGAAATACGGCTCGGGAAAAATACGCAGGGTCTCGATCTCTTCGTAGCCTTTGAGAAGTTCCGCGATGCCCTCTTCGGCGCGCGCCGTTCTGTCGCGTGCGGCAGTCGCGCGTTTCATGACGCGTGCCGCGCTTGCGCCGACGAAGCCTCTGTCGGGGCGGAGTCCTGAATTGCGCGTGCCGAATTTCTCGCTCTCCGCGCGGTCAGACCAATCGGCGATGCGCTGCGCCGCCTCGCGCAGCCGCACGCGCTCCTTTTCAAGTTTCTCTTTTTTCGCGCTGTCCGCGCGTTCTCGTTTTTCGCGCTCCTCTCTCCAAACGCTGTAATTGCCGCGCGTGACCGTTGCGCCCGTTTTTTCGAGCGCGAGGATGTGATCGCAGCAGCCGTCGAGCACAGCGCGGTCGTGTGAGACGAGGAAAAAACTGCGTTTTGCGGCAAGGTAATCGGCAAGCGCCTGCCTGCCCGCCCCGTCGAGGTGGTCGGTCGGCTCGTCCAAAAGCGGGAACACGTCTGCGGCAAATACGATGGCGAGCTGCATCTTTGTGCGCTCCCCGCCCGAGAGCGTGGCGATCGGACGGTAAAAGATCTCCGCCGCAAGATCTAATTTATCCGCCTCGCGCAGGACTTTCCAAAAATCGGCTTGCGGCAGATAGTTTTCGGATATCTCGTATCCGCAGGCGGTTTCATCGGGCATCGCGAGCGGAAAACGAAGAAACCCGCGGTCGGAAGAGATCGTGCCCTCGCCCCTGAGTTCGCCCGTCAAAAGGCGGAACAGCGTGCTTTTTCCCATACCGTTGCGCCCGATGATCCCCATTTTCCAATCGGTATCGAGATGCAGGGTAAGATTTTCGAAAACGGGCGCAAGCCCGCTCGGATAAGTAAAAGTGATGTGATCGAGTTGGATATACGACATTTGCGTTGCCTCCGTAAAAAAATTTCCGCAGGGAGACCCTGCGGAAACGCGAAGGCGTCCGCTGCCGATCTCCCGAAAGGCGCACAAAGCCACCGCCTGTGCGGGCGGCTGTGCGCAAGTGTTCCTTCCGAAAAGGTCAAAGGCGCAACGCGGTATTCCTCCTGTTGTTTTGAAAATTATTTCAGGCGTTCGGGGATGACGTCATTCCGGACAAGATCCTCGTACGTCTGCGGTTTGACGATGTATTCCGCCTTGCCGTCTTTTACGAGTACAGCGGCGGGGATAAAGTTGCGGTTGTAGTTGGACGCCATCGAGTAATTGTAGGCGCCCGTCGAGAGCACGGCAACGATGTCGCCGAGGTTTGCCTTGGGCAGATTGAACTCTGTGCCGATGAGGTCGCCGCTCTCGCAGCATTTTCCCGCAAGCGCAACGATCTCCGTCGGCGTTTCGCTTGCGCGGTTGGCAAGCACGGCGGTATATTTGCTCTGATAGAGCGCAAAGCGCGGATTATCGAACATACCGCCGTCGATGGCAAGATATTTGCGGATGCCGGGGATCTCCTTGATCGCGCCCACCGTGTAGAGCGTGATTCCTGCCTCGCCCACAATGGAACGACCCGGTTCGATGCTGACGAACGGAAGTTTGAGCCCGCGCGCCGCGCAGCCCGATTTAACGGCGGAAAGGAGCGCGCGCAGATATTCGCGATAGCCCTCGGCGCTGATCTTTGCGTCTTCATCGGTATACCAAATGCCGAATCCGCCGCCCATATTCAGCACTTCCGCCTCAAATCCGAGCGATTTTTTGACGTCTGCCATAAAGGCGAGATTTTTTTCGACGGCGAGCACGAAGGACTGCTTTTCAAAAATTTGCGAACCGATGTGGCAGTGATAGCCCTTCAGGCGCAGGTGCTTTTTTCCGAGCACATACTTGGTGATCTCAGCCGCCGCGCCGCTCTGAATGGAAAATCCGAATTTGGAGTCGGGAGTCGCCGTCTGCACATACGCGTGCGTGTGCGCCTCAACGCCGGGATTGACGCGGATGAGAACATCCTGCACGACGCCGCGCTTCGCCGCCTCCGCGTCGAGAAGATCGGCTTCGGAATATTCGTCGACGACGATCGTCCCGACACCGCACTCCAAGGCATAAGCGATCTCGCGCGGCAGTTTGTTGTTCCCGTGCATCGTGATCTTTTCTGCGGGGAAACCTGCCTGCATCGCCGTATAGAGTTCGCCGCCCGACACAACGTCCACGCCGATATTTTCCTGTTTGGCGATGGCGTAGATCGCCTCGCAGGAGAACGCCTTCGAGGCGTACAACACAAGCCCGTTGCCGCCGTATTCGCTGTCGATGGTATCCTGATAGACGCGCATCATGCGGCGGATATACGCCTCGTCAAAGACGTAGAGCGGCGTACCGAACGTTTTCGCAAGATCGACGCAGTCTGCGCCGCCGATCTCAAGATTTCCTTTTTCGTTGATTTTTAGTGTGTCTCGCGTGTTCATGTACAAAATTATAGCAAAATTTCTGCGTTCGGTCAACAAAAAAGTGACACAGCAATGCCGGAAAGCAAATACTATGTCACACATATTACTATGCTAATAGTTATTTTTGTTTAATTCCAACAGCGCGCCCCCTCTCGGTACGCGTCCCACCATGAATAGCGCGCGGCATCCTCCGCTGCAAGCAGAGCAACGCGATCCACTTCCACGCCGTCGCGGTACAGGACCGCCTCTCCCACCGTCTGCCCTTTGACGATGGGCGCGATCGCCTCCTGCTGAATATACTCTACGGTATAGTTCTCCTCCGTTCCCCGTCTGCGCAGATAGGCGAGCGTACGCGCGGGCGTAACTTCGATCTGCGCCGTTTTGCTGCCCTTTACGCTGAGCGGTTCCTGCAGAGGTTCGCCCTCCCGTAAAAGGACGTTGCTCTCAAAATGATCGAAGGCGTAATCAAAGAGCGAGGTCACCGCGGAAAAGCGCGACTTGGAGTCGGTTGCGCCGATCGCGACCGAAATGACGCGCATATCCCCTCTGTGCGCCGCCGCGGCGAGGCAGAAGCCCGCCTCGTTCGTAAAGCCCGTTTTCCCGCCGTCGCATCCGTCGTAGGTGCGGATGAGTTTGTTTGTATTCGTCATCTGCGTCGTTCTGCCGTCGGGGTGCGCAAAGTCCTCAAGCCACACATGGGAATATTCGTGGTATTTTTCATGCCCGATGAGCGCGCGCAGCATGAGCGCTACGTCCTTGGCGCAGGAATACTGCGGCTCTTTCGGGAGACCCGTGCAATTTGCAAACAGGGTGTTTTCGGCGCCGAGTTCCTTGGCGCGCTTGTTCATGTGCTCGATGAACGCCCCCTCGCTCCCCGAAACATGTTCGGCGATGGCGACGCAGGAATCGTTCGCCGAGCAGACGGCAATGCTTTTGAGCAGGCTGTCCGCAGAGTATATCAGGCCTGCGCCGAGGAAGACCTGCGATCCCCCCATTCCCGCGGCGCGCTCCGAAACGGCGATCTCATCGCTGAAAGAAATTTCGCCCCGCTCCTCCGCCTCAAACGCGAGAAGCAGCGTCATGATCTTGCACATGCTCGCGATCGGAAGATGTTCTGTTTCATTTTTTGCATAGAGCTGAACGCCGCTCGCCTCGTCCATCAGATACGCCGCTTTGCATGCGGGCGAGAGTTCCGTCTCATCCGCCCGAGCATGTGCGGCGCTTCCCGTTCCCATCATCGCCGCCGCAAACGAAAGCGCCGCGACGGTACAAATCACACCCTTTTTCATACCGTCAGTTTGCGCCGTATTCTGAAATCTATGCGTTAAACGACGTTTCCGAGCGGATGAAAGAGCGCAAGGAGCAGGATCATTTCGGCAAGACAGACGATCGCGATCAGCGCAAGCAGGGTGAGAAAATCACGGAGAAGGAGCAGCCAGTCGCCGCCGCAAAAGCAAAACCCCTTCGCCCGCCCGCAGGAGAGCGACGTTCCGAGCAACAGTACGCAGTCTATCAGCAGATGAACGGGCAGATAGAGCGCGAATACGACGAGCGCGCCCGTCAGCCGGTAGACGGAGAAGAAGATGACGAGGCTTCCGCCGAACGTGCATGCGCGGTAAAACAGGACGACGGAAGGGAGGACGATCGCCGCGGCGTGGATACCGCCCAACAGGACGAGCGCGAGCAGGAGCGCGTGCCCCGCCGTCCGCTCGAAGAAGATGACGACGACGCTGCGCTCGGAAAAACAAACGCGGTCGAGAAATTTTTCGGCGATACGCAGATGATAACTGTAGCCCGCAGGCGTTTTTATAAACACGGCGCCGAGGATCACGCAGATCAGAAAACCTGCCGCGAACGCCGCGAGCAGTTTTTTGCGTTCCAAGGCGCGGGAAAATACATCCCGCACGCAAAAAAACGGGTCCATATCCTATCATATGAACCCGTTTGCATCTATCATTCTAATTTGTGAGCATTTTTTCGATGCCGATCCCGTAGCCGCGCGTCGGATCGTTGAGAAAAACGTGAGTAAATGTCAATAAGATATAAGTCTTTTTCCAAAAATTTTTTCGTTTTATGGGCGAATTATCCACTATTTTAAGAAAAACACGATGCAGTATACAAAATATCAGCAAAACCGGGTGGGTTTCTGTGTACCTACTTTATTCACGTATCACTTATCATGTCTGACATAATACATTGTTAAATGCCATTTTTCGACAAATAACTCGTATCCAGGTCTGAAAGTATCTCTTGCGCACAAATAAAAGCGTCTTGAAATTTGAACTCAATCTCGAGCCTCCCGTTATCTTTTACGTAAATCATTTCAATGAACTCCTCTACGATTCCCCTCGTCAACTTATCAATGTTTTTGTATTTCTTAAATGTGTTGACAAAACTCTCCACTAATTCTGTTTCATTAC
>DBGBVX010000024.1:0-26275 GCA_048370055.1 Candidatus Gallimonas sp. | reverse complement strand
TGAAAAAATAAAATGTTCTATCAATTTATAAAATCACGTAAGCACTCACACGGCACAGCTCTTGCAAAGCAAAACAAAAAAGACGGCTGAGCCGTCTTTTTTGCCGATAAATTTTTTATTTGAGTTTGGGAACTTCGATCTCCATATCGCTGTCGGGATAGCTGCAGCACGGGTGGAAATAGCCGAACTTTTCATCGGCAAGGCGGCGTTTATCCTCCCCCGCAATGGTGAACTTGCCCGAGATAAGACGGCTGTGGCAGAAGCCGCACTCGCCGGCGCGGCACTTGGAGGGCACGCGCAGCCCCGCACGCTCGAGCGCAACGAGCACCGACTCGCGCGCGTCCGCCTGTATCGTGTAGGTATCGAACCCGATGTGTACCGTGAGCGTATGGGCGGCGGGTTTGCAGTCGCGCACCCCCACGCAGCCCGCCTCTTTGCGGAAACGGCGGCGGGTGAGCCCCATCTTTTCCGCCTCGCCCTCGAGGAAGTTATACATCGCCTGCGGACCGCACGCCATGAGCGTGAAATCGCCCAAGACGTACTTTTGGATGAGCGCCGCGCTCACGAAGCCGCTCTCATACCCCTCCTTCACCTCGTCGCTGAGCACATACACGACCTTGATCCTGTCGCCACAGAGTGCGTCGAGCTCCGCCTTCAAGGCGAGGTCTTTCTCGGTGCGGGCGCCATAAAAGAGGACGAGCGAGCAATCCTCGGTGCCGTCGGCGATCGCCTGCGCGAGCGCATAGAAGGGCGTGATGCCGCTGCCGCCCGCAACGCCGACGACCGTCTTGCTGTCGCGCACGCCGTCGTAGCAGAAATCGCCCGAGGGATCGCCCATAAGGAGCACGTCGCCGACCTTCGCTTCGTCGACGAGATACCCGCTGAAAAAGCCCTCTTTTTTGACGGTGACGCACACCTTGCGCGCAAGCGCCGCCGCGGGCGCGGACGAGATCGCATACGGGCGGGAGACAAAACTCTCCCCCACCTGAGCGCTCAGCGTCACATACTGCCCCGCGCGGAAATAGAAGGGGCGCTCCGTCTCGAATACGAGCGTTTTCATATCCGCAGTTTCCTCTTTCACGGAGACGATCTTTGCGTTTTGGTAACCGGGATGAAGGACGCGCGCCGTTTCGTTGACGCGGTAGCTCTTGGGGAGCGGCTTGGAGGAGCCTTCCTCAAGCGCCTTTCTCCGCTTGGGGACCATATTTTTGAAACGCAGCAGGTCCATAAACCCGAACATTTTTCTCTTGAAGATAAACATTGTTTCAGCCCTCCCTCTTGATGTCGCCGACCGTCTGACGGCCTGCGATGTCGCCCGCGAAATACGAGCTCGAATAGCCCGAAAGGCGCATGGACCATCCGCTCGCGAAGCGGAGCCCGCGGATCCCCTTTTCGTAATCTTCGCCCATCATCTGCAGGCGGGGCATGAGCCCGTCCCAATACTGCGATTCGTACCCGTAGATAACGCCCTGCGGATGCCCGCAATAGCGCGCGTAGGTCATGGGCGTTGCAACGCTGATCTCTTCGATATGATCGCGGATCTTCGCGCCCGTATCCTCTTCAAAGCGGTCGATCATGCGGTTGGCGACAAACTCCTTCGTCTTATAGTACGCCTGCGGTTTGATGCGCGCCCAATCATCCTCCATATATAATGTGGTAAAGTACATCATGCAGGTCCCCTCGGGCGAACAATCGGGCTGCGCGCGGTTGAGGCACACGGTCGCCTGCACGCCGTTCTCCTCGATGGTGCGCATCTTCTCGTACTGCGCCACGGAATCCATCGTATCGTAGAGGAAATAGTTGTGATTTTCGATGCCAAGCTCGTCGGCGGACTTATCGAGCCCCAAAAACATCGTAAATCCGCGCCCCGAGAACTTGCGCGCGTTTGTCGCGCGGACGATACGCTCGGGAACGTCCTCGATGAGCTTTCCGTACACGACGTGCGGCGAGCAGTTGGCGACGACGTGGCGGGTCGCGATCTCGGTGCCGTCGTCAAGGACGACCCCGCTGATCCCCTCGGCGTTCGTGAGGATCCTGACCGCCTCAGTATTCAGGAGCACGTCGCCGCCGAGTTCGCGGATGCGCTCGACCATGGCGAGCGAGATCTCGTGCGAACGGGACTTGGGCGACATCGCGCCGCGCAGGATATAGCGATTGACCATGGAGGCATAGTGCGCAAAGCTCATGTTGTCGAGATCGGCGCCGAGATAACACCAATAGGCGCTCAGGATCTCTTTCGCGCGCTTGGGTATATGCAGGGAGGCGAGCACTTCGTTGACGGAGTATGAGCCGCACCGCACGAAATTGCCGAAATGCTCCACCATATATTTGGAATCCGCCTTCCCGTTGCAGGCGTTGGTATACGCCTGCGCGAGGCGGACTTCCTCCGCAAGGTCAAAAAAGTGCCTCACGGACCTGCGGCTGCCGGGCACATAGCGCTCCATTTTATCGATGAACGCGTCAACGCCGAACGGCATCGTCGCGTCCACCTTCTCCGCGCGCGCGATCACGCGGTAGGCGTCGGGAATGGGCACCCACTCGATCTTATCCGTGACCCCGAGCTCATCGAAGAGCACGCGGACGTCGCCCGCGTTGTCGGGCGCGCCGAAGTCGTTGAGTTCGTGCAGTGAAGCCTCGAATTCAAATCTGCCGCGGCGGAAACTCGTGGCAAAACCGCCGGGGAGGTTGTGCTTTTCCACAAGGAGCACCTTCGCCCCGCCCTGCGCAAGCCGTATCGCCGCCGTCAGACCGCCGTTTCCCGCGCCGATGACGACCGCATCATACTGTTTCATGCTGTTCCTCCTTCCATAAATCGCAGCGCTCTTTTTCGGGCGCTCTTGTTCCTCTATATTTTAGCGCAGCCATGCAGAGGTGTCAAGACCTGCCGGAAAATATCTCCTCATAAAACGCAAAATTCCCGAAAAAATTATTGAAAAATGAGAAAATAATCGTATTTTTCCATGCAGAACGCTTGACAAGCGAGTGAAATTTTAGTATGATATCCGTTGTTCACGGGGGCGTAGCTCAGTTGGTTAGAGCGCTTGCTTGACATGCAAGAGGTCACAGATTCGAGTTCTGTCGTCCCCACCAGCAAACCCTGTATGTCGTGCCGAATGGTCCGTCCGCTATGCGCCGACGTGTGGGGTTTTCCCTTTATTTACAGGTGTGCAGGCATATGCCTGCATTTTTGTTTTTATGCGCCATTCCCATCGCGCCGGATTTACGAAAAAGCGCGCCGCGCGGCTGACTGCCGCGCGGCGCGCTTACATTTTTTATGCTTCCGTCACTTCTTGGGGGAAGGCAGCCCGAACAGCGTGCGCAGCCGCGCGCAGTCCTCTCGGGGCATATTTTCCTTATCGACGACGACTAGCCCGACGGCGGGCACCGTGAGAAGGAAAAACGCTTTCCGCTCTCTGATCTTTCTGCAATCCGCGTAAATGAGGTGCGAAACGCCCATTGGCTTGCCGCGCTGAGTCGTCTCGATGGTGAATTCCCTCTCGTAAAACAGATATGTATTCTCGCGCACGTTGGCGTTCGCGTCCCTGCAGATCTTGCCGATGGAAATCAGATAAACGATCGTGCAGACGAGAATGATCGCCGCAGCCCAAAGGTTGAGATCGTCCGAAAAGAGTTCCGAAAATGTTCCGCCGTCGTCGATCGTATAGGCGGCGATCCAAACGGCAAGCAAAGCGACGGACAAAACACACAGGACGGACATGACGATGATCCACTTGCCGTACAGCCGCTTGTACAGCTTGCCGTCGAGCGTCAGGCGCGAACGCACCAAGGGTTCGGACTGCGCAGGCGCCGCGGCGTCCTCTCCCTGCGCGGGCGGCTCCAAAACGGGCGCTTCGCTCTCTGCGATCGCTCCTTCTTGCACTTTCTCTTCTTCCATGATTCTCTCCTTATTTTTAATTTTCATAGTATTATGTCACGCATAGTACTGTGAAATCAAGAAAAACAGGCGGATCATTCGTACATTTCCGCCTTTGTGCTGCGCCTGAAGAGCTTTCCGATCTCCTCTTTGCAGCGCGCGACGTCGTCCCCTTCCCCGTAGCAGACGGCGTATACCGCCTCGGTGATGGGCAGATCAACGCCGTATTTTTCGCCGAGAAATTTCATTGCGCCGCTCGTTGCAACGCCCTCGGCGAGCTTTTCAAAGCGCTCCCCTTTGGCGAGCATCTCTCCGTACATGCGGTTGTGCGAATAGCGGGAAAAGAGCGTCGTTTCGTAGTCGCCGAGGTGCGCAAGTCCGTAGGAGGAGAGCTCGTTGCCCCCCATCGCCTTGATGAGACGGGCGACCTCCCGCGCCCCGCGCGACATCAGCGGTCCCTTGAGCGGAACGCAGATCACATCGAGTACGCCCGCCGCGATGCCCATAACGTTCTTTGCCGCGGCGCCGATCTCGGTGCCGATGAGATCGTTCCCGTAATAGAAGCGGATGAGATCGCTCTTGAATTTTGTGACGAGATCGATCTTGAGCGCGTCGTTCTCGGAGTCGATGACCATGCAATTTGGAATGCCCTGCACAAAGCTCTGAATGTGCCCGGGTCCCACCCAAACGGCGATCTTTTCGGGCGAAATGCCGCTCTCGACCAAAATCTCGGAAAGGCGCTTGCCCGACCCCGTCTCGATCCCCTTCATGCAGAGCACGAACACCTTATCGGAGACGGGATATTTTATAACGCGCTGCATGAACCCGCGCAGCCCCTGCGAACTGATGGAGATGACGATGACCTCCGCCGTACGCACGGCGCGCTCCAAATCGCAGGTGAGCGTGATCTTTTCATCGAGCGCAACGTATTCGTTCCGTCCGGTATTTTTCAAGATCTCGTAGCTTGGTTCGCCCTCGGGACCCCAACTCGTCACGTCGTTGCCGAGGCGGGAGAGATACCACGCGATGAACGAGCCCCACCGTCCGCAGCCGAGTACGGAAATTTTCATATCTGTTTCCTCTCTATCAGTGCGCGCGCGAGGGTGACCTCGTCCGCATATTCAAGTTCGCTGCCGATCGGCACGCCGCGCGCAAGACGGGTGACCGTAACGCCGAGCGGCTTCAAAAGTTTTGCGATGTACATCGCCGTCGCTTCGCCCTCGACGTCGGGATTGGTCGCCATGATAACTTCTTTCACGCCGCCTTCGCCGACGCGCTCCAAAAGTTCTTTGATGCGGATATCGTTGGGCGATACGCCGTTCATCGGGTCAATGACCCCGTGCAGGACGTGATAGACGCCCTTGTATTCGTGCAGTTTTTCCAAAGCCACGACGTCTTTGGGCTCCTTCACGACGCAGATCTGCGATTTATCGCGCGTGAGGCAGATATCGCACACATCGTTCTCGGTAAAGTTTCCGCAAACCCTGCAAAAGCGCACTTTGCGTTTGACGTTGATGATCGCGTCGGCAAAGGCGCGCGCCTCGCTCTCCGACATGCCTACGACTTTATAAGCGTAGCGCTGCGCCGTCTTTTTGCCGACGCCGGGGAGTTTGGAAAACTCGTTCATCAGCCGCCCGATGGGCTCGATAAAGACTTCCACTTAGAGGAGTCCTCCCATGCCGCCCATGCCGCCGAATTTGCCCATCTTTTCCTGATACACGGCGTCCGCCTTCTTGTAGCCGTCCATGATCGCCGCCATGATGAGATCTTCGAGCATCTCCTCGTCGTCGGGATCGATGACGGATTTATCGATCTCGATGCCGTCGATGATCTTTTTCGCGTTCATGTAGACGACGACCGCTTCGCCGCCCGCAGTCCCGACGATCTCCCACTCATCGAGGAGTTTTTCCGTCGCCTGCATCTCTTCCTGCATCTTCTGCGCCTGCTTCATGAGGTTCTGCATTCCCGCGCCCCCCATGCCGCCTCTGTTGAATCCTGCCATATATCCTCCGTATCCGTTGTCTTCCAAATTTATTTTATCTCGACGGGATAGCCCGCAAAATCCTTTTTGATCTGCTCGACCCCGTCCTTTTCCTCGGCGCGCGACGCCGACGCAAAGCGCACCTCAAAATCCGTGACCCCGAGTTCCCCGAGCACCTCCGCCATCGCCGTGCGGTGCCGCTCGCTGCCGAGCGTATCCGCGACCGTGCGGATATCGGTGGTGAGCACGAGTTTTCCGCCCTCGTCGCTCGGTTCGAGATCGCGGCAGAGCGCGTACAAGACGCCGCTTTTTGGGATCTTGCGCAGTTTCCGCAGAAAGAGCCCGAACGTCGTCTCGGCGTCGCGCGGACCGTCCGCAGCGGGCGCGGCGGGCGAAGGCGGCGCGGAGAAAGGCGCGGGCTCCTCGCGCACGGCGGGGCGCGGCGCTGGCGCGGGCGTTTTTTTGACTTCGCGCACGGGTTCCGCCGCAGGCGGTTCCTCCCACGGCGGAAGGTCGAACGGCGGTTCTTCAGGCGGGGGCGGCAGCGGGAAATCCTCCTCCCGCATCGCCGCGCGCTTTGCCCGCGGCTTTTCCTCCGATCCCTGTGCGGGCGCGGGTCTTTCCTCTGCGGCGGGCGCTCTGACAGGCGCGCCCGAGGAAAGCGCCGCGACCTGTTTTTCGAGCGCGGCGACGCGTACGAGAAGCGCGTCGATATCGCGGTCCGTCTGCGGGACCGCCGCGCGCAGGATCGCCGTTTCGAGCGCGATGCGCGGCGACGAGGCAAAGCGAAGCTCGTTCTCCGTCTTTACAAAGATCTCCGTCGCGCGCAAAATTGCGTTACCGTCCGCCTTCTCCGCGATCGCTTTCACCTGCGCGAACATGCGCGCAGGCAGAGAGAGCAATTTTTCCGCGTTGGCGCAGGACTTTGCCACAGCGACCTCGTTCAACAGATTGAGAATATCTTTGAGGAGCACGCCGACCGCCTTGCCCTCCGCAAGGATGCCTTCCGCCGCGGAGAGCGCCGCGGGCATATCCGCCTGCAAAATGGCGTCCGCAAGTTTTGCGGTCGTCTCGAAATCCGCCGCCCCGAGCACGGCGGTAACGCCCTCATAGGTGAGCTCGTCGCCGTACGCGAGGCACATTTCGGCAATGGAGAGCATGTCTCTGTCGCTCCCCGCGCCCGCGCGGGCGATGGCCGCGACCGCCTCCCGCTCGTACTTTTTGCCAAGCCCGTCGAGGATGGACATGAGATGTTTTTCAAGATCCTCTTCGGGGATGAGCTTGAAATCAAGCCGCATGCATCGGGAGAGGATGGTCGCGGGGATCTTGTGCGGTTCGGTCGTCGCGAGGATGAACACGGCGTGCGCCGGCGGCTCTTCGAGCGTTTTCAAGAGCGCGTTAAAGGCGCTGTCCGTGAGCATGTGCACCTCGTCGATGATATACACCTTATATTTTCCCGTAACGGGCGGATACTGCACCTTCTCGCGGAGATCGCGCATCTCGTTCACGCCGTTGTTGGAGGCGGCGTCGATCTCGGCGATATCGAGCGAGCCCTCGGAGAGCGCGCGGCATGTGGCGCACGTTCCGCAGGGCGAGCCGTCTTTGGGATGTTCGCAGTTGACGGCGCGCGCGAAAATGCGCGCCACGCTCGTTTTTCCCGTGCCGCGCGGACCCGTAAAGAGGTAGGCGTGCCCCACCTCGCCGCGCTCGATCTGATTTTTGAGCACGCGCACGACGTGCTCCTGCCGCACGATCTCGGCAAAGGTCGCGGGTCTGAATTTCCGATAGAGAGACAGATGTGCCATATCCTTTATCCTTCGCTCCTGTGCGAAAAGGAGCGCTGCAATTTCTTTTTGGAACGCGCAAGGGCGTTGTCGATGCTCTTCATGTCTTTGCCCGTGACGCGCGCGATGGAAGCGTAGCTCATGCCGTCGAGATAGAGCGTGACGACGCGGAACTCGAAATCGGAGAGCGTACTCGTGAGTTTGCGGCGGAATTCCGCCTGCGATTCGTCCGCGATGAGGAAATCCTCGGGCGTATCCCCGCCCGAAACGCTGTCCGGATCGACGTCGCCGCCAGTCAGCTTATCGGCGTTGCGGAGCGCGTCGTAGATGCGGCGGCTGACGCACAGATAGGCGAAGTTCTTAAAACTCCTGCCCCCGTCCGGCTTGTAGCCGCGGACGGCTGCGATGAGCCCGATCATCCCCTCCTGCACGAGGTCCTCCGTTTCTCCGCCCTCTAAAAAAAACTTGCGGGCGTGGGCGCGGACGGCGCTTTTGTAGCGGTTCAGCAGTTCCTCCTCCGCCCACTGTTCGCCGCCCTGCGCAAGCGCGGCGAGCGCCTCATCCGTTCTTTCTCTGTTCTCTTGCACGCACCACCTCATACACGCCGATGCCAAGCGCGACCGAGGCGTTCAGCGAATTGACTTTGCCGAAGAGCGGAATGGAGAGGACGCCGTCGCACTTCTCGCGCGTAAGGCGCTTAACGCCGCTGTCTTCCCCGCCCACGACGAGGGCGATCCTGCCCGTGAGGTCGGCGTTATAGATGCACTCGCCGCCCGCCTCCAAGGCGTATACCCAATACCCGTTTTTCTTGAGCTCGTCCACCGCATAGTTGACGGAGGGCACTTTTGCGACTCTGATATGCTCCGCCGCCCCCGCCGAAATGCGGATGACGGCTTCCGTGACGGACGCACCCTTCGCGCTCGGGATGACGACGCCGTCCGCCCCCGCGCACTCCGAAACGCGGAGGATACTGCCGAGGTTGTGCACGTCCTCGATGCCGTCGCACAGCACGATGAGGCTGTTTTCTCCGCCGAAGAGATCGTGCAGATCGGCATACTCGTACGCCGTGGTAAAGGCGATCACGCCCTGATGGCGCTTTATTTCGCTCTCCCTGTCGAGCGCGGCGCGGTCGACGAACTGCACGCGGATGTTCTTTTTGCGCGCCTCGGCGAAGATCTTGCCGAGCGTTCCCTGCGCGCCTTTTTCGAGCAGAATTTTCTCGACGGTCTTATCCGTCTTGAGAAGTTCCAAAACTGCGTTCCTGCCCTCTGTTTTCATACATTATCTCCAAAGAAAAGTTCTTCGATGCGCTCCGACTGCCCCGTGAGATAGAGATACCCCAAGAGCGCCTCGAAGCCCGTCGAACGGACGTACTCCGCGACGGTGGCGTTCTTGCTCTTCGTCGGCTTTTTGGCGTTCCTGCCGCGGCGGTAGATCTCCGCCTCCTCCTCGGTGAGGCGCGGAAGGATCTTTTCGAGCGCCTCGCTCTGCCCGTGCGCCGAAACGCGCTCGGCGGTGCGGCGGTTGAGCTCGCCCGTCTTTTCTCCGCGCTCCAACGCAAGGCGGGTGCGCACGCACAGCGTATACACCGCGTCCCCCACGAAGGCGAGCACAATGGGATTGAGTTGTTTTGCCCGCGCTTTTTCGACGGGTTCGTCCGTAAATATCATTTTTAGGATTATACTGTAAGGGAAAAATACGAATCACGCCTTTGGCGGCATCTTTTCGGCGGCTTTTTGCTCATCTTCTCTGCCGCTCCTTTCTCTCAAAATTCTTTGAAAAGGTGCACGCCAAAGGTGCAAAGCAATCAAAAGCGGCAAGATGCGCGCCTCAGACGCGGCGAAGCCCGCAGCGCGTGCCGTGCGGCACGGGCAAGGGCTTCAACAATGTATGAGCGCACAGTTTCCGCTTTTGATCGAGGTTTGTATTACTCCCTTACAGTATACCATATTTATGGGCGATTGGCAAGTATTCACGGAAAATATGGGAAAAATATACGCCCGCCCCCTTTACATTTTGCCCTTTATCGCGTATAATCAAAGCGAAAACGACATTGGAGGGATACAATGAACTATCGCAATCTCGGAAAATGGGGACTCAAAGTGAGCGAGGTCGCACTCGGAAGTTGGGTGACCGACCTTACGGGCAGCGAGGCGGAGAAAGTCGCGCTGAAAACGGTGAACGCCGCGTTCGATAAGGGCGTCAACTTTTTCGACTGCGCCGACGCATACTCGGGCGGCGCGGCGGAGCGCTTCCTCGGCAGAGCGCTCAGAGAGCACGGCAGGAACGAATACGTCGTCTCCACCAAAGTGTTCTTCCCGATGGGAGCGGGCGCCAACGATTGGGGGCTCTCGAGAAAGCATATCGTCGAGCAGCTCGATAGATCGCTGAAAAATCTCGGGCTTGACTATGTCGATCTGTATTTTTGCCATCGCTTTGACCCGACCACGCCCATCGAGGAGACGATGCAGGTTCTATCGGATATGGTCGCGGCGGGCAAGATCCTCTATTACGGCGTTTCGGAGTGGTCGCCCGTGCAGATCACCAAGGCGCTCGCCGCCGTCAAGGAGAATCACCTGCGCCCGCTCTCCGTCATACAGCCGCAGTACAATATGGTCGACCGCTACATCGAGGACGAGATCATGGGCATCTGCGCGGAAAACGGCGTGGGCATCACGACGTTCTCGCCGCTCGCACAGGGACTTCTGACGGGGAAATACCGCAAGGGTCAGCCCCTTCCCGCGGGCTCGCGCGCGACGTGGCAGGCGGACAGGCAGATCAACAACCTGCTTACGGACGAAAATCTCGACAAAGTGGAAAAGCTCCTGCCCATAGCGGAAGAACTCGGCGTGACCCTTTCGGTGCTCTCGCTCGCGTGGATCCTGAGAAAGAAGGAGGTCACCTCCGTCATCACGGGCGCGAGCAAGCCCGAACAGCTTGAGAGCAACACGGCGGCGAGCGGGCTCGTCATCCCGCAGGACGCGCTCGACGAGATCGAAAGCATTCTCGATTACAAGCCCTTTGTAAGAAGGGTGGGCTGAGCGGCATTTTACAGAGATAATTTTAAGCGGAGGAAATTACATGCAGTTTTCGGAAGTATTGAAGGCGCGCGTTTCCACGCGCGATTTCACGGATCGCCCCGTGCCCGCGGAGGTAATCGGAAAAATCACAGAGGCGGCGCTGTACGCGCCCGTCGGCATACACCGCTTTGATACGCTGCACCTGAGCGTCATCACCGATCGGGATATTTTGGAGCGCATCCGAAAATGCGCCGCCGAGGCAACGGGCGACGAGAAAGCCGATCCCCTGCACGGCGCGCCCGCACTCATCGTCGTATCCTCCTCGCAGGAAGGGATGATCGCGGGGCTGAACGTTTCGTGCCTCGTCGAGAACATGCTGCTCGCGGCGACAGACGCGGGACTTGCAAACCTCTATGTGCGCGGCGCGATCGACGCCGCCTCCAAGAACGCGGCGCTCGTAAAAGCAATGAAGGTGCCCGAAGGGTTTACGCCCGTTGCAAGCGCGGCGATCGGCTACGCCGCCTCCCCCGAGGCGCCCCGCGAAACGCCCAAAAACAACGTGACAAAGATCGACTTCGTACAATAATCCCGCGCAAGAATTTTCATCCTATTTGCAGCCGCGGCGTTTTTTGCGATTTATACATCAACAAGGGAGCGTTCGGATCTTTCCGAACGCTCCCCCGCTTTTATCGAATAAAAATCAAAAAGTTCCGACCGATGCGCGCGGCCTATTCCACCGTGACGCTCTTGGCGAGATTGCGCGGCTTATCGGGATCGTTTCCGCGGGCGATGGCGACGTAGTACGCAAGCAGCTGCAGCGGGAGCGAAGTGAGCATGGGCGAATAGGCGGGCTCGCACTTCGGCAGCAGGACGGATGCGGTGACTTCCGCGCACGAGAGGCAAGCGGGCACGTTGGTGATGAGGAACACCGCAGCGCCGCGGGCGTACACCTCGTGCACAGCGTTCATCGTTTTATCGGCAAGGGCGGGGTCTGTGACGATCGCAACGACGGGCGTTCTGCCATCCACAAGCGCGAGCGTGCCGTGTTTGAGCTCCCCCGCGGGGTACCCTTCGCTCGGTAGATAACTGATCTCCTTGAGTTTGAGGCTCCCCTCGAGGGCGGCAAAATAGTCCGCGCCCCGTCCGAGGAAAAATACGCTCCTCGCCCCGAGAAAGTAGGGCGTCCATCCGCGCACCTGTTCGGCGGCGGCGAGCGCCTCGCGCACGCACGACGCGGTCGCCGCAAGCGGAGGCGCCGCACGCTCCCTCCCTTTGGCAAGCGCTCCGGCAAGAGAATAGAGCGCCGCAAGCTGAGCGTTGAAACTCTTTGTCGCCGCGACGGCGATCTCCCGCCCCGCATGCGTGGGGAGCACAAAGTCGCTCATCCGTTCGAGCGAGGAATATGGCACGTTCGTAACGGCGAGCACCTTTGCGCCGCGCTCCTTTGCGAGCGCCGCGGCAGCTAGCGTATCCGCCGTTTCCCCGCTCTGACTCACCGCAACGGCGAGCGTTCCGGACGGCACGATGGGATCCGAATAGCGGTATTCGCTCGCGATAAACGCCTCGGCGGGCAGCCGCGCGAACTTTTGCGCCGCATATTGCAGACACAACCCGCTGTGGTATGCCGTGCCACAAGCCACAATATGAAGGTACTGTGTCTGACATAGTACCTCGCAAAGCTTCGAAAACTCCCCTTTGGCAAAGGAACAGAGCGACTGCGAGACGGCTTCGGGGACCTCCGATATCTCCTTTTTCATAAAGTGTCGGAAGCCCCCTTTTTCGGGGATATCCTCCGCGGCGTCGTAGGCGATCTCCGCCTTTTCGACCGCTTTGAGCGCGCCGTCGAAAAAGCACGGAGCCCTCCCCTTCCGGAGCATGGCAAACTCTCCGTCGGCAAGCGCGTACACCCTGCGCCCCGCGGCGGCAATGGCGGGGATGTCGCTCGCGACGTACTGCCCGCTTTCGTCGCATCCTACGACGAGCGGGCTCGCCCTGCGCGCGCAGACGATCGTTTCGGGCTCCGCCGCGGAGAGCACGGCGACGGCGTAGGATCCCGCAAGCTTTCGGCAAGCCGAATACGTTGCATGCAGAAGATCGCCTTTCTCTGCGGCGATGAGATGGGCGATCACCTCGCTGTCCGTATCCGAGGAAAACGCTTCGCCGCGCGCCTCGCACGCCGCCCTGAGCGAAGCCGCGTTCTCGATGATGCCGTTATGCACGATACAGACGCCGCCGTACACATGCGGGTGCGCGTTGCGTTCGGAGGGCGCGCCGTGCGTTGCCCAACGCGTATGCCCCACGCCGATATCCCCCTCGAGCGCGCGCGCCTCACCGAGCCCCTTCACGCGCCCCTTGCGCCTGACGACGGTGAGCTGACCCTCCCGCATGACGGCGATCCCCGCCGAATCGTAGCCGCGGTATTCAAGCCTTTGCAGCCCTTCGAGGAGAATGGGCGCGGCGTTTTCTTCCCCGACGTAACCGACAATGCCGCACATCAGAGTACCTCGCCCGCGGCGCGGACCGCCCGCTCGATCGCCGCCATCGCGTCATCGAGAAGGCGCTCTTCGCCCTCCACGAGGATGCGGACGACGGGCTCCGTACCGGAGGCGCGCACCACCGCGCGCACGCCCGCACGTTCGGCTTCTTCCGCCGCAGCTCTTACCCCGTCGCTCGCCGCGGCGCGCCTGCAATCCGCCGCGCGCACGTTCTTCTCCCGCCGCGGGAGCGGAACATACCCGCGCGTGAGGCAGGAGAGCGGACATTTGCTCTCGAGCACGATCTCGGCGACGCGGAGCGCCGTCAGGATCCCGTCGCCCGTCGTCGCGTATTTGCGGAACACGATATGCCCCGAAGGCTCGCCGCCGAGCGAAAATCCGCCGCGCACAAGCTCTTCCGAAACATACTTATCCCCGACGGGCGTATAGCGCACCCCGACGCCCTCCCGCGCAAGCGCGCGCCCGAGCCCCGCGTTGGAGAGCACCGTCGTCACCACGGTATCCTTTTCAAGCTCGCCGCGCGCCCGCATATGCTTGGCGGCAAGATATAAGATCCCGTCGCCGTCCACGATCTCTCCCTTTTCGTCCACGCAGATGCAGCGGTCGGCGTCGCCGTCGAAGGCAAAGCCGAGATCGAGCGCGTGATTGAGGACGAGGGCGCGCAGCTGCTGCGGATGCGTGGAGCCGCACCCCGCGTTGATGTTCGTGCCGTCGGGCGAGACGCCCACGCATTGCACCTCCGCGCCGAGCGCGTCGAACACCGCCTTGGCGATGGCGAACGCGCTCCCGTTGGCGCAGTCAAGCCCCACCCGCAAGCCGCGGAAGGAGACGCGCGGAATGGACAGAAGATAGGCAAGATAGCGGTTGCGCCCGCACACATAGTCCACCGTGCGCCCGATCTCCGCGCCCGTCGCGAGCGGGAGCGTACCGCCGTCGAGGTACTCCTCGATGCGCGCAAGCACCTCTTCGGAGAGCTTTTCGCCGTCGCTCGCAAAGAGCTTGATGCCGTTATCCTCGAAGGCGTTGTGGCTTGCGGAGATCATCACGCCGCTGTCGAACCCCTCCGCCCGCACCAAATAGGAGAGCGACGGCGTGGTGGTGACGTGGAGCAGATACACATCCGCCCCCGACGCCGCCGCGCCCGCCGCGAGCGAATATTCGAGCGCGTATGAGGAACGGCGCGTATCCTTGCCCACCGCGACGCGTACCCGCTCGCCCTTGCCGCGGGCGTGATAACGCCCCAAAAACCGCCCCACGCGAAAGGCGTGGATCGCGGTAAGCTCCTCGTTCGCTCTCCCGCGGAATCCGTCCGTTCCGAAATACTTCATAGCACCTCCCACGGCGTCTGCGCGCATAATCCATCGTATGCCCGCCGCGGCGCGGAAGGTGATTTAATCGAGATATTTTTTCGCCGCGCCCTTTTTGACCGTCTCTCGGCTGCGCCCGATGCAGAAATCGCCGCCCGCAAGATCGCGCGTGAGCGTCGTTCCGGCGGCGACATAGCAGCGCTCGCCCACATTCACGGGGGCGACGAGAT
This sequence comes from Candidatus Gallimonas sp., assembly GCA_048370055.1. Taxonomy (GTDB): domain Bacteria; phylum Bacillota; class Clostridia; order Christensenellales; family Borkfalkiaceae; genus Gallimonas. The sequence goes on along the minus strand of DBGBVX010000024.1, from coordinate 11,584 downwards.
TGCAGTTGCTCCCCAAAAAAGCGCCCTTGCCCACGCGGGTGCGCGACTTGCGCTTTCCGTCGTAATTGGCGAACACCACGCCGCAGCCGACGTTCACGTTCTCGGCGAGGTCCGCGTCCCCCACATACGCGAGATGGGCGATCTTGCAGCCGTCGCCCACGCGGGCGTTCTTGAGCTCGACAAAATCGCCCACGCGGCAGTCGTCGCCCACGACGGAGGCGGGACGGAGGCGGGCGAAGGGCCCCACGGCGCACCGTTTGCCCACGCGGGCGCCGCTCAAAAAGCTGCTCTCGATCTTCGATCCCGCGCCCACAAAGCTGTTCTCGACCACGCTGCCGCCTCCGATCTCCGCGTCCTCGCCGATCACGCTGTCGCCCGTGACGACGGCGCCCCGCCGCACCGCCGCGCCCCATCCGAGCCGCGCGGTGATATCCACGCGCGCGCCCTCCTCGACGAGCGCGCCATGCTCCGCGTGAAAGCGCGCGCTCTCGCGCTCCGCGCGCGCAAGGCACGCGGCGTAGTCCGCAAGCGAAAAGAGCCCGTCGGAGGGATCGCTGCCCTCGCTAAACGCGCCCGAACGCTCCAAATAGCCGCCGCGGAAGCGCACGCTCCCCGTGTTGCGGGCAAGGAACCGCGTGACTTCCTCCGCCGTGAGAAAGGGATACGCGGCATAGAGGACGAGCTTTTCGCCCGCGGGGAGCGCGCCCTCGGCGACCTCTGCCTCTATCGCCTCGCGCATACGTTCGAAACAGGACTTTCCGAGAAGGTCGAGCTCGTAGCTCTTTTTGCCGCGAAAGGTAAAATAACTGCGTTTGATAAGATATACCTTCATATCGGTTATTATATAAAAGCGCCGCGCCCGTTTAGAACGGACGCGGCGCTTTTTGGGTATGATCCCCGTAAAACGCATACCTGCGACGGGATTTATGGAAGAAGTGCGCGCCCGACCGCACGACGGTACTGCGCATACGAAGCCTCGCGCGCATCGCGGACGCCGCGCTCGGGCGTAAAGACGCGCTCCGAACGGCGCAGGGCGGCAAGCTCCGCCTCGTCGGTCAGTCCTGCGGAAAGCATGCACAGAAACGCCGCGCCGAGCGCCGTGCTCTCGCGCTCTACGGGACGGTCGACGGGAACGCCGAGGACGTCCGCCTGAAACTGCATGAGAAAATTATTCGCGGAGGCGCCGCCGTCGCAGCGGACGGAGGAGAGCGGAACGCCGCTGTCGCGCTGCATGCAGTCGGCAAGGTCGCGCGCGCTGTAAGCGATGCTCTCGAGGACCGCTCGCACGAGCTCCGCCCTGCCCGTAGCCTGCGTGATACCCGAAAAGAGCCCGCGCGCATCGGGCGCCCAATAGGGCGCGCCCAACCCCGTGAAGGCGGGCACAAAGCTGACGCCGCCGCAATCGGGGACGCTTTCGGCAATGGCTTCGCTCTCCTCCGCGGAGGAGAAAAATCCGAGCTTATCGCGCAGCCACTTGACGCCGCTCCCCGCGTGAAAACTGCTCCCTTCGAGCGCATATGCCGTCTTTCCGCGCACGCGGCAAGCCGCCGTCGTGATGAGCCCGCTCTCCGAGGCGACGCAAGTTTCGCCCGTGTGAAAGAGAAGAAAGAGCCCCGTGCCGTAGGTGGCTTTGCCCTCGCCCGCGTGCAGGCAAGCCTGCCCGAAGAGCGCCGCCTGCTGATCGCCCGCCGTTCCCGCGAGCGGGATACGGGCGCCGCCCCAACGCATCTCCCCCATTCGCGCGTCTGAATCGCGCACCTCGGGGAGAACGCCGCGCGGGATGCGAAAACGACGCAGAAGCTCCTCGTCCCACGCCATCGTATGGATGTTGAAGAGCATGGTGCGCGAGGCGTTCGTGACGTCCGTCACAAAGGAGCGCCCCTCCGTCAGCTTGAAGATGAGGTAGCTGTCGACGGTGCCGACGCAGAGCTTTCCCGCACGGAGGAGCTCCGCGGCGCGCGGAACGTGCTCGAGATCCCACACGATCTTGCTCGCCGAAAAATAGGCGTCCGGCACCAACCCCGTGCGCTCCCGCACGAGCTTTTTTGTTTCCGCGTCGAGCGAGGCGCACCACTCGCTCGTGCGGCGGCACTGCCACCCGATGGCGGCACAGACAGGCTCGCCCGTTTCGCGGTTCCACATGACGACCGTTTCCCGCTGATTTGTAACGCCGACGCCGGCAACGTTTTTTGCGCCCGCGAAGCGCAGGCAGTCGTTGAGCACATATGCGCACTTGTAATAGATCTCGTCTGCGTCCTGCTCCACCCAACCCGGACGCGGGAAGTTCTGCCCTACCTCCTGCTGCGCGCGGTGGACGAACGCATGTTTCGAAAGATCGTATACGAACGCGCGCACGCTCGTGGTGCCCGCGTCGAGCGCGATCACATATTTCATGTTCTTCCTCCCTTACCGAAACGAAAAAGAGCTCCGCGAAGCGCGGAGCCCCTTCGGATTTTCAAGATCAGAAAAATACGCCGCGCGCCTGTTCCTTGATTTCGGAAGAGGTGCTGAACGGGATACGCGTGGTATAACCGCGCTTGGCGGCGACGATCATTTTGGTCGGCCATGCGTAAATATCCCTGTTCCACGTCGCGACGGTATCGTTGTATACCTCGCGGGCGGCGGTGATCTCCTTTTGCAGATAGGCGTTCTGCTGCATCGCGTCGGCGATCTCGGCGTGCGCCTTGAGGTCGGGGTAGTTCTCGAAAGCGATGTTGATGGACCTGCCCACCGAATCGATCTTCTGCGCGATCTCGTTGCGGGCGCCGTCGTTATCGGCGTTCGCTCCCGAGCGGTAGGCGGCGATCTGCGTCATCGTCGTCTTGTCGAGGTCTATCGCCTTGTCGAGGATCTTTGCGCAGTTTTGCAGGATGACGACGCGCTGTTCGAGATAGTTATCAATCTGCGACGCGTCGTGTTGGATCTTCTGCTGCAGCTGCGAGAGATAGTTGCCCGCCTTGATCTTCATGAAAAGGAAGATCAGCCCGGGGATGATCGCCAAAACCCAAAGGATCACCTCGAAGAGCTTGGAGCCCCAACCCACTTTGATGGGGAGCTGTTTCTCGATGACGGCGACGTCTCTGCCCGCTTCGTTTACGGGATCTTTCGTTTCGTCAAGTTCGTTTGCCATTGTAAATTCCTCCTGATTTATTGCCGAATTTTATTTATCCGCGGGCGGTTCGCCTTCCGCGTCCTCGCCTGCGCGCGTATCGTCCTTTGCGGGCGCAGGCGCGTCGTCTACCGAGACATCCTGCACGGCGTCCTCCGCAGCCGCGATCTCCCGCTCTGCCTCTTCCGCCTTTTCGATCGCCGCGGCGACCTTCTTCGCCTCTTCGCTCCACTGTTTGGGTGCGGAGATCCCGAAGATGCCGCTCAAAGCGCTGTCGCTGCCCGCGTCGAACACGCCTTGCACGATGGGGATGGCGAGCAGCCCGTTGCTGAACGCGGCGACGTCGGAATACTTTTGCATGAACTCCCTGAGCGTGCCCTGCGCGTGCTTTTTTTGGAACTCTTCGAATGTTCCGCCCACCGCCTTGACCTCCATGACGGAAGTGCGCGTGAGCGGTATGTACTCCGTCCACGGAACGGGCACGTCATGCATGCGCCCGTCGCCGCCGAACACGGGGATGATTGCCACGCGCGGCACGGCGTTATAGGAATATGCGGTGACGTTTACTTTATCGGCAAGACCGTCCTTCTGCACGAATTGCGCCTTGAGGATGGCGCGCGTTTTGCTGTCTGTGTGCGCGAAGAAGGAAGGATCGAAACGGTTGGCGAGCGACTCCGTTTCAAACGACGTGCAGTTGCGGTAGTACACGTCTTTATAGATGAACTCGCGCGGTTTCTGCATCTTGTAGAGCGGAATAGAGAGCACGGGCGCAAGGTCGAAATAGACGGAGCGGAAATACTCGCAGTTGAAATTGACGAACTCCCTGCGGGAAACGGTGAGGTCGTAGCTTTTATACCGTCCGACGTCCGGCTCGATCTGCCAATTCTGCGCGTGCACGGAACGGATGCAGTTGAGCCCCTTCCGCTTGATGAATGCGAAATCGTCGCCGTACGCCTCGTCGGAACGGATGAGCCCGAGCATATTCTTCTGCGCGAGCGGCGTGAACATGAGGCGGAACTGCACCTCGTTATCCCTGTCGAGCGCGCCGAAGAGCACGTCGAACTCCGCGTTCCCCATCTCGGTGAACTGACTCTTACCCGATTCCAACGCTTTGCGCGCGCGCTTTGCGATCTTCTTTTTCCCCTTTTTGACCTTGCGCTCCACTTCGTTTTCCGAAAGGTTGTGCGCAAACGTCGGCTCGCGGGAGAAACTGAGATCGGGCGCGGCTTCGTTGCCGTAATACATGCGCGTATTGTAGCTGTATACGGGCGCGGGCGCGGTATATGTGGCGGTGAGCGTCTGCGAATGGTGCACCGCCTGCCGCCGCCCCTTGGAGTCGCGCGTGTACGTCGTCCAATGGATGACGATGGAGCCCGTATAGACCTGCTCCTGAATACGGCAGTTGAGGTCGCGCTCATAGAGGAAGGGATTGCCCTCCACCATGCCCGAGAGCACGCACACCGTGGAACTGTCGTGATCGTCGTTTTCGCGGAGCCCGTACTTGCGCGACATGAGCTCGAACTTCTTCATATCGAAGTAATCGTCGATCTGAATATCGGGCTCCGTCTGTTCGATGAGTTCGCGCGTCATGCGCGCCGTGAAAAGGTCGTGGAGCGGGCGCATCTGCGCATACGCCTCGTCGCGGATGGCGTTCGCCTTCTGCACGGCGGCGTTGTATTTTTTCTGCCGCGTTTCAAGCATGTGCTTGATCTTTGTAAGCAGCAGCACAAGCAGCACGACGGCAAGAAGGACGCACAGGATCCCGCCCAATAGGTACGCCCAATGCCCGTTCTCATCCGCGCCGGCGAGGATAAGAAAAACGCCCGCGACCGCCGCGACGACGAGAAAGAAGATCGTGAACCCGCGCAGGACTTTGCAGGAGTTGAGCTTCTTCTCGGCGGCGGCAGCTTTTGCGCTTGCAGCGTTATAGCGGGCGACCGTCTTTTTATTCTCCTCCGCATTGACGCCGGACTGCTTCACGAGCGCATCGAAACGCGCCTCCGCGTTCTTGCGGAACTTTTCCTTGAGAACGTTTATGTAGTAAGAAAGCGGTTCAAAATCGTCATACGTCTGCATATTCTCTCACCTTTCCCCATCATTATACGGCATACGGCATGATTTGTCAAGGGCGGCGGAAAAATTCGCGTACCCGCAAACCGCCGAAAAAACGCCGCCCGAAGGCGGCGCTGTTCAGACCATGGAAAGGATATTGCGGTAGATTCTTGTATCCTCCGGCAAGAAGGTGTTGAATACCACTTTAATGTCGCTCTCCGCATGGCGCATCTTCCACCTGACGACGGCGCCGACGGCGATCTCCGCCGCCTCCGCGCGCGGAAAGTTGAATACGCCCGTGGAGATGCAGCAGAACGCCACCGACCTGAGCCCCGCAGCCGCCGCGACGTCGAGGCAGGCGAGATAGCAGGAGCGCAGCATGGAGCGGTCGTTTTCGCTCACCTCGCGGCGGATCATGGGACCCACCGTGTGCAGGACGTAGCGGCTCGGAAGATTGTAGGCGCGGGTGAGCTTGCAGTCCCCCACGTCCTCCTCGTGCCCCTGCGCGGCGATGATCTTGGCGCAGTCGTCCCGAAGCTGCATGCCCGCGGCGGAGTGGATCACGTTGTCGATACAGCTATGATTGCGCAGGAAACACCCGAGCAGTCCCCTGTTTGCGGCGTTGACGATGCCGTCGATCTCGAGGCGGGTGATATCCCCCTCCCACAGGGCGAGCCCGTGGCTGTCATACCCGAACGACGAGGCGGAGACGACGCCCCTTTGCACGCTCTCCGTCCAAAAAAGCCTGTCCTGCAGAGCAAGGATATCGGCGGGGACGGGATGCGCGGGGCGTTCGTTCATGTAACCGCGCACGAGCGCGCGCTTTTTTTCGGGCGTGGCGGAAAATGCGGCGATCATGCCCCGCTCGCGAAGCAGAAACTTCAGCAGCGTATCCGTCGCGGCAAGCTTCTCCTCCTCGCTCAACGTCTGCGGGCGCGGATAGGGAGAGAGGTCGACGACGGACTTATAATCGCGCAGCGTGTACATCACAGCCCCGCCTTCTCTTTGTTGTAGTTGATGAGGCACCCCGCGAGCAGGATCTTGCGCTCGTCCTCGGTGAGCGCGCCCAATTCGAGCGCGATATCGCGCGTTTTGCCGCCCGAGATGACCGTTGCGACGACGCGCTCCTCGCCCGAGGAGACGGCGTCGGCAATGTTCGGGATATACACATAGTCGCCGAGGGAAAGATCGGCCTTTGCCGCCGTGAAGGGCAGCATGCCCCAATTGATGAGGTTGGAGCGATAGCGCTTGGTCGCATACTCTTTGCAGATATTGGCGACGCCGCCCAAAACGCGCTGACAGGACGCCGCCTGTTCGCGCGCGGAACCATCGCCCGGCTTATTGGAGACGACGACGCTGCCGTAGATCGTTCCCTCTTCGGGCACGAAACCGCGCAGCTCTGCGAGCACGCTCTCGGGCAGTCCGCCCCCCTCGCGGCGCGCCTTTTCTTCGGCGGCGACCGCCTTGGCGCGGGCAACGTACCCGGGATCCTTGCGCGAGAGCGCGAACTCCGCAAGCTTCATGGGATTGGAACGGTAGGAGCTCGTCTCGCCCGAAGGGATGAGTTCGTCCGTCGTCGTCACGGGGTCGGTGAGCACGGAGACGACCTTCATGAGAAGATGCTTGCCGAGCGCGATCTGCACGGGCCAATCGGCAATGTTGGGACCGTAGACGAGCTCGGCGTTCGGGTCGGGCTTGCCTGCGCCGTGATAGACGCGGTTCTCGTAAATTTTGCCGTCGTATTTGTACTTTTTGATGCGCTTATTGTACTCGTAGTCAAGCGCGGACGTGAGCACGCCGCCGTTCGCCGCCGTCGCCGCGATCGAGCGCGCGTCCATGAGCGCGACCGCCGCAAGCTGACCCGCTGCGGGTTTGCTGCCCTCGCGGTTTTCGAAGTTGCGCGTGGTGTGGCGGATGGAGAGGCCGTTGTTTGCGGGAACGTCGCCCGCGCCGAAGCAGGGACCGCAGAACGCTGTTTTGACGACGGCGCCCGCCTCCATGAGCGTTCCGACGTAACCGCCCTCGGTGAGCGCCTTATAGACGGGCTGCGACGCGGGATACACGCTGAGCGCGAACTCGCCCGTGCCGACGCTCTTTCCGCGCAGGATCTCCGCCGCCTCGGCAACGTTCTCGTAGCCGCCGCCCGCGCAGCCCGCGATGACGCCCTGATCGACGTACACCTTTCCGTCTTTCACCTTGTCGGTGAGCGTGAAACTATCGTCTCCCTTGAGTTTTCTCCCCTGTTCCTCCGCTTTTTTGAGCAGTTCCACGGGATTTTCCAAAAACTCGCGAATGGTATAGGCGTTGGAGGGATGGAACGGGAGCGCGATCATGGGCTCCACGCGGGAGAGATCGATGACGACCGCGCCGTCGTAATAGGCGGGCTGCGTGACGGCGAGCTTTTTATAGTCGCCCTCTCTGCCGTGTATGCGGAAATACTCCTGCGTCTTTTCGTCCGTCTCCCAAATGGAGGAAAGACAGGTCGTCTCCGTCGTCATCACGTCGATGCCGATGCGGTAGTCCATGGAGAGGTTGGCAATGCCGGGGCCGATAAATTCGAGGATCTTGTTTTTGACAAACCCGCTTGCGAACGTCGCCTTGACGAGCGCGAGCGCAACGTCCTGCGGACCGACGCCCTTGCGGAGCTTTCCCTTGAGATAGACCGCGATCACGGGCGGGCGCTTGACGTCGTACGTCTGACGGAGGAGCTGTTTGACGAGCTCGGGGCCGCCCTCGCCCACCGCCATCGTGCCCAAAGCGCCGTATCGGGTGTGCGAATCGGAGCCGAGGATCATCGCCCCGCACTTGGCGGCGCACTCGCGCATGTACTGATGGATGACGGCGATGTGCGCGGGCACATAGTCGCCGCCGTACTTTTTGGCGGCGGAGAGCCCGAACACATGGTCGTCCTCGTTGATGGTGCCGCCCACCGCGCACAGGGAGTTGTGGCAGTTGGTGAGCGTATAGGGAATGGGGAACTCCTTGAGCCCGCTCGCCTTCGCCGTCTGAATAATGCCGACGTATGTGATATCGTGCGAGGCGATCGCATCGAAACGGATGCGGAGGTTCTCCTCGTCGCCCGCGTTGTGCGCCTTTAAGATGGCGTAGGAGAGCGTGTTTTTGACCGCCGCCTCCTTCTTATCCGACGTAAAGAACGCCTGCGCCTCCTTGACGATGCGCCCTTCCGTATAATAGACGCCTTTTTTGATGAGCTTGACCATGCCGCTGTTTCCTCCGTTGCCTGAAATTTGAGCGCGGCCGCAGCGGATGTATCCGCCGCACCGTGTATTATAATGATCTTATTATACTTGATTTTGCGCGATTTTTCAAGCGTTGGGGCGAAAGATACGCTCTTTTCCGCCAAAAAATTATGGCGCGAACGGAAAAGTTTGTGAAAAATATCCTCCGTCCCCTTCTCCCCTTGATTTTTGCGCGCCCTTCTGCTATAATTGCAGTATGAACGAACTGACCCCCGCTCCCGAATACGATCTTCCGAAAGAGAAAAAGCCGCTGCCCGAAAAGCGCTACCGCTTCCGCTTTTCCGCGCTCATCCTCGCGTTGTTTATCGCGGCGCTCGCGCTCTGCGCGGCGGGCATCGCGCTCACGACATGGCTGTTCGTCGAATTTTTGCGGGGCGGCGATCTCAGCTCCGTCCTCGAATGGCTGAAATACATCGTCTTTTATATCGTGAGCGTCGGGATCGCCGTCGTCGTCACCGCCATGCTCATCCGCTCGGAGTATATCCTCACCGAAAAAAAGCTCACGTTGGCGCTCGGCGTCATCCGCGTGAAAACGCCGCTTGAACAGATCTCCTCCGTACACCTGTTTAAGGGCGCGAACAAACTCGCCGTGTACTTTGACGACGTGAAGACACGCTACATGGTCATCGTCATCAAAGACGCCCTCTACGAGGACTTTGCGCGCGAGCTGATCGCGCGGAACGAACGCATCGGTTTTTCCTTTTCGACCGCCGAAGAAGAGGCGGAGTTCAAGAGGAAAAAATAGACGGAAGGCGATCACTGCACGAAAGGCGCGCCGCCCGCGGGAAAATTCCCGCGGGCGGCGTTTTGTTATCGTTTTCGCATATCAGAAAGCGTCCTTCTCCGTCTTGCTCCAAATTTTGGCGATCACATACAGGCGGAGCGAGAGCGGCGCAAGGTGTTCCAACCCGTACAGGAGTTTGTTCCAAAATCCGACGACCGCCCTGCGGCGGTTGCGGGAGAGCGCCGCAAGCGACTTTTTTGCGACTTTTTCGGGCGGAAGCGCCGAAACGCGCCCGAACCAACCGTGCGAGCGGATATTCTCCTTGATATCCTCCCGCGTGGGGATGCCGCCGGGGAGCACGACAGTGACCTTTGCGCGCCCCTTCAGCTCGGTGCGGAGCGCCACCCAAAACTGTTCGAGCGCCTTTTTGGTGGCGCTGTACAGCGCAAAATAGGGCATGGGACAGCTTGCGGACATGCTCCCCACGGCGAGGAGTTCGCACTCCCCCTCCCCGCGCCGTTCGAATACGCCGCGCGCGAGCGAGACGGCGCCCTCAAGATTGACGCGCGCCTGCAAGACGATCTTGGACTCGGTGTACTTTTCCGCCGCCTTCTGCGTATCCACGCCCGCCACATATACAAGGCGGCTGAACGTTATGCCGCGCTCGTCGGCAAAATCGAAGAGCGCCTGCCGCGAGATACTGTCGGTGAGGTCGCACGGGCAGACCTCGACGGGGAGCGCGGGGAAAGATTTTTTGAGGCGCTCCGCAAGCGCGGCAAGGCGCTCCTTGCTCCGCCCCGTCAGAAACAGCGGCTCGCCGCGCTCAGCGAGCAATTTTACGAACGCGCCGCCCAATCCGCCGCAGGCGCCCGTCACAAGGGTATACTGCGTACTCATTGCCTGTTTTTATCCCCCCACTCGCACATGCCGTCTAAAATGGGCATCAGCGACCTCCCGCGTTCGGAGAGCGAGTATTCGACTTTGGGCGGGATCTGCGGATACTCCTTGCGGACGATGAGCCCGTCCCGTTCCAACTCCTTCAAAGAGCTCGATAACGTTTTATAGGAGATCCCTTTGATGTACCGCTGCAGCTCGTTATAGCGGACGACCTTGAACTCCATGAGCGTATAAAGGATCGTCATTTTGTATTTTCCGCTGATGAGCGAAAGCGTGTACGAAAAGCCCGTATCGCTCAGCCGCTCGCTCGCAATGCAACGCTGTTTTTCCATATCGTCCTCTTTACACTTTACTTTTTGTAAGTATCGCACTTTATTGTGCGTACTTGACATACTTATTATATCAACATATAATGGCGTTGTCAATATTTCAAGGAGGTTTTTTTATGAGAGCAGAAATTGCTGAGTACAAGGCGGTCGAGCAGGCTGCCGAAAAATTTGTGAAGAGCGTGGCGGAGGGCAACAGCAAGTATGCGCGCGAACTGTTCACCGACGAGGCGGTGCTGTTCGGATACCTTGACGGGAAGCTCGAACACGGCTCCATCGAACAGTTTTACCGCAACGTGGATACCGTTTCGGGCGGGGAAAACTTTAAGGCACGCATCGATGTGCTCGCGCTCGAAGAGACGCTCGCCGTCGTGCGCGTACTCGAGGAGGGTTGGGGCGGCAGGATCGACTTCACCGATATTTTGCTCCTTCTCAAGATGGACGGCGAATGGAAGTGCGTTGCAAAGGCATACAATCAGAATTCGGATACCATCTTAAAGAACTGAGGAGAACGCCGTATGGAAAAGATCAGTCTCGCAAAAGCGGCAAAATACACCTCTCCCAACCCCGTTTCCATCGTCTGCACCCAAAAGCCGGACGGAAGCGCCAATCTTGCCACCGTATCGTGGTGGACATACCTCTCTTACGATCCGGATATGATCGCCTATGCAATGGCAAAGACCTCGTATTCCGGAGAAATGGTGCGCGCCAATAAAAAAGTCGTGCTCACCGTTCCCGCGGAGAGCATGAAGGCGGCGGCGCTCGGCTGCGGCAGCACGACGGGCAGGACGACCGACAAACCCGCCAAATTTGCCATCGAGATGCAGGAACTGCCCGACTGCGGCATCCGCGTGCCGAAGCAGATCGTACTCGCCATCGTATGCGAACTCAAAGAATACGTGGAAACGGGCGATCACTACCTGTACATCTGCAACGTGAAAGAAGTTTATGCAAGCGAAAGCGGAAAGGCGCTCTTCGCTTGGGGCGGTTACGGCGATCTGCACGCCGTATGAGCGGACTTCACCTTTTTTCAAACAGCCGCCCCGCGGAAATCCCGCGGGGCGGCTTGTCTTTCGTGGTGAATTATACTATTAAGTGCAACAGATGAGGGAGAAAAAAAGTAGTTCATACAAATCTGTGGTAAAATAGAGTTGCGAAACCAATTTACGTCAAAGGAGATCTGTATGAACTACCACCATTTTACCATAGAAGAGCG
>DBGBVX010000023.1:0-12864 GCA_048370055.1 Candidatus Gallimonas sp. | reverse complement strand
CGTACAATTCCGCCTCAGCTCCCGAGATACTGAGCTGACATTTCTTCCGAGCAATCTCGCGATTTCCCTATAACTTTTTCCTTTGACATAGTATTCCCGTAGACAACAACGCTCTTCTATGGTAAAATGGTGGTAGTTCATCCAGATCTCCTTTGACGTAAATTGGTTTCGCAACTCTATTTTACCACAGATTTGTATGAACTACTTTTTTTCTCCCTCATCTGTTGCACTTAATAGTATAATTCACCCGAGTGATTAAAATCCCGCTGCTCGCGCAGCGGGATTTTTTTATACATGAAACCGAGGACGGAAGAAAGCCGTTTTACATTTCATGGCTCTGAGAATGAATAAAAACGAGGGCGCTCAGGCGTCCTCGTTTTCGTTTTGGCATAAAATATAATTTGCGTCTGCGTCCAATATCTTGCAAAGATTTGCAAGGGTATCCAAAGCAGGAAGGGCACGTCCTGAAAGGTATTGCCCTACGGTTGGTTGTTTGATACCAAGCTGACGGGCGAGTTCTGTCTGCGACATACCGCTTTGCTTGATGACTTCTATCAATCGGCTTTGAATTTGCGCGAGTGTTATCATACTAATCTCATTATGTGAAAGCTTATTTGAGATTAGTATACAGGTAATGCCTATAAAATACTTGACATATAGGTATTGCCTATGATAAGGTATTATTTGAACAGTATTTTCAGTCGAGGCAGAGGATATAATTTGCGTCGGCGTCGAGAATTTTGCAAAGGTTGGCAAGCGTATCCAAGGCGGGGAGCTTTTTCCCGTGCACATAGCACGATATCTGGCTCTGTTTGATCCCAAGCCGCTTTGCAAGTTCCGTCTGCGTATAACCGGTCTGATCGATTCGATCAGCCGTTCCCGTATCATCTCTATCGTGATCATGGCAAACCTCTTCTGTATGTTTTGCATTTTGAAGAGATTATATTATCCAATGGGTATAATTATCTTGACATATATCTATCAGATATAGTATTCTGTTTGGGGTGGAAGATGGGGGAGGAAATTATGGCAGCACAACATTTTTGCAACAGATGCAAGTATTACGACCCGTATTACACATGCGAGCTGCGCCACTTCAAAAAAACGCAGTTCGGGTGGTGTTCGCAAAAGCGGAAGATCGTTACCGCGCGCGAGGGGTGCGGCGTTTACGTCACGCGGGCGCCCGCGGGCTACGGGGAACTGATCACCTGCGTCGCGCTCAACAGTATCCTCAACGAGCTTGCGGAGATCCGGTCGATCATGGAGGAACGCGCGCATGAAACAGAAGAAACAGACGTGTAGCACCTGCGGGGCGTACAAAAAGCTGTACCGCTTTGACGGTCTGCGGGCGGGGCACAGCGGGGAGTGTTATTGCGCCGAGCACCGGCGGTTGGCGGAGGGAACAGGGAGCTGCGCGCGTTGGCGTGCGCGGCAGGCGGAGTACGACCTCTCTCCCGCGCGCTTGGAGCGCGCCGAAGAGGATGTTCGGGCGATCGCCGGACTTCTCGAACGCAGGAAAAAACGTACATAGAGGGGCGGGATATATCGCGCCCTGCGCGGCTGCACGGTACGGTGCAGCGCAAAGTTCGGAACGCCCGCGGCGGAAGCCGCGGGCGTTCTGCATATTTTTCCGTTTTCTCGCCTAAAATATTCACAAAATATACGATTTTTTGTGAAAATCTGAAAATTTATACATCAACTTTCCGCCCGCCTGTTGACAGTGCGTGCTGCATGTGATAAAATAGTAAAAATTTGCCTTAGGAGGAGAGAGCGTGCTCAAACGCATCAAGAGCCTTCTGCTCACCGTCGTCATCCTCGGCGGCTGTATCACGGCGGTCGGGTTCGTCCCGCGGGACGGCGGGTACGATTACACCGTGGGCGTCGTTCAGCTCGTCCGCCACAGCGCGCTTGACGCCGCCACGCAGGGCTTTACCGATTCGCTCACGGAGCGCATGCAAGCCGCGGGAAAGACGGTGAAGATCGACTATCAGGACGCGCAGAACGAGACGGTCAACTGTTCGGTGATCGCCAACAATTTTGCGGCGAAAAATTACGATCTGATCATGGCGAACGCCACGGCGGCTTTGCAGGCGTGTTATAACGCCACAGAGGAGATCCCCATCCTCGGCACGTCCGTCACGGTGTACGACGTCGCGCTCGGCTTGACCGACTACAACGCCGAAGAGGGGACGGGCACCAACGTATCGGGCACGAGCGACCTTGCGCCGCTCGCCGAACAGGCGAACATGATCGCCGAGCTCGTGCCTTCCGCGCGCAAAGTGGGGCTTTTATACTGCTCGTCGGAGGCGAACTCCCGCTATCAGGTGGAGGAAGTCGCGCGCTGCCTCGAAGAGATGAACGCGGGCTACGAGTGCGCATACTACGCCTTTTCCGATTCCAACGATCTAAGCGCCGTCGTGGAAAAGATGGCGGCGGAGAGCGAGGTCGTCTACGTTCCCACCGATAATACGGTCGCCTCGAATACGCAGCTCATCAACAGCATCTGCAGCCGCGAAAAGATCCCCGTCGTCGCGGGGGAGGAGGGCATCTGTTCCGGCTGCGGCATCGCAACGCTCTCCATCAGCTACTATAACCTCGGCGTGCGTACGGCGGAGATCGCCGCGCGCATCCTGCTCGGCGGCGAATACGTCGGCGATATCCCGATCGCCTACGACGATGCGCCCGTCAAAAAATATAACCCTGAAATCTGTGAAGAGCTCGGCATTTCCGTCCCCGACGGGTACGAGCCGATAGGAGGCTGATATGTTCTGGAGCGCACTTCCGGGCGCGATCTCGCTTGGGCTCATTTGGGGTCTCATGGCGATCGGCGTGTTCATCACATACAAGGTGCTCGATTTTGCCGACCTCACGGTGGACGGCTCTATCTGCACGGGCGGCGCGGTATGCGCGGTGCTCATGGCTTCGGGCGTCAACGCGTGGGCGGCGATCATTGTCGCCGTCATCGCGGGCGCGCTCGCAGGGCTCGTCACGGGCATTTTCCATACGCTCATGGGGATCCCCGCCATTCTCTCGGGCATCCTCACGCAGCTCATCCTGTGGTCGGTGAACCTCAAGATCATGGGGCAGGCAAATCAGGTCGTCGATTCGCGCGGGAGCTACGTCATCGTCTCTCAGCTCGAGGCGGGGTGGACCATCCTCATCATGTTCGGGTTCCTCGCCGTCATCATCGGCGCGCTGTATTGGTTTTTCGGCACCGAGATCGGCAGCGGCATCCGCGCCACGGGCAACAACCCCAACATGAGCCGCGCGCAGGGCATCAACGTCAGCCTGAACAAGATCGTCGGGCTCATGCTCTCCAACGCCCTCGTGGCGCTCGCGGGCGCGCTGCTCGCGCAGTATCAGGGCTTTGCCGATATCAACATGGGGCGCGGCGCCATCGTCATCGGGCTCGCCGCCGTCATCATCGGCGAGGCGATCGTCACCCGCATTTCGCGCAACTTCGCCGTACAGCTCACGGGCGTCATTTTGGGAGGGATCATTTACTACATCGTCTATCAGTTCGTCATCTGGCTCAACCTCGATACGGAGTACCTCAAAATGTTCTCCGCCATCGTGGTGGCGATCTTCCTCGCCATTCCCTATTGGAAAAAGCGCTACTTCGGAAAGTTCGCCAAAAAGCGCCCGCCCGAGGAGGGCGGCGGAACGCCCTCAGGGGCGCGGGAGCTCGTTCCCGTCTCTTCTCCCGAGGCGGCGGCGCAAACGCCCTCAGAGCCCGTTCAGGCGCCTTCGGAGGCGGAAGGAGGGGAGCATGTCTGAGAAGAACATCCTCGAATTGCAGAACATCGGCAAAACGTTCAACCGCGGTTCCGTGAACGAGAAGGTCGCGCTCAAAGATTTCAGCCTCACCGTGAAGGAGGGCGACTTCATCACCGTCATCGGCGGCAACGGGGCGGGGAAGTCCACGCTCATGAACGTCATCTGCGGCACCTATCCCGTGGACGAGGGCAAAATTTTCCTCGGCGGGCACGATGTGACCCGTCTCCCCGAATATAAGCGCGCAAAATATCTCGGGCGCGTCTTTCAGGATCCCATGATGGGCACTTCGCCCAATATGGAGATACAGGAAAACCTCGCGCTTGCGTACCGCCGCGGGAAGGTGCGCTCGCTCATGCCGGGCATCCGCAAGAGCGAAAAGGCGTTCTACCGCGAACAGCTCGCGCGCCTCGGCTTGGGGCTCGAGGACCGCATGACGGCGAAGGTGGGGCTCCTATCGGGCGGGCAGCGGCAGTCGCTCACCCTCCTCATGGCAACGCTGAAAAAGCCCGATCTGCTCCTCCTCGACGAGCACACCGCGGCGCTCGATCCGAAAACGGCGGCAAAGGTGCTCGATTTCACCGAGGAGATCGCGCAGGAGAACGGGCTCACCACCGTGATGATCACGCACAACATGATGGACGCCATCCGCTGCGGGAACAGGCTCGTCATGATGCAGGAGGGCAGGGTCATCTACGACGTCGCGGGCGAGGAGAAGCGGTCGCTTCGCGTGGAGGACCTGCTCGAGCGCTTCCGCGCCACCGCGGGGGAGCTGAGCGACAGGATGCTTTTAAGCTGAAATTGCGAAAAAATCATAAAAAAGGGCGCGCCGCGCCCTTTTTTTTGCAGAACGATTTGCCTTTCCGCCGCGGAAGTGCTATAATGAGGTCGAAATTCAAACGAACAGAAAGGAGTATACCATGTCCGAGAAAAAGAGCAAAGGGCAGGCGCGTTACGACGAGCTCGCCTACGAAAAGAAGAACTATTTCGAAGTCGCCTCCAAATCGGAGCGCAAGAAGATGTTCGCCTACGCCGAGGGATACAAGGCGTTCCTCGACGAAGCCAAGACGGAGCGCGAGGCGTGCGCCGCGGCGGTGAAGATGGCGCAGGAGCACGGGTTCACCGAGTTCCGCTTCGGCGATCCGCTCGCCGCAGGCGATAAAAAGTACTTCGTCAACCGCGGCAAGTCCGTCGTCGTGTTCCGCGTGGGCACAAAGGATCTTGAAAAGCACGGCATGCGCATCATCGCCTCCCACATCGACGCGCCCCGCATCGACGTCAAGCAGAACCCCCTCTACGAGGAGGCGGGCATGTGCTTTCTGAAGACGCACTACTACGGCGGCATCAAGAAGTATCAGTGGACGGCGATCCCGCTCGCCCTGCACGGCGCGGTCATCCTCAAAGACGGCACCAAGGTGGAGATCCGCGTGGGCGAGGATCCCAAGGACCCCGTGTTCTACATCGACGATCTGCTGCCGCACCTCGGGCAGGAGCAGATGGCGGGCAAGGCAGCCAAGATCATCGAGGGCGAGCAGCTCAACGTGGTCGTGGGCAGCATGCCCTATCCCGATGAGGACGTCTCCAAAAAGATCAAGCTCACCGTGCTCAACTACCTCAACGAAAAGTACGGCATGTGCGAAGAGGACTTCCTCTCCGCCGAAATCTCCGCCGTTCCCGCCTATCCCGCCCGCGACGTCGGCTTCGACCGCGCGCTCATCGGCGCCTACGGGCACGACGACCGCGTGTGCGCGTATCCCGCGCTCACGGCTGTGCTCGACGGCGAGTCCGAGCACACCGTGCTTGCGATGCTCGTCGATAAAGAGGAGATCGGCAGCGAGGGCACCACGGGCATGCAGTGCAAGGTGTACGAAGACCTGATGGAGGAGATCTGCTCGGCGATGGGCGCCTCCTTCCGCAAGGTGCGCTTTGCCTCCAAGTGCCTCTCGTCCGACGTGACTGCGGCGTACGATCCCAACTTCTCGAGCGTTTACGAGCGCATGAATTCGGCGATGCTCTCCTGCGGTACCTGCATGTGCAAGTTCACGGGCAGGGCGGGCAAGAGCGGCTCCAACGACGCTTCCGCCGAGTTCGTGGGCGAAGTGCGCAAGATGTTCGAGAAAGAGGGCGTCGTGTGGCAGACGGCGGAACTCGGCAAGGTGGACGCGGGCGGCGGCGGTACGGTCGCCATGTACCTTGCAAAGCTCAACATCGATACGGTGGACCTCGGCGTGCCCGTCATCTCCATGCACGCGCCGTGGGAGCTCATCTCCAAGGCGGATCTGTACAGCAATTACAGGGCGTTCCTTGCGTTCATGAAGTGATCCGGTAAAAGAACGCCGCGCAGACGCGCGGCGTTTTTATATTTTGCAAAGAAAGCCCCGCAGGCGCGCCCGCGGGGCTTTTTCCGGAGGGCACGTTGTTTTGCGGGAGACTGTAAACGGCAAAAAAAACTGTGAGGGCTTTTTTTGTTGCAGTCTACCGAAGCGGAAAACGGGCAGGTGACTCCCGCAAAGCTACCTTATGGCACACGCACCTGTCTGTTTAGTGCTGCTGTATCCCTACCCTGACACGGTTCGCAGGGGTACGTTGCATAAGACCTTGCGATCAACATTCCTTACCCGACGCAGCCTTCCATAGACGGCACCGAGAAAAGCGTTCGGCTCTGCTATAGCGGATTGCAGATACAGGGCACCGCTAACTCCCCACCTATCACAGCGAGTCAAGCATAGCACAATCGGGCGAAAAAAGCAAGCAAAAAAGAGGCGGCGAATACAAAGTTCACCGCTTCAACGCATTTTTCGGGCTTGCCGCCGCGGAAGCCGCCGGCAGGGAGAGTTTCCTGCGCAAGTCGCTCTGCGCTCCGCCCTCGGAAAGGCGCCTGAGATCCTCCTCCAAGCGCGCGATCGCGCGCGTATAGTACGCGCACGCGCAGGGAAGGGCGACCGCGATCGCCGCAAAGGCGAGCATAAAGGGGGCGCCCCACCACTTCGCGGCGCCCTCGGCGTATACGAATACGAGCAGCGCCGTCAGCAGGCAGAACGCCGCCGTCTTTACGAGCACGCGCCACAGCGTTCCGTAGTGAAGGGACGCGCGCCGTCTGCGGCAGTCGGCAAGGCGGCGTTTTGTTTGGGTAAAGTCATGTCCGTACAGCATGAAAGGGCTCCTTTCCGGCACTCTCTTTTATTTATTATAGCGCGCAGTTGTAAAAAAGTTCTCACAAAATTGTAATGCAGTTGTAATATTTTGCCATGCAAAAAATCTTTTGCAGCCATGCGAAAAAAATGAGTTTTCCGCAACGTTTCTTTTCCGCAATCTCTTGTCATTTACGGGAAAAGATGATATAATTTCTCGGAATTTGTCGGAGGATGTTTGGAGAGAATATGGAAGTATTCCGATTCGGGCTGAAATATTGGAAAAAATTCCTTCCGCTGTCGCTTTTGTCCAAATTGTTCAGCCTCATCGCCATTGTCTGCGATCTTACGATCCCGCTGCTTTCCGCGGGACTTTTGGATTATATCATCGCCTACGATCCCGCCGACCCGCCCGCGGCGGGGCTTTTGGATTTTCTCTACACGGGCGCGCTCGGCGCGCCGGGGAGCTGGCAGCTCTTCGGCAACCTCGCGCTCATCTTCGCGGGCGTGCTCTGCACCCGCCTTATTTTCCTGTACTGCAAGAATATCACCTTCCAATGGTGCGGGCTGAGGATGGAGTGCGTGCTCCGCGAGGAGACGTACGCCAAACTTTTGGAGCTCGACGGCGAGACGATCGCGCGCTACAACATGGGCGAACTTCTGACGACGATGAACCGCGATACCATCATCTTCAAGGAGATGTATTCGCGTATTTTTATGAACATCTTCGATTCCGTCGTCTCCATCGCGCTCTCCATCGCGCTTTTGGCGACGTTGGATACATACCTGCTCATCATTCCGCTCGCGCTCACGCCCTTCATTGTCGTTGCGCTCGTCAGCTATCTCAAAAGGGCGCGCAAACTCTTCGCCGCCATCCGCGAGGGCTACTCCGCCATCAACCTCGACGTGCAGGAGAACGTGGACGCCGTGCGCATCGTGCGGTCGTTTGCGGCGGAGGAAGAGGAGATCAGAAAATTCGACGAATGCAACAACCGCGTGCGCGAGCTGAGCTGCCGCGAGGTGCGCCTGAGCGCCAAATTCAATTCCATCTTTACGGCGTTTCAGCAGGTGGGGTATGTTGGTACGGTCGTCATTGCCGTCCTGCTCGTTTTAAGCGGCGATATCGCGCTCGGCGCGCTCACGGCGGCGACGACGTACGTCACCAAGATCATCTCGCACATCACGCAGATCTCGCGCGCCTTCTTCATGATGCAGAATCAGCTCGTCTCGGGCGGGCGGCTCAGGCGCTTCCTCACGGAGGAGAGCGCCGTGCCCGACTGCCCTTCCGCGCTCGTCTGCTCGGCGAAGCCGCACATCGAGTTCCGCGACGTAAGCTTCACGCTCGGCGAAAAGCAGGTGTTAAAGCACATTTCGCTCGACGTTCCCTACGGCAAAAAAGTGGGGCTGATGGGCGGCACGGGCAGCGGCAAGTCCGCCATGCTCAAAATGCTCTCGCGCATTTTCGACGCCACGGCGGGGGAGGTGACCATCGACGGCAGGGATATCCGCGAATATCCCCTCGAACAGGTGCGCGCGGCGTACTCTTACGTCTTTCAGGACGTGTTCCTGTTCTCCAACACGGTAGACGCAAACGTGGCGTTCGCGCAGCCCGACTGCACGGAGGAGGACGTGTTCCGCGCCACCGACATCGCGCAGGCGTCCGCCTTTATCAAAAAACTCCCCGAAGGCTACGAGACCATCGTCGGCGAGCGCGGCGTGGGACTCTCGGGCGGGCAGAAACAGCGCATCTCCATCGCGCGCGCCCTCGTCAAGGGCTCGCCCGTGCTCATCCTCGACGATGCTTCCTCCGCGCTCGATATGGCGACGGAAAAGCGCGTGCTCGCCGCCATCAAGCGGCACTGCCCCGACCACACGCTCTTCATTGCCACGCACCGCGTCTCTTCCGTGATGGACTGCGACGAGATCCTGTTCCTCCGCGACGGCGAGATCGTCGAGCGCGGCACGGCGCAGGAGCTCATCGATCGGGACGGCGCGTTCGCCGCCATTTGGAAACTGCAGACGAGCGACGGGCAGCTCGACGATTCGTCTTACGGGGCGGGGGAGGAATAAAGCCGTGAAACGCAATACCTATTACATGGACGAAGTCGTCACGACGGAGAAGGTGGACGTCAAGTACTTCAAGCGCCTGCTCGCCCGTATCGTGCCCTATAAAAAGCTGTTTTTGCTCGCGTTTATCCTTTTGGCGTGTTCCTCGCTCATCGCGCTCCTGCCGCCCTTCCTCATCCGCGCGATCGTCAACGACGTCATCCCGATGGAGGAGGGGAGAACGCGCGCGCTCGTTCTGTACATCGTTGCGCTCGCGGCGCTCGGCGTGCTCACCGCGGTGCTGCCCTATTTCCATCAGCGCATCATGGGTACGCTCGGGCATACGATCATCGCCGAAGTGCGGCGGGAGATCTTCTTAAAGCTGCAGGAGCTCCCCTTCGAGTATTACGATAACCGCCCCGCGGGCAAGATCTCCATCCGCGTCACGGAGTACGTCAACGAGCTCGCCGACTTTTTTACCGACTATCTTTTAAGCCTCATCGTCAACGTGCTCAAGATCGTGGCGGCAACGATTTTCATGCTGTGCATCAGCCCCGTTCTGACGGGCGTCATCTACGCGGCGGCGATCCCGCTCACCGTGTGCGTGTACTTCATCAAGCGCTCGGTGCGCCGTCTCTTCCGCAAGCACCGCGCCAAGAACTCCAACCGCAACGCCTTTATCGTCGAGTCGATCATGGGCGAAAAGGTCATCAAGAGCAACAACCGTTCCGACTATAACCGCGCCGTCTACAAAGACCTGCAGGAGGACAGCGCCAAAACGTGGATGCAGATCGTGCGCCGCAACGAGCTGAACGCGCCCGTCTCGGAGCTTTGTTGGAACGCGGGGATCCTCGGGATCTACGCCGTCGCGCTCGCGCTCATCGGCGGCGGCGCGACCGCCATGGCGGGCACCGTCATCGCGTTCACGCTGTACACCTCCATCTGTTCGGAGCCCCTCCTGCAATTCACCGCCATCCTGCAGCAGCTCTCGCAGGTCTCGGCGAATTTGGAACGCATTTACGAGACGGTGGATACCCCCGTCACCATTCACGACGCCAAGGACGCCGTCCCCCTCGAAAACGTGCAGGGCAAGGTGGACTTCAACGACGTGACGTTCGGCTACGAGCCGGGCATGACCGTGCTCGAGCACTTCGACCTGCATGTAAAGCCGGGCGAAAAGATCGCCCTCGTGGGACCGACGGGCGCGGGCAAGACGACGGTCATCAGCCTCCTCACGCGCTTTTACGACGTAGGGGAGGGGAGCGTGACGGTGGACGGGCACGACGTGCGCTCGCTCACCCTTCACTCCCTGCGCAAGGAGATCGGCGTGCTCATGCAGGAGCCCTTCATCTTCAAGGGGAGCATCCTCGAAAATATCCGCTACGGCACGCCGGAGGCGACGGACGAGGCGTGCATCGCGGCGGCGAAGGCGATCTACTGCGACCGCGTCGCCGCGCGCTTCCCCGAAGGCTACTACGCGCAGCTCGGCGAGCGGGGCGAGGGGCTCTCCTCGGGCGAGAAACAGCTCATTTCCTTCGCGCGCATCGTGCTCAAGAACCCGCGCATCGTCATCCTCGACGAAGCGACGAGCTCCATCGACTCGGAGACGGAGCTTCTTATACAGGCGGCGCTTGACAGGATTCTCGAGGGCAAAACTTCGTTTATCGTGGCGCACCGCCTTTCCACCATCCGCAAGGCGGACAGGATCCTCTTCATCGCCGATAAGGGCATCGCGGAACAGGGCTCGCACGAGGAGCTCATGGCGCTCAGAGGGCGCTATTACGCGCTCAATCAGCGCCGATAACGCTTGTAAGTTTTTCAAAGATGTGCTATAATATCCGCACAGAAAGGAGAAAGATTTATGGCAGATTGCACACACGACTGCTCCACCTGCTCGAGCAACTGCGGCTCGCGCGATAAGCAGTCTTTCGTAAAGCCCCTCCACGAGGGGGCGAGCGTCAAAAAGGTCATCGCCGTCGCGAGCGGCAAGGGCGGCGTGGGAAAATCGCTCGTCACCTCTCTGCTCGCCGTACGGGCGCAGGCGCGCGGCAACCGCGTCGCGGTGCTCGACGCCGATATCACGGGTCCCTCCATCCCCAAGGCGTTCGGCGTGAGTCAGCACGCCTACGGAGAAGAGGGGACGATCTATCCCGTCCGCACCAAGAGCGGTATGCAGATGATGTCGATGAACACCCTCCTCGAACATGACGACGATCCCGTCGTATGGCGCGGCACGCTCATTGCGGGCGCGGCGGTGCAGTTCTGGACGGACGTCCTGTGGGAAGACGTCGATATCATGTTCATCGATATGCCCCCGGGAACGGGCGACGTTCCGCTCTCCGTATTCCAAAGCATCCCTCTGAGCGGCATCGTTGTCGTCACCACCCCGCAGGATCTTGTGGAGATGATCGTCAAAAAGGCGGTGAATATGGCGAAGATGATGAACGTGCCCGTGCTCGGGCTCGTGGAGAACATGAGCTATTTCGTCTGCCCCGACTGCGGAAAAAAGCACGAGATCTTCGGCGCAAGCAAGGCGGAAGAACTCGCAAAGGCATATGCGATCCCGTCCGTCGCAAAACTGCCCATCGACCCCGCCGTCGCGCGGCTTGCCGACGAGGGGCGCATCGCCGAGGCGGATACCGACGCCCTCGCCGAGGTGTTCCTTCAGATCGAGCACGCGCGCGAGATCGGCGACTATTTGGAAAAATAACGGAAAAGAGCGCCCGCATGGGGCGCTCTTTTCAAATATTCGGGATCACCGTGTGTAGTTTTGCCTGCGCATACCGCCCCGCCCGTTCGGGCACGGCGGTATCGATATGCCCATTATATAGGATTTTTTCCTATAAGTCAAGTCTTTTATAGAAAATTTTTCTATATTCCATACTGAGGGGGAACGGTATGGACATTGCAAAGACGGTAGGGGAAAACCTGAAGGCGGCGCGTCAGGCAAAGGGCATCACGCAAAAGCAGATCGCCGCGGAACTCAAAAAATATCAGTCCGATTACAGCGATTACGAGACGGGGAAAGTCGAGCTCGATTACGAAAAGATCGTGTATCTTTGCAGGCGGCTCGATATCACGCCCAACGATCTTTTCGGGATAGAGTGATGTAAATTCGCGCTTTCGGAGCCGCTCCGCATGTATTTTCTTGCAATCGGCGCCCGAATATGATAAAATAACGGGCAGAGGTATTTCTATGAAAGATAAGATCAGGGCGCTCAGGGAGCACTACCGCCTCTCGCAAGCCGCCTTTGCCGAGATCTGCAACGTATCGCGGCAGACGGTCGCAAAGTGGGAGAAGGGGGTCACCGTCCCGCGGGCGAAAGCGCTCGCCTGCCTGTGCGCCTATTTCAAACTTGATATCGGATATTTTACGGAGGAGATCGCCGATCCCGAGGTCATGGAGGGAGCCCGCCGCGAGCGGCCCCTGTTCAAGGAGGTCTCCGTCGCCTGCGCCGTCTCCGAAGCGGACGAGGAGGACTGCCGTGAGGAGGATTGCAGCGTCGGCGCCGTATACGGGCACCTGCACCGTGCAAAGTACAAGCTGTTCGCCGCGCTCCTCGGCGTCGGTGCGTTCGTCATGGCGTTTCTCTCCTGTCTGTGCGGGGTCGTCCTCTTCTCTCTCAACGGGGGCGATCTCCATAACAACAGCTATGGATGGGGCTTGGGGCACTTCTGTATTTTTGTCGTGCTCGCCGTGCTGCTCATCGCCGCGACGGTCGCCATGATCGCTGCGATCCGCCGCGAATCCAAACGGATCGAATGATGATAACAAAGGTGAATTGTCAACTTAAGTGCAACAGTTAGAAAGATTTTGATCAAACAAATCTTGTGGTGTATGGTAATGTAAAACCTTCTTGGGTCTGGCGTTTAAAAGCGCCAGATTCTTTTTTAGTGTTGCAGGACTCACCCT
>DBGBVX010000022.1:0-6000 GCA_048370055.1 Candidatus Gallimonas sp. | reverse complement strand
GCATTGTCAAGTCCCAATTTTCAAATAATGCTTATTTTTTCAAATATTTCTCGAGCAGGAGCGTGCTCGTCGAAACGAACGCCGTGAGTTCTTCCGGCGTAAGCTGACGGTAATTCATGAGCGCAAGATAGTAGACCTGCTCCGCAGCCTTTGCCTGCTCCTCTTCCGGCGCGTCCTTGAGCGCCTGTACGGCGGAGTTCGCCGTATTGACGACGAGCGTCACGTCCACGGGCGATTCGCCCATGCCGTAAAAGCTGTGCATCTCGCTCATCCTGCGCGCAAATTCGGAGACGTTGACGACCGCGGGCACCGAAACATCCCTGAGCTTCTCCGCCCTGACCGTGACGTGCTTTCCTTCGAGCGCCTTTTCAAACAGCTTTTTCACGTCTTCGTCTTCGCCGCCCTCCTCTTTCAGAGCGCCGTCCACGTCGGCGTCGATGCGCATGAAGCGAACGCGGGTAGGATTTTTATATTCGAGGTAACTCAAAAAGTGCGGATCGATATAGGTATCGCAGTAGATCGCGTCCAAACCTGCGTCTTTGAACATCTTGATGTACTGCGCCTGCTTGTTTTCATCCGAGACGTAATAGACCGCCTGCGGCTCCTTGCCGTTCTTCGCGTCCTCTTCGGAGACCTCTTCCCCGTAGAAGGAAGACACGGAGCGGTATTCGCCCGCAAGATTTTTGAAGATGATGATATCCTCGACCTTCTTGTAGAACTCTTCGTCCTTGATACAGCCGAACTTGATGAAGGTCGCAATATCGGGCCAGCACTTTTCGTACTTCTCCCTGTCGTTCTTATAGAGCTCGATGAGCTTATCGGCGACCTTCTTGGTGATGTGTTTGGCGATCTTCTGCACCTGCTTATCGTTTTGCAGGAAGGAACGAGAGACGTTGAGCGGGATATCGGGGCAATCGATCACGCCGTTCAGCAACATCAGAAATTCAGGGATGACTTCCTTGATGTTATCGGCGATATATACCTGATTGCAATACAGCTTGACCTTTCCGCGCTCGAGCTCCACCTGCTTTTTTACCTTGGGGAAATAGAGGATGCCTTTCAAGCGGAACGGATACTCCATGTTCAGGTGGATCCAGAAGAGCGGCTCGTTGAAGTCCATGAACGTATCGCGGTAGAAGGTCTTGTACTCCTCTTCCGTGCACTCCTTGGGCTGTTTGAGATAGAGCGGGTGCGTATCGTTGACGGGCTTATCGTCCTTTCCCTTGGGATTCAAGTATATCTCATACGGCATGAAGGAGCAATATTTGCGCAAGAGATCGCGCACGACGTTCTCTTTGAGGAACTCCTTCTCTTCCTTGGCAAGGTGCATGACGATCTTCGTCCCGCGCGTCTCCTTGTCGCAGTCGCCGATTGTATAAGTGGCGTTGCCGTCCGATTCCCAATGCACGCCGACCGCGCCCTCTTTATACGACTTCGTAAAGATCTCGATATCCTCGGAGACCATATAGGCGGAATAGAACCCGAGCCCGAAATGCCCGATGATGCCGTCGCCGCCCGCCTTTTCGTATTTATCGACGAAATCCGCAGCGCCCGAAAAAGCGATCTGCGTGATATACTTCTCGACTTCCTCCTCCGTCATGCCGATGCCGTTATCCTCGACGGTCAGCGTACCCGCCTTGGGATCCGTCGTCACGGTGACGCGGTAATTCTCCTCTGCCGTCGCTTCGCCGAGATCGACAAGTTTCTTGTGCTTGGTGATCGCGTCCTGCGCATTCGAGACGATCTCGCGGAGGAAGATATCCTTCTCCGAATACAGCCACTTTTTGATGATCGGCATCATATTCTCGCTTGCAATGCGGATATTGCCCTGTTTTTCCATGATATTTGCTCCTTACTTTTACTTTCCTAACATATATAAACGGGAAAATCTACAAATAAACAAAAAATCCGCTTGATCAAGCGGATTTTTTATACGTTTCAGGATTTACTTGTTATCGTCGTTGCCGAGCAGATCGGCGATGGATGCGCCGCTGAATGCGCCGTCGCTCCACTCTCTGTACTCTTCCTCGTCGGCATAGTCGCTCGCGGTGCGGCGGTTCTGCTTGCGGGAACGTCTTCTCTCGCCGCCCTCGCGCTGCTCGTCGCGGTCGCCGCGGTCGCGGGACTCCTGCCAAGGACGGGGCTGAAGCGCCTTGATGGAAAGCGTGATCTTGTGCGCTTCGGGATCGAACGCAAGCACCTTTGCGTCCACTTCCTCGCCGATGGTCAGCACGGAAGTAGGATTTTCAAGCCATTCATGGGAGATCTGAGAGACGTGCACAAGCCCGTCGATCCCCTTCTCAAGCTCGACGAACGCGCCGAACGGAACGATGCGGACAACCTTGCCGTGGACGATGTCGCCCTCGGCATAGCGCTCTGCGGCGGTGTCCCAAGGACGGGGCTGAAGCTGCTTGTAGCCGATGGAAACTTTCTTGTTCTCGCGGTCGATCTTGAGGACCTTGAACTGATACGTCTTGCCGATCTCGAGCACGTCCGTGACTTCCTTGACGCCCGTCCAAGAAAGATCGGAGATGTGCGCAAGGCAATCGAAGCCCTTTACGGAGACGAAAGCGCCGAAGGAGGTCACTCTCTCGACCTTGCCTTCAACAACGTCGCCGACGTTGATGGAATCGAAGAACGCCGCCTCTTTCTCAGCCTTTGCCGCCTCTCTCGCAGCCTTTTCAGCCTCGAGGATGACGCGCTGAGACGCGATGATCTCCTTTCTGCGCTCCCTGCGGATCTCAAGCATCTTGAGACGGAGCTTTTTACCCACCATTTTATCGAGCTCTTTCACATAGCCTGCGCGGATCTCGCGGGCGGGAACGAACACCGCATAGGTGCCGAGCTCGGCGGTAAGACCGCCCTTGTTGAAGCCCGTGCAGACAACGGAGAACTCTTTGCCCTCTTCGATGTCTTTCAGAAGAGCTTCTTCTTCCTTGACCTTTTTGACTGCCTTTTCGGAAAGCTTGACGGGCTTGGTATCGACGACCATGACGTCGATGCTCTCGCCGACCTTTTCCGCATATGCCGCACGGTCGTACTCCTCGCAGTCGAGTTCGGACTTTTCGACGAGAATTTCTCCCTTGCCCGAAACGGAGACGTAAACGCCCTCGTCCTTCGCAGAGACGATCTTTACGGTGAGGAGCTGCCCGCGCTTGTAGGGCGTTTCGCGGTCGATGTTCTCGATGACCTTCGCCATCGTGGGCTTTTCGTCCGCTGCTTCCTGAACGGTTTCTGCCTGAGCTGCAGCCTCTGCCGCTTCCGTCTTGACCGTTTCCTCTGCGACGGGCGCCTGAGCTTCAGCGACCGTCTCGTTCTGTACTTCCGTGTTGTTTTCTGCCATTTTGCTGAGAACCTCCGAGGTCAGCCAATCGGGAGTGCTCGCTCCCGCTACGACGCCGACCCTCTTAAAATTTTTGATTTTTTCATATTCGAAATCGTCCGCGTTCTTCAAACGGAAAACCCGCTTGCAGTAAAGGGACGCAATTTCGCCCAATTTGTTGGTATTGCTGCTGTTGAGCCCGCCGATCACAAGCACCGCGTCCGACTGCTTTGCGATACGTTCGGTCTCCTTCTGCCTGCAAACAGTAGTATAGCAAATTGTTTGGAAAATCTCAACTGTTTTTGGATGTACTTTTTGAAGATTTTCCGCAATTTTCGAAAATCTTTGCACGGAAAAGGTGGTTTGCGAGACCAAAACGACGTCTTTTCCCGCAAGCGGAGAAAAATCCTCCTCCTCGGAATCGAAAACATACGCTTCCCCCGCGCACCAACCCACGAGCCCGACGACTTCGGGATGCTCCCGGTGCCCCGCGATCACGACCGTCTTACCCGCCGCGGACGCCTCTTCAACGAGTTTTTGGGTATGCCGCACAAAGGAACAGGTGCAGTCCACCACGCGGATGGAACGCTCTTTGCAGAGAGCGTACACCGCCTTTCCGACGCCGTGCGAACGGATGAGCAGCGTCGCGCCGTCCGGCACCTGTGAAAGATCTTCCAACACGATGAGTCCGCGCGCGCGTATGCGCGCAGTTACATCCTCGTTGTGGATGAGCTCGCCGAGCACGTAGGTATTCTCCGGCGGTACGGAGAGCGCGGTATCCACCGCCTTTTTCACGCCCGAACAGAATCCGCAATGTTCGGCGACGAACACCTTCACTGTTGCTTCGCTCCCTTTTTCCGGCTTGCGCGGTACTCGCCGCGCAGTTCATAGAGCCTGTTTTCCAAAATCTTGTCCGCTTCCCCGTACTCTTCCGCCGTGAGCTTCCTGCCGTAATATTCGGAAAGCTCCATCGGCTCGCCGATCATGACGTGCGTGACGCGGAAGGGCTTCGGACGGTTGCAGATCACGAGCGGGATAACGGGCGTCCTCGATTTGATCGCAAGCATCGCCGCGCCGCCGTGGAAGGGAAGAAATTCGTCCCCCTCCGTTCTGTTGCGCGTGCCCTCGGGAAAGATAACGAGCTTTTCCCCGTTTTTCAGCACTTTGAGAGAATCCATGATGCTGCGCACGTCGGACCCGTCGCGCGCGGCGCCGATCACGCCGAGACGGCGCGCCACATACCCTAAAACGGGCGCGCGCATCACCTCTTCCTTTGCGATGAAGTGGACGCCCTCCCATGTGGTATGCGCGGGATAAAAGACGTCCAACAAATTATAATGATTGCACACATAGACATAGGCGCCCTTTCCTACCTTTTTTTGCCCGTGCAGTCTGAAAGGGAAAATCAGCGCGTGAATGGGATAGAGAATCACGCGGAGCACGTTCATAAAATGCATGACGTGGCGCCCCTTTTTGTCGGCGGGAAAGAGCAGGCGGCGCTGTTTTTCCTGTTTTTTCAGCTTTTTCTGCTGTTTTTGCAGGCGCTTTTCCTGCTTTTTGGCAAGTTTTTCCGCGCGCTTTGCCTCTTTTGGGGAAACGGTAACGTCCTCTTCTTCCATCAGATCTTCTCCTGCATTTTTCTCTTGATCGTGCGGAGCACTTCCTCGATCGTCATATCGGAGGTATCGATGAGCACCGCGTCGTCCGCCTTCTTCAAGGGCGCGATCTCGCGGGTGGAATCCTGTTCGTCCCGCGCGGCGATCTCCCGCTTGAGCGCCTCGAAATCCACCTGATAGCCCTTTGCGGTCATCTCATCGGCGCGGCGTTTGGCGCGCACCTCCGCGCTCGCAGTGAGAAAGAACTTGAAATCGGCGTCGGGAAGGACAAAGGTGCCGATATCCCTGCCGTCGAGCACGCAGGACATCTTCCCCGCGATCTCGCGCTGTTTTTCCACCATCTTCATGCGCACGCTGATGTGTTTGGAGATCGTGGAAGCCGCCATGGAGACCTCGGGCGTTCTGATCTGATCGGAAACGTCTTCCCCGCCGAGCATCGTGTGCTGCACGCCGTCGCGGTACACGACGCTGAGCGACACGCCGCGCATCAGATCGCACACCTGCGCCTCGTCGGCAACGTCGATCTTCGCCCGCAGCGCCGCAAGCGCGCAGGCGCGGTACATCGCGCCCGTATCCAAATACAAAATATGGTAATCGTGCGCGAGAAGCTTTGCAACCGTCGATTTTCCGCTGCCCGCAGGTCCGTCGATGGCAACGTTGAACTTTTGTGCGACATCCTTGCGGAGGATGCGCGCCCCGCGCAAATAGACGTGATGCGGCGTATCGTTCTTCTCCACAAACAGCATGACGCGGATGCAGAGCTTGAGCCCGCCCTCGATATCCGGCTCCTGCGCGGAAAAGAGCGAACAGCTCTCAAACCCCGCCTCCCGCGCCGCTTTAGCGGGATAGAAAGAATGGATATCGGAGGTACTCGAAAATACAATGCTCACGACCTCGTCGCGCTTGAGAGAATTACGGCTCTCGATCTGTTCCAAAAGTTCTTTGACTGCCGCGCGTATCTCCTCGGGACTATCCTCGGCGATCGTCGTCGCTCCGCGAATTACCGTCATTTGTTGCCTCCTGATTAAATTTATGGTACAAAATTTTTTGAAAATAGTCAAC
>DBGBVX010000021.1:0-3593 GCA_048370055.1 Candidatus Gallimonas sp. | reverse complement strand
CGCTCTTCTATGGTAAAATGGTGGTAGTTCATACAGATCTCCTTTGACGTAAATTGGTTTCGCAACTCTATTTTACCACAGATTTGTATGAACTACTTTTTTTCTCCCTCATCTGTTGCACTTAATAGTATAATTCACCATTCACAATGATAAAGCCGAAGTTCTTCGGCTTTAAGTCGGCGTATCCGAATCCGAGTTCGTCCGCGCTCAGGCAAGCGGATTCCTGCACCACGTCCAAAAGGGAGGACGGGCGGAGTTCGTCCTTATAATCGAAGTCGGAGTACCTTAATTCATAGGTCTTGAAATGTGCGTACTGACTCATACCGCAAGTATAACATCCCCACCGTGAAATGTCAAACAAAAAGGCGCGGCAAAGGTAAGCCGCGCACAATTTTCATACGCTAATCACCCGTCGTCCCCGCGGCAAGAAAGGCGATCGTCCCCTGACAGATGACCTCCGCAAGGCGTTTTTGGTACTCCTTCGTCACGAGCAGCGCCTCGTCCGCCGCGTTCGAGAGGAACCCGCATTCGACGATGACGGAAGGATAGTCGTTGCAGTTGAGCACATAATAGTCGCCCTTGAGCGCCTCGCTCCTTTCCACGCACTCCGGCATTTCGTTGAGCGCCGTCTGGATCGAACAGGCGAGCGTGTGCGAAAGCTCGTTCGTCTCGCGGAAAAAGACCTGCGCGCCCCGCCGCGAAGAGACGGGAAAGAAATTCTGATGCACGGAGATGACCGCCGCGGGCGAATTTTCGAGGATGATCTCGGCGCGCTTCTGCATATCGCGCCGTTTGTATCCCGCCGTCGCGCTGCCGTACAGTCCCGCCTCGGTGGGGCGCGTCTGCACCACGAGAAAGCCCGCCTCCTCGAACTCGGCTTGCAGAAGGCGGGAAACGGAGAGGTTGATGTCGCTCTCCTTCGTGCCCGTCTTTCTCCCGACGACGCCGCCGTCGATGCCGCCGTGACCCGCGTCAATGACGATCGTCATGCGCTGCACGCCCGCCGCCGTCTGCGCCAAGGCGTATACGCACATCCCCACGGTGAAGGCGAGCGCCGCGACAACGGCGCCGCATGCGAGCAGGATGCGATGTCTTCCCGAAAGTTTCTTCATGCAGATATTGTATGCGGGACAACGGACAAACTTGCCGCAAACGGCACGGAAAAAGCGGCGCGCATTCCGCGCGCCGCCTCCCTTTCGCTTCAGATCATTTGCTGCGGATATATTCGTCGATGGCTTTTGCCGCCGTCTTGCCCGCGCCCATCGCGAGAATGACGGTCGCCGCGCCCGTGACGGCATCGCCGCCCGCATACACGCCCTCGAGCGAAGTTTTGCCGTTCTCATCGGCGACGATCTCGCCGCGGCGCTGCGTCTCGAGCCCGGGCGTCGTCGATTTGATGAGCGGATTGGGCGAGGTGCCGAGCGCCATGATCACGCAGTCCACATCCATCACGAACTCGCTGCCCGCCACTTCGACGGGACGGCGGCGCCCCGATGCGTCGGGTTCGCCAAGTTCCATGCGGATGCACTTGAGCCCTACCACGTTGTCGTCCGCGTCCGTGAGGATCTCTACGGGGTTGGTGAGGAGCTTGAATACGATCTCCTCCTCCTTGGCGTGTTCGACCTCCTCGCGGCGGGCGGGGAGCTCCGCCTCCGAACGGCGGTAGACGATATACACGACGTCGGCGCCGAGGCGTTTTGCACAGCGCGCCGCGTCCATCGCGACGTTGCCGCCGCCCACGACGGCGATCTTCTTCGCGTGCATGATGGGCGTTTCGCTGTCGGGCTCGTACGCCTTCATGAGGTTGGTACGGGTGAGATACTCGTTGGCGGAGAACACGCCGCGCGCGCCCTCGCCCTTGATGCCCATGAATTTGGGGAGCCCCGCGCCCGTGCCGAGGAACACCGCCTCGAATCCGTACTCCTCTTTGAGTTCGTCGATGGTGAGTACGCGCCCGATCACGGAATCCGTTTCGATCTTTACGCCGATGTGTTTGAGCCCCTCGACCTCTCTTTTTACGATATCTTTGGGCAGACGGAATTCGGGGATTCCGTACACGAGCACGCCGCCCGCCATGTGGAGCGCCTCGAATACGGTGACGTCGTACCCCATCTTGGCGAGGTCGCCCGCGCAGGTGAGTCCGGCGGGACCGGAACCGACGACGGCGACTTTATGCCCGTTGCGCACGGGGCAGGTGGGCGCAACGTCGGAATGCGCCATGTGCCAATCAGCGACGAAGCGCTCGAGCCTGCCGATGCCGACGGGTTCGCCCTTGATGCCGCGCGTGCACTTTCCCTCGCACTGCGTCTCCTGCGGGCAGACGCGCCCGCAGACGGCGGGGAGCGACGAAGTGCGCTGAATGACCTCGTAAGCCTCTTCGAATTTCCCCTCCGCGACGAGCGCGATGAACGCGGGGATATCGACCGCGACGGGACAGCCCGTAACGCAGGGTTTGTTTTTGCAGCCGATGCAGCGCTTTGCCTCTTCGACAGCGGTCGCTTCATCGTAGCCGAGCGCGACCTCTTTGAAGTTTTTATTTCTCACGAGCGGATCCTGCGAAGGCATCGGGTGCTTCTTGGGATCCATATTGAATTTCGGCATATCCTTCCTCCTATTGCACGGTCTTCTTGAACAAATTGCAGTGCTTTTCCCGCGCCTTCGCCTCGAACTCCGCATAGGTGCGCGAGCGCTTCATCGCCTCGTCGAAATCGATGAGGTGCGCGTCAAAGTCGGGTCCGTCCACGCAGGCGAACTTCATCTCGCCGCCCACCGTCACACGGCAGCAGCCGCACATGCCCGTGCCGTCAATCATGATGGGATTCATGCTCGCGACCGTCTTGATATTGTACGGCTTGGTCGCCGCCGCGACGAACTTCATCATGATGAGCGGTCCGATCGTGATGACTTCGTCGAACGTCTCCCCGCTCCCGAGCAGACGGTTCAGGGGCACGCAGACGTTCCCCTTTTCGCCGTAGGAGCCGTCGTCCGTCATCATGAAGAACCGATCGGAGATCGCCTTGAATTCCTCCTCGAGGATCACGAGATCTTTGTTGCGGAATCCGACGATGGAAGTGACCTCGTAGCCGAGCTCATGCAGCTCGCGCGCAACGGGAAGCGCGATGGCGCACCCCACGCCGCCGCCCACGACGGCGACCTTTTTCAGCCCCTCCACATGCGTGGGCGTACCGAGCGGCCCCACGAAGTCCGCCACGCAGCCGCCCTCCGGCAGGGAAGCAAGCGTCATCGTCGCGCCGCCGACAATTTGAAAAATAATGGTGACGGCGCCCGTCTCGGTGTTGCAGCCCGCGACGGTGAGCGGGATGCGTTCGCCGCGTTCGTCCGCGCGCACAATGATGAACTGACCCGCGCGCGCCTTCTTTGCGATCAAAGGCGCTTTGATATCCATCCGCATGACGGTCGGATTGAGCGCCTCTTTTTTCAGGATCTCGAACATTGCCAAATCTCCTTGTGAAATCTCAACCATTATTATACTATCACAGCGGAAAAATGTCAATGTGCGCGGCGTGAATTTTTGGGAAGAAAAACTGCCGTCTTTCCCTTGACTTTTTCCCGTATACGGGGTATAATGGAAA
>DBGBVX010000020.1:0-3591 GCA_048370055.1 Candidatus Gallimonas sp. | reverse complement strand
CTTAACAATTTGGGCGGCGGATGAACGCATAATCCGCGCGCACGGCGCATAGGGTAGAGCGTACCGCCGAGGGAAGAAAAAAGGCGGCGGGCGGCGGGCAAAGGGCATATTCGCGCGAAGTTCGCCTTTTCCGCGCTCATTCGACGGCAAATTTCCCTTCTAAACGCGGTATGCTCTGCATAAGGTAAGATAGCTTGACCCCAAACCCGTCAAACGAAATCTTCAAAGAGGTGTGCTATATGAACGAAGAATTGGGCTATGCCGAGATGCTTGAGATCCCTGTCGAGACGGTCACCGTCAATCACAGGGAGAAAAAGAAACGCGCCAAAGAGGAGGACCTTTCCGAGAAGGTCGTCGAGACGGTCAACGACCGCGTGGAAAAAGACCCCGCGTATGCGGAGAGTACGCCCGTCGAGCGCGAGGTCAGACCGCCGCGTTCCAAGTTCGCGCGGCGGCTCATCATCGGCGAGTTCGTCGCCGTATGCGCGCTGTGCGCCACCATCTTCCTTACGAACATTTTCATGACGAACAGCGCCATCAACACGTTTGTGCGCGATCTTTTCCAAGGGACGGCGGATACCGCCGATACGCGTACATACTCCGATTTCGCGCTCTCGCCCGTCGTCAACGAATATACCGACGTAGAGATCGCCGTGTCGAGCGCGGGCGTGATGAGCTTTACCGCCGAGTGCTCCGTCTATGCGCCCTGCGAGGGCGAGCTCGCCTCCGTGACGGGCGACGCCGAGAACGGCTATACGGTGCAGCTTCAGCATTCCGATACCTTCTCCACCGTCATCAGCGGGCTCTCCAACGTGTACCTTGCGGAGGGGGATACGGTGCGCGCCAACGTGCCGCTCGCCTATACGAACGGCTCGCAGGAGGTGCGCGTCACCTTCTACGAGGACGGCGTGCCCCTCAACTGTTATACGCTGAGCGAGGACGGTCTTGCCTGGAGTTAAGCTCCGCATCCACCCGCTTTTCCTCGCGGCGGGGCTGTTCTCGGTATTCACGGGCGACCTCATGCTCTTTCTCGCCGCCACCGTCGCCGCCGTCGAGCACGAGTGCGCGCATGCGTTCGTCGCGCGGCGGTACGGGTTTATCCTCGATAAACTCGTGCTCATGCCCTACGGCGCCGTCATTTCGGGCGATCTTGCGGGCATCGGAAAAAAGCAGGAATTCGCCGTGCTGGCTGCGGGACCGCTCGCCAATGCCTGCACGGCGCTTTTTTTCGCCGCGCTGTGGTGGCTGTGGCCCGAAACGTACGCCTATACCGATACGGCGGCGTACGTCTCCGCGGCGCTCTTCCTCGTCAACCTCCTGCCCGCCTATCCGCTTGACGGCGGGCGCATCCTGCATCTGGCGCTCTCCCGCTTCGGCGAGGCGCGGGCGCGCCTTGTCTGCCGCGTCGTCACGCTCCTCACGGCGGCGGGCGTCGCGGGCTATTTCGTATGGACGTGTTTCTCCGACCCCGCATGGTCGGCGCTCGTCTTTGCCGTGCTCCTGGCGGCGGGCGCCTTCGGGGGAGCACAGTACCGCCGCCTCACCTTCGCGCGCGGCAGACGGTTCACGCGCGGGGTGGAGGAAAAGCGCGTCGTCATCGACGCCTCCCGCACCGTGCAGGACGCGCTCCGCTACCTTACGGAGGAAAAGTATCTCGTGCTCGTTCTCTATGAGGCGGGGGAGTACCTCGGCGAGCTGACGGAAGAGGAGTACCTCGCGGCGCTCTCCGCGGGCAAATACGGCGAACCGCTCGCGGCGTGTCTGCCGAAATTATAAAATAACTTGAAAATTCATGATAAATGTGATATAATCAATTCCGCAATGTGCAATTTTTCCCTTTGGGTCCTTGAAAGGTGATTTTGTAGATGAGGAAGGAGTGGTTTTTCGACCGTTTCTGCGGCGCCGACATCGCCGTGTATGCGGAGGACGGGAAGATCGTCGAGGCGAATTTCGAGGTGAAGGGCGCCGGCGAGCTCACCGGCAATATCTATAAGGGGCGGGTGTGCAACGTCGTCCCCGGGATGCAGGCGGCGTTCATCGCCTGCGGACTTGAGCGCAACTGCTACCTGCCGCTTGCGGAGGGCGCGTCGCGCTTTTCCACCTACGACGGCGCGGGCAACGCCCAAGAGGCGCTCTCGCTCAAAGAGGGCGACGAGATCTTGGTGCAGATCGTAAAGCCGCCGCGCGGGAACAAGGGCGCGAAGGTCACCTGCGATCTTTCTTTTGTCGGAAAAAACCTCATATACCTTCCAAGGACCGACTTTTTGGGCATCTCCCGCAAGATCACCGACTTAGATACGCGCGCGGCGCTTCTCAAAGAGGCGGATAAACTGCGCGGGGAGGGCGAGGGATTCATCGTCCGCACCGCGGCGGAGGCGGCGGGGAAACGTCCTCTTAAAATCGAATCGGAATACTTAAAGCGGCTGTGGCGCTCCGTGCAGGCAAACGCCGCCTCGGCGGCGGTGGGGGAGGCGGTATTCCGCGAGTTCGACCTTCCCTTCAAGGTCATGCGCGACAGCCTCGGCGGCGGCGTCACGCGCATCTATGTGGGCGACCGCGCGCTCTACGATAAAGTGCTCTCCCTCGCGCGCATGCGCCCCGATCTCGGCGAACGCAAGGTGGAGCTCTATACGGGCGCGGCGAGCATGTACCGCACGTTCGGGCTCTCCGAACAGCTCCGCGCCCTGCCTTCCCGCACTGTTCCGTTGGAAAACGGCGGGTATCTCGTCATCGACAGGGCTGAGGCAATGACGGTCATCGACGTGAATACGGGCAAATTCATCGGCGAAAACGACCTCGAGAGCACCGTGTTCGAGACCAACCTCGTCGCTGCGCGGGAGATCGCGCGGCAGGTGCGGCTGAGGAACGTGGGCGGCATCGTCGCCGTGGACTTCATCGATATGCTCGAAGAGGAGCACCGCCTCGCCGTTACCGCGGCGCTCGAGGAGGCGCTCAGCGCCGACCGCGCCAAGTGCCGCGTGCAGCCCATGAACGATATGTGCGTCACGCTGTTCACGCGCAAGCGCACCTGCGCGGAGACGACGGATTTCTTCTTGAAGCCCTGCACGCACTGCACGCGGCAGGGGTATGTGTTCTCCGATATGTACATGGCGCTGCGCATCCGCAGCGATATCTTCGACTATTTCGCGAACGGCTATCGGGCGGTCGTCATCGAGCTCAACCGCAAACTCATGCAGACCATCCTCTCCGAGCGGATGTTTTCCGAGGAGGTGCGCGGCGCGTGGAAGGACAAGCGCGTGTATTTCGTGCCGCATACCACATGGCACGAGGAGGAATACACCGTGCGCGGCGATAACGCCCCCGTCCTGACCCTTCCCGACGACGCGCAGATTCTGTACTAGTTTACAGATTTTCCGCGAGTTGTCGCGGAAAATCCTCGTGAGTTTTAGAAAAACCCAACAGCCGCCGTACGGCGGCTGTTTTGTGTTTGGGGTGAATTATACTATTAAGTGCAACAGATGAGGGAGAAAAAAAGTAGTTCATACAAATCTGTGGTAAAATAGAGTTGCGAAACCAATTTACGTCAAAGGAGATCTGTATGAACTACCACCATTTTACCATAGAAGAGCG
>DBGBVX010000019.1:0-3946 GCA_048370055.1 Candidatus Gallimonas sp. | reverse complement strand
ACGCTCTTCTATGGTAAAATGGTGGTAGTTCATACAGATCTCCTTTGACGTAAATTGGTTTCGCAACTCTATTTTACCACAGATTTGTATGAACTACTTTTTTTCTCCCTCATCTGTTGCACTTAATAGTATAATTCACCGCGTTATAAAAGCCGCCCGCACGCTTTTGCGTGCGGGCGGCTGCCATTCAGCGTTCAGTTCACGACCTTGGGGTCGAAGTTGAGCGTGTACTTGTTTGCGCCGCGGTCGTCGGGGAAGAGGGTCGCGCCCGAAACGACGGGGAGCGTAAGGGGATTGACGAGCGCGTCCGCCGTCAGGTTGGTGACCGCCGCCCTCAGGTAGGGGAAGATGGTCTCCGTCGCGTTGATCGCGAAGATGCGCTTATCCTCCTCCGTCTCCATGTTCTGCACTTCGAACACGCCCACGAAGCGCGCAAGAAGGTTGAAGGGCTTGGGGGATTCCTCCGTGCTCTCGATCTTGCACTCCAACACGACGATGTTGATCTTGGGGTTATCCGTAACGTGGCGGATCTGACGGGAGAAGAAGGGCTTGATCTCGAACTTTGTATCGGGGGTCGCCTTCACGGGATTGACCTTGAACGAGAGCTCGTCCGCGGTCAGTGCTTTCAAAGAATATTCGATCATTTTTCTACCTCTGATGGATTTTCTACCCTCTATTGTATCATGCGGCGGCGGAAATGTCAATGCCCTTTTGTAAGGAAATTGTGCGCGCGGTGACCGAAGCGCAAAAATCCCGTCGAACGCCGTCGGTTTATCGCCGCGGCGCGCTCAGAGGCGCAGGCTGAAATCGCCGCAGCCGAACACGCCGCTCCCGTGGCGGAGCAGTCCGCGCGCCTTCAGGTCGGCGAGCGCCTCCGCAATGCGGCGGGGCATATCGGCGGAGATATCGGGCGCATGGTGCGCGGGGAAGAGTTTTTCCGCGTTCAGCGCGCAGATCTTTTGCACGGAACGGTAAAAGCGCTGCGGGTCGGTCGTCGGGTAAAACATGTCGAGCTGTCCGCGGTACACGAGATCGCCCGTATAGAGGTATCCGCGCGCACGCTCATAAAAACAGCAGTGCCCGGGGGAGTGCCCCGGCGTATGGATCGCCTCGACGGCGCGCCCGCCGAGGTCGAAGCGATCTCCGCCGCGGAAGCTCTGCATGTCCCCGCGAAAGATCTCGTAGCGCGCGGGATCGAACGCGGGCGGAAACGCGCAGGGCTGCGCGGTCAGTTCATGCAGCACCGCCTCCCGCGGCAGGGGAAATCTATCCGTCAGCCAATGCCGCTCCGCGCGGTGCACGGCGCGCGCGGGAAAGCGCGCGAGCCCGCCGATGTGATCCCAATGCGCATGGGTGAGGACG
The DNA here is from genome assembly GCA_048370055.1 of Candidatus Gallimonas sp. GTDB lineage: Bacteria > Bacillota > Clostridia > Christensenellales > Borkfalkiaceae > Gallimonas. Next base: position 2,584 of record DBGBVX010000019.1, on the reverse strand, counting down.
ACGGATACGGGAAGCGGCGTAAGGGCGCTCACGGCGGCGGAAATATCGGCAACGCTCAACCCCGTATCGATGAGCAGGGCGCGCTTCTCCCCGCACAGAAGATAGCAGTGCGTCTCTTTCCGATGCCCGTATTCGCTGAGGATGTAGGTATCTTCGTCCGCCTTTTCCACGGTAAACCAATCTTCCATCGCCGCCTCCTTGTTCTCTTACAGTATACCATACGCGCCGCGATACGGCAAGCGGCAGCGCGCCCGTTTGCGCCGTCTTTCAAACTCGACGTTATCCGACACACGCTCCCTTCGTTCGACAAAATAACCCTCGTCCGTTCTTTTTGATACGCTTTACTTGCATTTTTCCCCATGATACAATATAAACGACAAAAATCGCGGCGCGCGCCTTTTTCCGTACGACGCCGCGCGCGGGAACATTCGATCCGGATTTCTCCTTACATCAGGGTTGCGCGGAGGGAGAGCACATAGGATATACTGCAAAAAACCAAGGAGGATGTTATGAACGAAAAGATGTGTGCGGTCACAGAAGAGAACGGGGAGCAAACCGTCGGCGTTACGCTGACGACGGACGCGTGGCGGCTGCTGCTGCGCCTTGTCTTTTTGGGGAACTACGTCGTCAACGGATGGCGCGCCCCGAAAGAGGAGCTTGCGGAGTACAACGCCGTCGCCGAGACGATGTACCGCCGCCACTATGCAGCGGCGCTGCCTTCGTGCGCGGAGGATGTCGAGGAAAACGAGCTCGCGGATATCCGCGACCGCCTCGGCAGCGAGACGGAGGCGTACCTTGCGGCGTTCGAGGAGGACGTGTTTTCCGAACGAAGCGCCCTCTGCCGGACGGAAGGCGCGGAGGGGAGCGCGCCGCCCGCGCGGGGCTGAGAGACCCCACACGCGCGGGCGGCGGACCAAGAGGGGCGCCCGAAAAATTTTTTGAAAAATTTGTGTGCAAACGATTGCATTTTTTGAAAAACAGGGTATAATAGCGGCAGACCGCACATAAAAGGGGCAAGCGGCGGTCGGGCGGTGCGCTATGAAAGACCTCACCAAGGGCAGTCCTTTCAAAGTCATTCTTCTCTTTGCGCTCCCCGTGTTTGCGGGGAACGTATTCCAACAGCTCTATAACATGGCGGATACCATCATCGTGGGGAACACGGTGGGAGCGGCGGCGTTCACGGGCGTGGGGGTCACGGGGTCCGTCACCTTCCTCGTGCTCGGCTTTGTGGACGGGCTCACGTCGGGCTTTTCCGTCAAGGTCGCGCAGGCGTTCGGCGCGGGGGACGAGGCGCGTGTCCGTCGGGCGGCAGGCATGAGTTATCTGCTGTGTATCGCGGTGGCGGTCGTCGTCACAGCAATCGCGGTGCCGCTCACCGCGCCTCTTCTGCGCCTCATGCAGACGCCCGCCGCCTATTACGATTACGCCTATTGGTATCTTCTCGTCATCTTCTGCGGGATCGGCGCGACCGTCTTTTACAACATCGTCGCGGGGCTCCTGCGCGCCGTGGGCGATTCGCGCACGCCGCTTTTCTTTCTCGTCGCCGCCGCCGTTCTGAACGTGGGGCTCGATTTTGCCTTCATCGTGGGGTGCCGTTGGCATTACTGCGGCGCGGCGCTTGCAACGGTGCTCTCGCAGCTCCTTTCGGGCGGGGCGTGCCTTGCGTATGCCTTGCGCCGCTATCCCGTTCTGCGCCCCTCCAAAGCCGACCTTAAGTGGGATACCCGCCTTGCCGTGGGGCACTTTGCCGTCGGGCTGCCGATGGCGCTGCAATACTCCGTCACCGCCGTGAGCTGCATCGTGCAGCAGACGGCGCTCAACGGGTTGGACGCCGCGCTCCCCGGGGCGGTCACGGCATACGCCGCCGCTTCCAAGATCGACAACATCGCCAACCGCACGTTCACTGCGCTCGGCACCGCGTTTGCGACGTACGCGGGGCAGAACTACGGCGCGGGCGAGTACGGGCGCATCCGCAGGGGCGTGTTCGCGGGCATGGTGTATGTGTTTGCCGGTTCCGTCGTCGGGTTTGCCTTTGCCGTCGGGCTGTGCGAGCCGCTCATGAACCTCTTTCTGAATACCGATCTGAGCGCGGACGTCGCCGATCTTTACGACGAGATCATCGGCTACGGCAGGCAGTATCTGCTGTGGCAGTGCTCGCTCTATCCGCTGCTCGGGGCGATCTATGTGTTCCGCAACACCTTGCAGGGGATCGGCAAGAGCGGGATCACCACGTTTTCGGGCGTGACGGAGCTCTTCGGGCGGTCGCTCGCCGCGCTCGTGTTCGTCCGCTATTGGGGGTATACGGGCGTATGCGCTTCTAGTCCCGCCGCATGGGTCGCCGCCGATATTTTCCTCATCGTTACATATATCGTCGTCATGCGCCGCCACAGGGAGGCTCCTGCGCGGCGTTCCCGCACGCACCTGCGCCGTCTGCGCCGCAGCTGCCGCGCCGCCGTCAAAAAGAATTCGTAAGCATTTCAGCCGCGCATATAGCGCGGCTTTTGCGTGTAAAAGAGCGAAAAAAGGCGCTGACTGAGAGTATATGAAAACAGCCTGCGCGGAGCGGGGCGGGAGGCTCTCCGCC
>DBGBVX010000018.1:0-17132 GCA_048370055.1 Candidatus Gallimonas sp. | reverse complement strand
CGCTCTTCTATGGTAAAATGGTGGTAGTTCATACAGATCTCCTTTGACGTAAATTGGTTTCGCAACTCTATTTTACCACAGATTTGTATGAACTACTTTTTTTCTCCCTCATCTGTTGCACTTAATAGTATAATTCACCATGGCAACAAAAAAAGCCCCCCAAAGGGGCTTTTTCTTATTGTACGCGGCATTTTCGCGCGCCGGATCATGAAATTCTCAGATTATTACATATACGCTTCCCTGATCGTAATAACGCCGCCTCTGTGATTTTTTGCAAAACCTGCCCAATCGAGAATCGCGGCATAATATGTAGAGCGGCGCAGCGTTTTGTCTCCGATGTTCTTACCGTAAAAGTTGATAGAGATAAATCCGTCGATCGTATCGGCAGGGAAGCCGTCGCTTCCGATTCTCTGACCGTTTTGGGCTGCGTTTGCGCCCAAATACATTTCACCGCCGAGAGAGATCGCTTTTTCATAAATTGCGTATAAAATTGTGAACTCACAGTTCAGCGACGAGAGGCGAGAGTTAATAATGCCGTTTTTGCTATCAGATAGCCAAAGTTTCATGATCCCGCCATTGATCATCGTGAGCTGAGATTTTCCGCCGTCCTGTTCCAACTTATCAAGAATCGTTTTTACAAAATCCGAATAGCCGATTTTCATAAGGAGGCCTCTTTTAAATCAAATTTTTGATGAAAGTAACTTTGTCGTTCTCGGCGTCCACGCGCGTTTTATAGCCGACAGCCATCCAACTCGAGGCGTAGGAGTGCGTTTCTGTATTCGCCCAATACGATTGTTTGAATTTTCTTGCAGTATCGGGTAATGAGAATCCCAAAATCTGTTCTATCTGAGAATAGGTAAGCGTGACCCTTGTTTCATTCGACGACAACAGATACTCCGCCAGATTTCTGTATTTTGCACTCACTTTTTCAAGCTTTACATCAGCTTGTGAGCGGGAAACAACAGGTGCATTTTCAATTTTCTCTTCCAACACTTTTACTTTGTTTTCCAGAACTTTGATACGTTCCAACATTTCCAAAATTACCTGACTGTACTCCATTGATCAAGACCTCCTGTTTTCATTGTAACTGTATTATATCAGAAAGTTTTATATGCGTCAAGACTTTTTTATGATATTTTTCGAAAATATTATAATTATATGCTATAAATACAATTTATAATAAGCTAAAAGCTACTATTGAGCTGTATGTGAAGTCTTTTGAATAAAAAAGCCCCCGCAAGGGGGGCTTTGGTGCACCCGGCGGGGATACTTCGGCGCCAAGCGCCTCGTGCCGTTGCGTTGCAACGGGGCGAACGGTGGGTTCTCACCCCTGCCGCATGCAAAAGCCCCCGCAAGGGGGCTTTGGTGCACCCGGCGGGGATCGAACCCACAACCTTCAGCGTCGGAGGCTGACACGCTATCCAATTGCGCTACGAGTGCATGGTGATATGAAATTGTCGTGCGGAAAAGTTCCGCAACCTTCAGCGTCGACCGATACCCCGAAGGGGTCCCCTCGGTCGGGCTGCGCTCGGGGCTGACATACTATCCAATTGTGCCACGAGTGCATGGTGATATGAAATTGTCGTGCGGAAAAGTTCCACAACCTTCAGCGTCGACCGACACCCCGAAGGGGTCCCCTCGGTCGGGCTGCGCTCGGGGCTGACACGCTATCCAATTGCGCCACGAGTGCATGCAGATGTATTATGTGGTTATTATAGCACATCTCGGGCGAAATTGCTTTATATTTTCGCGCAAATATGGTATAATTTTGGAAAATTTTTCGGGGAGGAAGTATGATGGCTGAAAACGGAAAGACGGTCGTCGTCGGGATGAGCGGCGGCGTAGACAGTTCGGTCGCCGCTCTCCTTCTCAAGGAACAGGGCTACCGCGTCGTGGGGCTGTTCATGAAGAATTGGGAGGAGACGGACGAGAACGGCGCCTGCACGGCGGAGGAGGACTTCGACGACGTGGTGCGCGTGTGCGGGCTTTTGGATATTCCGTATTATACCGTCAATTTTTCCAAGGAATACATGGAGCGCGTGTTCTCCTACTTCCTTGCGGAGTACCGCGCGGGCAGGACGCCCAACCCCGACGTACTGTGCAACCGCGAGATCAAATTCGGACCGTTCAAGGACTATGCCCGCGCATTGGGCGCCGATCTCATTGCGACGGGGCACTACTGCGGGATCTCGCATGCGGGCGGCGTACACCGCCTTCTGAAGGCGAAGGACGCGGGTAAGGATCAGACGTATTTTCTCAATCAGCTCACGCAGAGTCAGCTCGAGGGCGTGCTCTTTCCGCTTGCCGACCTCACCAAGGCGGAGGTGCGCGCCATCGCCGAGCGGAACGGGCTCGCGACCGCAAAAAAGAAGGATTCCACGGGGATCTGCTTTATCGGCGAGCGGAATTTCCGCAAATTTTTGCAGGAATACCTGCCCGCGCAGCGCGGGAAGATCTGTTCTCTTTCGGGCGAGGTCGTGGGGGAGCATATGGGGCTGATGTATTATACGCTCGGGCAGCGGCGCGGGCTCGATCTGGGCGGCAGAAAGGGCGAGGACGGCAGGTGGTTCGTCGTGAAAAAGGATTTGGAGAACAACATCCTGTACGTCTCCCACGGCGACGAGCGCCCGCTCTATTCGGACATGTGTACGGTGGAGGGCGTGAACTTTATCCCGTTCCCGCCCGAGGCGGACGCCTTTTCCTGCCGCGCGAAGTTCCGCTACCGCCAAGGAGAGCAGAACGTGCGCGTGGAGCGGACGGGGGAGACCTCGCTGAACATCTATTTCGAAGAGCCGCAGCGCGCCGTTACGGAAGGGCAGTTCGCCGTGCTGTACGACGAAACGCAGTGCCTCGGCGGCGGAACGATCACGGGCGCGCGGCGCCTTCCGTGACCATTTTTTTGCGGTGTGCCGCGTATAAAAATCAAATCACAGGGCAATAACCTCCGCGAACGATGCGGAGGTTTTTTATGAAGAAAGCGGCGGTATGGATTGTTTTGGCGGCGGCGATCGTGCTCATTGCGTGCATGTTCGGCGGAACGGGCGGAACAGCCCAGACGGAGGCGTATCTGCGCGTACATATCCGCGCCAATTCCAACGGCGCCGACGATCAGGCGGTCAAGTACGAGGTGCGCGACGAGGTCGTGGCGTATCTCACGCCCGTGGTCGCGGAATGCGAGACGAAGGACGAGGCGGTCGCTGCCATCGAGGCGCGGCTCGGCAGCATCGAAAAGGTCGCGGAGCGCGTCCTTCTCGAAAACGGATACGCTTACGGGGCGCGGGCGAGCGTGCGGCGGGAGGAGTTCCCCACGCGCGTTTATGACGGCGCGACGCTGCCCGCGGGCGTGTACGACGCGCTCATCCTCGAATTGGGCACGGGAGAGGGGGATAATTGGTGGTGCGTCGTCTATCCGCCGCTGTGCTTTACGGGCGGCAGTGCCAACATTATATATAGAAGCAAGATCGCCGAGATCATCCGCAATTTCTTTGCAAAATAGGCGGTCGCGTTCCATAAAAAATCAGCCCCGAGCATTGCTCGGGGCTGAAAGTTTTTCTGAGACCTTATCAGTCGTTATAGGGGTCGTTTTCATCGGCGGACGCTTCGGGTTCGTCGGCTTCGGGAGCCTCGGCGGGCGCGGCGGGTTTTACGCGCTTCGCCTTGGGCGCCTTCGCGGGCTTGACCTTGGCGTGCTTCTTCATTTTCGCATGCACGCGGCGCACGATGATGGCGACGATCGCGAAGAGGAGCACGACTGCGAGCACGCTCGAGGAGATGACGAGCCAGATGTTGGTATCCGACGTCGCCGACGTGTCGTCGTCCGACGTATTGTCGTCGCCCGAGCCGAGGTCGTCCTGTTCCACGGTCACATCCGTCGCCCCGTAGTTGAGGAACATCGTGGAGCCGTTCTTCAGGTACACGATCTCTTCGCTGTAGCTCGACTGCGTGTAGGAGCCGTAGGGGTTGCCAAGCTCGTCCTCATCTTCGTTGACGTCGTAACGCAGATAGTCGGGCGAATCGTAGAAGGTGAAGGTGTAGTAGAGGGCGCCTTCGAGTTTGTCGTCTTCGCCGAGCCCCGCCTCGTACTTCAGCTCGCTCACCGCTTCGTCGAGAAGAGTGTCGTAGTCGGAGGTAGACGCGGAGGTGTAGTCGTCGAAGAACACATATCCGCCCGCGGGCAGCCCGTCGTCCTTGTTGGTGCGGCTGCCTGCCCACACTTCGAGGCGGTAGTTCTTTGCCTCGCTGCCCGTCTGCACATAGAACACGACTTCCGCCCAACCGCCGTTCGTTTCGTCATAAGATACCTCGATGGCGGTGCCGTAGTTCGCCATATCTGCGGGAGCGGTGTACCGCACGGGGATGCTTTCGTCGGAGGAGAGGGGCGTTACGGGCTGAGAGTAGGTATAGTTGCCGAAGCTCACCTCGGTGCGGTAGGCATAGGCGGTATCCTCGTTCGCGTCCGCAGGGTTGTGGTAGAAGGCGATGGTGCCGTCGCTCGTCACATAGTTGCCCTCTTCGTCGCGCTCGTAGTTGGCAAGGTTTGCATAGTACACGACGTTCTCGTCGCTCTCGCTCGTGCCCGCCTTGTAGTAGAGCCCGTTGTCCGCAAGGTAGTAGAGCACGTCTTCGCGGGCGATGAAATCGTCGCTCGAAGGATCCTTGTTCACGATGTTCCCGTTGTCGTCGTACCAATAGGTGACGGCGGGAATGGTGGGCATGAGCGGATCGTTGTATCCCGCTTTCGCGTCGGACGTATCAATGAGGTACACCGTCGCCTTTGCGCCTTCGGAGAGCTTCACGCGCACGGAGATGCGCTGCGCGGAGTTCGCGGAGACCGTCTGCGAAGCGCGGAGGATATATCCGTAGGACGCCGCCGCTGTGCTTCCGCCGTTGTAGATGAGGAGGGGCTGATTGGCAACGCGCGAGCCTGCGGTGCCGCTGCCGAACGCCGCCTGCCACCACGCCTCGCCGTTTGCGTATTCGCCGCTCGTTTTCGTCACAGCCTTGAGCGCGTTCACCCAATCTTCGTCAAGATTTCTGTAGGCGTCGGCGTACTTCGCGTTGAGCATGCCGGTGTAGATGTCTGCCGCGGCAAGCTCCTCGCTCGTGGGATTGGCGGAGCCGTCCGGATCGAGCACGTTGCTGCCTGCCTGCACGCCGCGGAAGGAGACGGGCTTTGCAAGCCCTTCCTCGATGTTCGAGGTCGCCGCGGCGGAGTCGAACTGCGAATCGTTGTCCACGCTGCCCGTAAGGGAAACTTTCTGCGCGTAGTCGGTCGCCGCCGCGTAGCCGTACTGCGTGGAAGTCATCCGGCTGAATTCAAATCCCGTGAACGCCGCGTAGCCGTCCGCATAGGCGGTGAGCTCCGCCGTCGATACGTCGGTGGGACCGTAGTTGAATTCGAGCGAGAAGGTCTTTTGCGTATCCGTCTCGTTGGCAACGTAGAAGAAGCACTGCACCCAACCGTTGTAGATGTCGGTCGTGTCGTCGTCGATATCCACCGTGTCGGCGCTGTTGGTATCGAACGCCGTGATGGAGGTGCGGTTCTCGCCGTCCACAAGGGTGACGGAGGCGCCCGTCGCGCCGCTTCTGATGTCGCTCGTCTTGACCCAGAAGGAGACGAGCATGTATTCGTTTTTGTTCAGCGTGAAGGTGTCGTTCGCGCTGAACTTCGCCGTGTAAGCCGCTCCGTTGGTGGAGAGGAGAAGGAGCACCTTTGCGCCGCCGTCGAGGGTGCCGTCCGCATTGCGGAAGGGGAAGCCGCTCTCGTCGTCGGGGGAGATGAAGTCGTTCGCGACGATGTTCTGAAGGTACAGGTTATTGCTGTTTTGGAGCTCGTCGAAGGTGAAGTATCCCGTTACGCTCCGTCTGTTTTCCGCCACGCTGCCGTCGTTGCGGTTGTCTTTGATCTTGGAGGTGTACGTCCTGCTGCCCGAAACTTCCTCGGTGAGGGTCGCTTCGGAAAGCTGCATGCCGCTCTCGTCAAGATCGAAATTCGTGCAGTCCATGTACAGATCGAGCGAGAAGGTGCGGGCATAGTTTGTATTGGATTTCAAAGCGCTGTCGTCGAACACCTTGTCGTCGCCCTTGCTGTTGAGGTCGGCGGTGTAATCGTCGCCGAGCGTCTCGTCGAAGTCCGCGTTGGGAACGATGGTGCAGGTGAGGTCGTCGAAGAAGGCGTAGCCGTCGATGGAGTCAAATCTGTCGTCCGAGGAGCCGCCGCCAAGCCCGAGCTCCACCGTGAAGGTGGTCTCGGCAAAGGAGCAGGCGCGGATGGAGAGCTTGTACTCCTGCCATGCGCCGTCCGTGCGGATGTTCTCGATGCGCCAATCGTCGAGCGCGGTGCCGCCCACCGTCTGCGCGACTTCGATGTACGCGCCCGAACGGATGGTCGTGCTTGCGTCCTCATAGCCGTATTTGAGCGCGTCGGTGCGCACCCATACGGAGAGTTCGGCGGAAGTGCCCGCGTCTAAGGTGATGGTCGTGCCCGAGGTATAGTGCTGCCCCGTGCCCACAACGCTGTCGGAAGTGCGGCGGTTGTGCACCATGAGGATGGCGGTCTCGTCCTCGGCTACCCCCTCGTGCAGGGCGGGCGCCGTTTCGCCCAGATCCTCGGCGAGGTTCGCCACATCCTCGAAGTCGATGGAATACTCGTAGTCGGCGAAGAGTTCGGCGGCGTCGGAGCCGAAGTCGAGGTCGTCGATCTGATCCTCAAATACCGAATAAAATCTGAGGCGGTCGTATACGGTCACGTCCTCGTCTTCCCAATGGGCGGTCACGTCGTTGAGGTGCTCGGAAAAGAAGGTATCTTTATAGTCCTCCGTTTCGCTGTCGCTCATGTCCGCGGTCGCGTCGTCAAGCTGCGTGTTCAGATTTTCGAAGAACGAGCTGCCCGAGGCGGTGAGGGTGTTCCACTCCGTCACGTCGATGATGCCCGAAGAGGTATCCGACGTAGGGGAACCCGAAGAGAAGGTCCAGTTCGTGGGCGTAGAAATAAGGTCGCGCTTGTCCGCGAGATCTTCGTCCATTTCGCTGTAAAATTCAAAGTTCCCGTTGCGGATCTTTTGGGTATCCGTCTGCGAGGTCGTCGTCTCTTCGTCATCGTCGTCGGTCGTCGTGCCGTCCGTGCAGGCGGCGAAGATCCCGAGCGAGAGGCTTGCGGTGAGTGCGACGGAGAGCGCCAGACCTGCGCGGCGCTTCCACTTGTCTTTTCCGAAATAATGTGCCATATCCGTTCCTTATAGAGGCGGGCAGCTTGCAGCATGCCGCCGTTTTTTCGAAATACTTCTCTATTTTAATATAAAACGCCCTTCAAGGCAAGCATTTCCGCGTGAAATTCGCGAGGATTTCGTGCAATGCGGGAAAAATTTTCGAAAATCCATACAAACTGATGGCATGGATATTCCGCCCCGCGGAAGGGGCGGAAAGGGGAGGTTTTATCAGAAACATGGCGCAAAAGGGGAAATTTTTCAGGCGCCTTCTCGGCGGGAGCGCCGTGGGCGCGGCGAACGGCGTGTTCGGCGGCGGGGGCGGCATGATCGCCGTGCCCCTTCTGGAGCGCATCGAGGGCAGGGGGGAACGGCAGGCGCACGCCACAGCCATCGCGCTCATCCTGCCCGCGTCGCTCGTGAGCGCCGTCGTCTATCTGTGGGCGGGGTTGGTGCCGTGGGCGGTCTTTCTGCCCGTCTCCTTGGGCGTGCTCGCGGGCGGGTATCTCGGCGCAAAACTGCTTCCCGTGCTGCCGCCAAAGGCACTCTCCCTCCTTTTTGCCGTGCTCATGCTCGCCGCGGGCGGGAAGGCGCTCTTTTAATGGCGTTCATCCTCCTCATGCTGTGCGGCTTCGCGGGCGGGCTGCTCGGCGGCATGGGCATGGGCGGCGGCACCGCGCTTATTCCGCTTTTGACGCTCTTCGGCGTTCCGCAGGCGGCGGCGCAGGGGGTCAACCTCCTCTCCTTTCTCCCGATGGCGGCGCTCGCGCTGAGCGTGCACGCGAAAGCGGGACTCGTGCGCGGGGAGGGGCTCCTTCCGCTCGTTCTGCCCGCGCTTTTATTTTCGGCGCTCGGCTCTCTCCTCGCGGCGAACCTCCCTTCCGATGTCTTGGAAAAAGGTTTCGGCATTTTTCTCATCGTGTTGGCGCTTTTTCGCCTGCGGGACGCACTTTTCAGGCGGAAATTCCCGAAAAAATGACAAATTTTCGCGAAATTTTTTTTCAAAAGGGTATAGACAAACCGCCCTTCGTGTGATAGAATAGTAGACGAGTAAGTTTACGGAATAGGGGCATTGTCGAGCGAATGAGAAAAAATATCGTGCGGGCGGGTGCGATTTCCGCACGGCGAACGGATGCCTCCGCGTTCTCCTGATCGGACGGGCAGGTCCGAAATTTCACACGGTAAAGGTTGGAACGTCATGGAAAAAATCGTCGAAGCGCAGGCAAAGGCGGCGGAAAAGATCGGGATCATCGATCTCGGTTCCAATTCCGCGCGCCTCGTGATCGTGCAGTTATTCGGGGACAATCATTTTATGGTCGAGGACGAGCTCAAAGAGAGCGTGCGCCTCGGGCAGGATATGGACAGAGACGGCTTTTTGAAGCCGCAGCGCGTTGCGGAGACCATCCGCACGCTTAAAATGTTTAAGCGCCTGTGCGACGCAAGCGGCGTGGAACGCATCATCGCGGTCGCGACCGCCGCCGTCCGCCGCGCAAAAAATCAGCGCTCGTTTCTCGATGAGATCCAAGCGACGTGCGGCATCAAAGTGGACGTACTCTCGGAGGAAGAGGAGGCGACGCTCGTCTACCGCGGCGTCATCAACTCCATGGATATCCCCAAGGGGATCATTCTCGAGATCGGCGGAGGCTCCACCAAGATCATCTACTACAACCGCCGCAACATCCTGCACTACGCGACGCTCGCGTTCGGCGCGGTCACGCTGACCGATCTCTTTGCCGACGACGGCGTTCCGCCCGAGGAGCAGACGGCGAAGATCGAGGAGTTCTTCACCGAGCAGTTCAAAAAGATCGAGTGGCTCTCCGAAGTCGAGCCCGACGTGCAGATGATCGGCGTGGGCGGCTCCTTCCGCAACCTCTACAAGATCAACCGCCTCGTGCGCAAATACCCCCTCAACACGGTGCACAACTATTCCTTCGCGGTGGAGGATTTCCGCTCCATCTACGAGATGGTGCGCGTTCTCGATGTGGAAAAGCGCAAGCGCATCCGCGGGCTCTCGCCCGCCCGCGCGGACATCATGCCCGCGGCGCTCGCCATCATCAAGGCGTTCACCGACTATCTGCACATCGAGTCGTTCACCGTCGGCGGGTACGGCCTGCGCGAGGGCATCATGTTCAATCAGGCGGTGCCTCAGACGGTGGAACGTCCCATTCTCGACGTTCTGAGCTATTCGCTCAATACCCTCGTCAGGTACTACGGCTTAAACGAAAAGCACGTCGAACACACGGTGCGGCTCTCCATACAGCTCTTCAAACAGCTCCGCGTGCTGCACAAGTTCCCGCGCGTATACCTCAAAGTGCTCAAGATCGCCGCGAGCCTGCACGACTGCGGGCTGCGCGTGCGCTACTACAACCATGCTCAGCACAGCCGCTATATGATCCTCAATTCGGGCATCTGCGGCGCGACGCACCGCGAGATCGTGCTCGCCGCCTTCGTGGCGGGATGCCATAAAAAAGAGGATATCAACGCCGCCGAGTGGTCGCGCTACCGCGATATCGTCTCCGAAGAGGATTTGGATATCGTCAAAAAGTTGGGCGTATTGCTGCGCATCGGCGAGGCGCTCGACCGCAGCGGGTTGGGCGTCGTCACGGGCATCAACTGCGACGTCCTCGGCGATTCCGTCATCATGAAGACGGAGCTCGCGGGCGACGCGGCGCTCGAGATCAGGCAGGCGATGGCGGCGGGTCCCGAGTTCAAACGCACCTTCAAGAAGAACCTCGAGATCCTGTGAAGCTCATCTTGGCAAGCAATTCCCCGCGCCGCAGCGAGCTCCTCGGCGCGTTCATATCCGATTTTTCCGTAGAGCCTTCGCACTTCTCCGAGGAGAGTGCGGGGCTTTCTGCGCGCGAAACGGCGCTTGCTTTCGCCCGCGGCAAGGCGGAGGACGTCGCGGCGCGCCATCCCGACTGCGCGGTGCTCGGCGCCGATACCGTCGTCGCCCTCGGCGGGCGTATCTTCGGCAAGCCCCGCTCGGAGGAAGAGGCGCGCGGGATGCTCGCCCTCCTCAGCGGAAAACAGCACGCCGTTTATACGGGCGTGTGCCTCGTCACCCCGCAAAAGATATATTCCGACGTCGTGGAGACGCGCGTTTTTTTCCGCCCGCTCGAGGAGGAACTCATCGAGGCGTATGTGAAAAGCGGGCTCCCCATGGACAAGGCGGGCGCCTACGGGATTCAGGACGGGTATCCGCTCGTCGACAGATACGAGGGAAGTTTTACAAACGTGGTGGGGCTGCCCGTGGAGCGCCTGAAGGCGATCTTCCGCGAGGCGGCGCTCATCTGATACAAGGTACTGAGGAAAAACTATGCTCAAACTTGCAATCGACTTCGGGACTTCGATCACGAAAATCTACAAGATCGGGAGCGGCATCGTGCTCGCCGAGGCGACCTGCGTCACCGTACAGAAGGAGACGGGGGAGATCCGCGCCTTCGGCAACGAGGCAAAGCGGCTGCTCGGCAAAACGGCGGAACTCACCGATGTGTGTTTCCCCGTCTACGAGGGCGAGATCGTCAACGAACGCTACGCCGCGGCGCTTTTGGAGTACTTTCTCGGCAAGGTGGTGCGCCGCACGCGCTCCGTCGAGGTGCTCTTCTGCGTGCCGTGCGCCGCTTCTGTGGAACTGCGCGAAAAGTACTGCCGCGTGGCGAAGTCCGTGGGGCTCTCCCGCGTGCGCTTTGCCGAATCGCCCTATCTCACGGCATTGGGGCAGGACGTCCCGCTCTCCGAGTCCAATCCCGTGTTCGCGCTCGATATCGGCGCCGGCAAGACGAGCGCCGCCGTGTTCTCGCTCGACGGCATCATCGCGGGGCTCACGATGAACGTGGGCGGCAACAATATGGATGTGCACATCATCGATCATATCGCCGAAACATACAATCTCAAGATCGGCTCGCAGACGAGCGAAAAACTCAAAAATACGGTGGGGAGCCTCATTCCCAACGACTATCAGAGCACCATCGTCAACGGGCGCGACGTCACGACGGGCAAACCCCGCTCCGTCGCCGTCTCCTCCGCCGATATCCTCTTTCCCATCCGCATCTACGCCGATAAGATCGCCGAATATGCGGAACTCGTGCTCAAAAAACTCCCCGCGGAGGTCTCCGCCGCCATGGTCAAGAACGGCGTGTTCCTCGCGGGCGGCGTCTGCAACATCGCGGGCTTTGCCGATTACATGGCGGACAAGCTCCAAATGGAGGCGCACCTCACGGGCGATCCGCAGATGGCGGTCGTGCTTGGCGGCGGAAGGGCGATCGGGAACGCGTCCGTTCTCGCCCGCATCGAAATGGAGTGATTTTTTTACAAAAGATTAAAATAAACCGAGTTACGAAGGAAAACCGCGCGGATAATGCGCGGTTTTTTTATAATTGTTTGAGTGCTTTGAAAAATGTAGGTGAAACATTTCCAAAATTCCGCAAAACCACCGTAAATCACTTGACAGAAAATCGGGGGGGGGTATAATAGGTGTATAAGAACAGATCAAAGGAGTTTACAAACGTGGAAGAACGGGAAGAAGGCATCACTTTCGGGGAGATCTGCCGTATGCTCAAAAAACGCATCTGGGCGGTGCTCCTTGCGTCGGTGCTCGTCGCCGCCGTCGCGATCATGGTCGTCGCGTTGTTTCTCAATCCGCGCTCGACCGAGTACAGCATGACGTTCGCGCTTGCAAGTCCCGCGTCGTCCACGCAGCAATATGCCGCCGGCACGCCGTTTTACTACCGCAACATCATCTCGGAGGACGCGCTCAACGCCGCCAAGGCGAGCGACGAGCGTTTTTCGGGCGTCGATATAGAGGAGATGCTCGAAAACGACGATATTTCGATCTCGTCCGCGTCGGACGGCGAAACGAGCAGCCTCTATCTCGGCGTATATACGATCCGCGTGGGCGGGCGTTACTTTGCCGATGTGGGGACGGCGGGCGCATTCATCGCCGCCGTTGCGGATGAAGCCGTCGCCGCGCTCCTCGGCAAGGCGGAATCGCTCGATTATTCGGTGGATTCCTCCGCCTACTACGCCGCGGCGCTTGAAGAGCGGCTTTCCATGCTCACGCAGCTGCGTACCACGCTCATCACGAGCTACGATACTTGGATCAGCCGTTATTCGAGCGCCTATTCCGTGCAGGTGGGGGATGAGAGCAAGACGCTCGGCAACTACCGTGCGGAGGCGGGCGTCATCCTCGGGTCGAGTTTGCAGTCAAGCCTCGAACACGCGTGCGAACGCGGCGGCTACGGCAGCCTCGTGATCGGGCAGGACGCTACCGACAGCGAGATACAGTCCGCGGTCACGCAGTACCGCGCCGAACTCAAGGCGGAATATGAGCTCAACGAACGCATCATCGAAAGTTTCAAAGATATCTCGGGCGTTACGGGCGTGAACGGGAACACCCTCGTCGGGGAATATATCGTCCGCAATGCGACCATCGCCTCTCAGCTTGGAGACTTCGTCACGTCCGAAACGGATGAGGGCGGCGGCACGCTGAACGTGGACGGCGTCAAGGCGTTTTTGCAGACGCTCGACGCGCAGTATACCGCCCTGAGCGCCGCCGCGGATACGCTCAAACAGGTGACGACGGCGATCTACGAGAGCAATACGTGGGCGACCTATCAGACGCGTCTGCCCGAAGCTTCGGGCGGCACTTCGGTCGTACTCGTCGGTGTGGCAGCGTTTATCGTCGCGTTCCTCGTCGCGGCGGTCATCGTGTGCGCGACCGATTATCCCAAACTCCGCGCCGAGCAGGCAAAGGCGGCGGGAAACGCGCAAAAACCCGTGCAGGACGAAGTTTTGCAGCAGGACGGAGCTTCGCAGGATGAACCGCACGATCACACGGACGGGGAAGCGTAAAGAAAGGAAAAAAGCAAGCTGCGCCGCCGCGGAAGTTTCCGCGGCGGCTTTTTTGCCCTTTCGTCTGTGCGTTTCGTGCGCGCTTTTTCTTGCGAAAGCTGCGGCGGTATGCTATAATACCTTCCGGAAAACATACGGGAGGGGAATATGTACAGACATCACGAAGAGAGCGCGCAAAAGCTCAGAGAGTATTTCGAGGGGCAGGAGGGCGTTATCGCCGTCGTTTTGGACGGTTCCACCGTCAAGGGCAACGCCCGCCCCGATTCGGATATCGACGCGATCATCGTCGTCACGGAGGAAAAATATGCCGCGCTCGCGGCGGAAAACCGCCTTGCGGAGGTCATCCCGGGGCACTGCACGTACGAGGGCGGGTACTTCGATATCAAGTACAAGACGAAAGCCATCTTGCAGCGCGCCGCGCAGTATGCAAGCGAGCCCACGCGCAATGCCTATGTAAAGGCGCGGGTCCTGTGCACGACGGACGGGGAGATCCCCGCGCTCGTCGAGGAGATCTCCGCCTACCCCGAACACACCGTCGCCGATAAGATCGCCTGTTTCTGCGCCAATTTACAGCTCAACCGCGGGTATTTCCTCAACATCGTGCCCGCGGAGAACGCCTACATGCGGGCGCACCTCGCGCAGGAGATCGTGTACAGCGTGTACCGGCTCATCCTCATCGAAAACCGCGCGCTCTTCCCCTGCAACCGCCGTCTCGAAGAGACGGTGCGCGCCTGCAAAAAACGCCCCGAAAATATTTTGGAGTTGGGCGCAAAGTTTCTTGCCGAGGTCACCGCGGAAAATTGCGAGGCGTTCGTAAAGGCGTTTTGGGATCGGAGCGATCTTCCTTTGAACGACGACGTGAGCGAGAGCTGCTCGCAGTATGTGAAGTATTACGAGGATTGGTGGCTCGCCGAAAACCCGCCCTTCCCCAACGAATGGTGACCTTCGCGGCGCTCCGCTTTGCGGAGGATGGCAATCTTGCCGACCGCACCTATTGGTACCGGAGCGATCTTCCGCTCTCCGTCGGGGAGCGGGTGCTTGCGCCCGTCGGCGTGCACGACCGGCTTCAGCGCGCCGTCGTCGAGCGCGTTCTCGACGCGGAAGAGGGGAATGCCCCTTACGACGTGCGCCTCATCAAGCGCGTCGCCGCAAAGTACGGCGCGCGCAGGCTCACGGCGGGCGGCGCGGTATTTCGCGAACTCGGCGGCATCCGTTACGACGAAAAGCACTATACCCGTTTCGGGCGCGTGCTCGTCGGCGCGCAGCTTCCGCCCGCGGCGCGCGGCAGGCTCGGAGAATACGGCGTCACGGCGCTTTATTGCACGGAGGAGGACGGGCGGGCGGAGATTCTCCGCGCCCTCTCCTGCGAGCGCGGCTGCGCGCTCGTTTACGGGCGCTCGGCGGACATGGCAGGGGCGTTTCTGCTGCTCCATGCGGGCG
This sequence comes from Candidatus Gallimonas sp., assembly GCA_048370055.1. Taxonomy (GTDB): domain Bacteria; phylum Bacillota; class Clostridia; order Christensenellales; family Borkfalkiaceae; genus Gallimonas. The sequence goes on along the minus strand of DBGBVX010000018.1, from coordinate 2,634 downwards.
TTCCCGCGGACGGGCTCCCCGCGGACATGGCTGCGGCGTTGCCGCCCGTTTGCAGACATGGTATGGATACGGATGCGATCTTCGCAGATATGGGGCTCACCGAGGGCGAGCGCCTGCGCCTGCGTGAAAAACTGCGCTGATATGCGCATACTGAGTCAGGATATGAAACACATTCTCATGATCGCCACGGGCGGCACCATCGCCTCCCGCAATACGGGCAACGGATTGGAACCCGTCATCTCCTCCGAGGAGCTCTTGGACTGCGTGCCCGAGATCGCGCAACTTTGCTCCGTCACGGCGGCGCAGCCCTTCAACCTCGACAGTACGAATATCTGCGGCGCACATTGGCTCGCCATCGCAAAACTCATCGAGGAAAATTATGCAAAGTACGACGGCTTTGTCGTCACGCACGGAACGGATACGATGGCGTACACCGCCGCGGCGCTCAGCTATCTCGTGCAGAACAGCGCAAAGCCCATCGTGCTCACGGGCTCGCAGAAATCGGTGTACACGCGCGATACCGACGCCCGCCGCAACCTCTCGGAGGCGTTCTCCTACTGCGCGGACGACGGCGCCTCGGGCGTGCACATCGTGTTCGACGGCAACGTGATCTTGGGCACGCGCGCCAAAAAAACGCGCACCCGCAGTTTCAACGCCTTTTCGAGCATCGATTTCCCCGCCACCGCCGTCATGCGCGAAGGCAAGCCCTTTTACTATATCGAGGAGCCCAAGCCCGCGGGCGCGCCGACGTTTTACCGCGCGCTCAACGAGAACGTGTTCGTCCTCAAAATGATCCCGGGGCTTCGGGCGGACATCTTCGATTATTTGGAGGCGCATTGCGACGGGCTCATCATCGAATCCTTCGGCGCGGGCGGTCTCCCCAATTACGATAACGACGCCTTTTTTGCCCGTCTGAAGGCGTTTCTCGCCAAGGGCAGGACGGCGGTGCTCACCACGCAGGTGGAGCGGGAGGGGAGCGCGATGGATACCTATGCGGTGGGCAGGAAACTGCGCGCATGCGGGAACATCCTCGAGGCGCGCTGCATGACGCTCGAAGCGACCGTGGCAAAGCTCATGTGGATCCTTGCGTTCGCAAAAGGGGAGGAGGCGGAGCGCCTCTTCTATGCGCCCGTCGCGCACGATATCTTCTGAGCGGGCGCGCGGTTTTCATATCGGTTCAAAAAATCCGAAAAAATTTCAAATATTTTTTCCAAAAACGGTTGACAAACTCCTTTTGTTCCGTTACAATGAATAAGCTATTCGGTTATCCGGATACCAATATCGCGGGGTGGAGCAGCCAGGTAGCTCGTCGGGCTCATAACCCGAAGGTCGCACGTTCGAATCCTGCCCCCGCAACCATACGGCGATGTAGCTTAGTTGGTTAGAGCGATCGGTTCATACCCGATAGGTCAGCGGTTCGACTCCACTCATCGCTACCAAAAAAACCGGCGTCAAGCCGTTTTTTATATCCTGAGGTATTTTGCAAGCGCATTGCAAAAGGGTCAGGTTCTTGTGGCCCCGTGGTCAAGAGGTTAAGACATCACCCTTTCACGGTGGTATCATGGGTTCGATTCCCGTCGGGGTCACCACACCAGAATAATCCGAACCTCGGAACATATCCGAAGTCCGGATTATTTTTTACCCGCGATTATTTCGGTCTGATCGTCCGCCTTGAATGATTTATTCTGCCATACCCTCCGAATTTGTGCTTTTTCGGTCGGCTATGGTAGCATAGTTCCTCGCGGACGTCAACGGTCGCAAAATCGTCGCTGAAATCACCTATAAAAGACTTTGAGAGCCGAGCAAGGGATGTTTCCTTGCTCGGCTTCCTTTTTATTTATAAGTAGTTTTACACGCCCATAATCAATAATTGAGTATCCATAAAAATATGTGACAGTTACAAAATAGTTGAAATGCTGGTGGTTTATCTTTCTCCAAAGGCGTGTGCGGCGGCAGATCATGTTGCGGTGTTTTCGTTCAAAATTTTGCTCCACGAAGGCATGGCAAGAAGAGCCGTCCTCAAAATAGGGCAGCATTTGCTTTACGATATATGACCAACGTTCCCGCTTTTTCATGTCAAATGTTTCTTGATACAATTCATCAAACAGCTCTTTGCGCGTCATCTGTCTCACGGCAGTTGGCGCGCTTTTTTCTTGTACGTCATCGGGATTTTGCGTCGTCTGTTCCGTTTCAATGGAGGCGGACTGTTCATCGTCAGCACTGACTTCTGTATCGACAACAGGTTCTTTAACTTCTATGATTTCCTCATGGCGCGGCCGGCGGTTTCTCGCGCGCGGGTCGGGTATGTACGGAATGCCGATATAGTGGCTCCCGTCCGAATATACTTTTACTTGGCTATACGGCATTGTTTTTCTCCTCCTTATCGTGTTCAGATTTTGTTATATAGTCGTTAATATAGAGCGCCAGCGACGATGTGAATAAGTTGTATTCCTCTTCGGGCATATGATCGAGGTCAGGCTCCCCGACGGCATACACCCGAATACCCAAAGGATTATTTTTAAGTTCGATTTCCTTCAATCGGTTCACCCCCTTGATCGTTGATTTTTTGTTGCAGGAACAGCAATAACCGCTTGTTCTTTTGTCGAATGTACTCCGTGCTGTAATTTAGGTCAG
>DBGBVX010000017.1:0-7427 GCA_048370055.1 Candidatus Gallimonas sp. | reverse complement strand
CGCTCTTCTATGGTAAAATGGTGGTAGTTCATACAGATCTCCTTTGACGTAAATTGGTTTCGCAACTCTATTTTACCACAGATTTGTATGAACTACTTTTTTTCTCCCTCATCTGTTGCACTTAATAGTATAATTCACCGTAATAAAATTGCGCCGCCGCACTTTTGTGCGGCGGCGCAGTTCTGTTTTTTCGCGGTTACCCGTGCGCTTTCGCGCGCCTGCGCAGGGCGCGGCGGCGCTTTTCTTTTTCCGCCTTGCGCGGCTTCACCTCGCCCGAGGCAGTCAGCCATTCGGCGGTATCTTTGAGCGTTTCATACAGCTCGCGGGGGCGGTATCCGAGCTCCGCCGTCGCCTTGTCGTGCGAGTAGCGCCCGTTTTCGTGCAGAACGCGCAGCGAATAGGCGGTGAAGAGGGGCTTCCTCCCGCGCTTTTTGGCGATAAATTCGGAGAGCGGCGCCGCCATCTTTGCCATCCACGTCGGCACGACGCCGATCTTTCTCCCGCCCGCAACTTCGCGCAGCAGCGCGAGCATCTCGGGGATCTCGTAATACCCGCCCGAGAGGATGTAGCTCTCGCCCGCCTTCCCGCGTTCCGCCGCAAGCAGGATGCCCTCCGCCACGTCGCGTACGTCCACAAAGTCGTAGCCGCCGCGCACGCAGGCGGGGAGTTTGCCGTTCAGGTAATTTTTCACGAGCTGTACAAGGTGGTTGCCCTTTCCGCAGTACGGCCCGATGATGCCCGAAGGGAACACCGCCACGGCGGGCAGCCCTTCGCGCGACATGCCGAGCACCATGTCCGCCGCCCGCGCCTTGCTCTTTGCGTATGCGCCGTCCACCTTTTCGGGATAGAACGTTTCGATCTCCCGTTTGACCCTGCCTTTTTTCAGATCGGGCAGGGCGTGCACCGAACATACGTACACGATCTTTTCCGCATCCGCCGCGCGGCTCATCTCCATCACGTTGCGCGTGCCCTCCACGTTGACCTTTTCCACCGCGGGGTTTTCCGCGCCGCCGATATCCACGATGCCCGCGCAGTGCAGAACGACCGCTCCGTATCCTGCGGGGATCTCGAAAAACGCCCGCATGGAGTCTTTGTCGAGCACGTTCCCCGTAAAGATCTCCGCGCCCGTACATCCGAGGAAAGCCGTATTTTCGCCTTCGAGCACGAGCGCGCGGATGCGCTCGCCCCGTTCGTGCAGCAGCGCGCAGAGCGTGCTGCCAAGGTGCCCTGCAGCTCCCGTTACAAGATAAATCTTTTTCATGCCGCACCTCCCTCTTGCCAACACAGGCGACCTGTGTTATAATAAATGCAAGTATCTTTTCTCACTTGTATTATATCATACGGCGGGGCGGAACGGCTTGATCAATTTTAACCCGCCTGTGCGTTTTCGAACACTTTGTCCGATAATGTCCGGAAGGAGAACACATTCATGAACATTGACGAAACTGCCCCCAAAGATCTGCGCGTGCGCCTGACGCATAAAATGCTCATCGACGCTTTCTTGCAGCTCCGCAGGGAGAAACCGCTGCGTAAGATCACGGTGAGCGAGCTGTGTTCCCGCGCCGGCGTGGGGCGCGGCACCTTTTACGCGCACTTCCTCGACGTATACGACCTCAACGAAAAATTGGAGACCTATCTTCTCACCCAATTTACGCAGACGCTCAAAGAGGTGCTCGAACAATCCGACGCCGCCGCGTCCGTGCGGCGGGTGTGCCGCATGGTGTTCGCCCTGCTCGAAAAGAACGAGCAGGTGTGCCGCCTGCTCCTCTCCGCCGATAACGCCGAGGGCGTGGCGCGCTTTGTGGAGATGGGGCGGCAGCTGTGTATGGAGTACTACGCGGTGTACTTTTCCCACGCCCCGCGCGAGAAGGTCGCGCAGTTCTACCGCTTTGTTTCCTCGGGGTGCATCGCCTGCCTGCAGGCGCGGCTCGCACAGGAGGACCGCCCGCCCGTCGAAAAATTTGCCGACGAAATGAGCGAGATCATCCTGAAGGGAACGCGGTGCCTGCTGTAAGTTGAAAAATCATTCCCGAACCGACGGGAAAATCTTTGCGCGTTTTCAAAAAAACGCCGCCGCGGCGCGCCTTGCGGCTGAAAAGGCGCTTGTTTTCAAAAATCCGTACAACATAAAGGAGAAATTCATATGCCGTTTATCGATTGCAGAGTTACCGAAAAACTTACCGAAGAAAAGCGCGAGGCGATCAAGGCGAAGCTCGGAAAAGCCATCGCCATCCTGCACAAGCCCGAAAGCTACCTCATGGTGGGATTTACCGAGGAGTACGCCCTGTATTTTGCGGGCAAAAAACTCGAAAAGGGGGCGTATGTCGCCGTCAGCCTGTACGGGAGCGCGTCGCCTTCCGACTGCGAGAAGATGACGGGCGCCGTCTGCTCCGTCCTCGAAGAGGAGCTCGCTATCCCCGGGCGGGCGGTGTATGTGACCTATCATCCCGTTGCGGATTGGGGCTGGGACGGCGCAAATTTCTGACGCACCCCGTCCTCGAAGCGCCGTGCCGTGCGCCGCGGCGTTTTCCTGCGGATAACGCCGCGGTTTCTCATGCGCGAATCCTTGCAATTTTCTCCGATATATGTTATAATGCAGGGCGAAAACAAATTTTACGGAGAATGATATGCACAACTGTGTTCGCATTGCGGACGGACTTACCTATCTCGGCGGAAACGACCGCCGCCTCGCGCTCTTCGAGAGCGCCTATCCCGTGCCGCGCGGGGTATCCTACAACGCCTATCTTTTGACGGACGAAAAGACGGTGCTCTTCGATACGGTCGATCAAGCCGTCGCCGACGTGTTCTTCGAAAATCTTGCGCATGCGCTTGGCGGGAGAGCGCTCGACTATGTGGTCGTTCACCACATGGAGCCCGATCACTCCGCCACGTTCGCGCGCCTTCTCGAAAAGTATCCTTCCGTCACCGTCGTCACCAATCAGAAGGTGGCGCAGATGCTGAAAAATTACTTCGGGTTCGCGGGTAAAACGCACCTCGTGAAGGAGGGCGACAGCCTCTCCGTGGGCAAGCGCACGCTCTCTTTCGTGTTCGCGCCCATGGTGCATTGGCCCGAAGTCATGTTCACCTATATCCCCGAGGACGGGATCCTCTTCTCGGCGGACGCGTTCGGCACCTTCGGCGCGCTCCCCGGGAGCGTCTTTGCCGACGAAGTGGACTTCGAACGCGACTTTTTGGACGACGCGCGCCGCTACTATTTCAACATCGTCGGCAAGTACGGCGTACAGGTGCAGAACGTCCTCAAAAAGGCGGCGGGATTGGATATCAGGCTCGTCTGCCCGCTGCACGGCCCCGTCTGGCGCAAAAATTTCGCGTGGTATCTGAACAAATACCTCACATGGAGCGCCTACGAGCCCGAAGAGAAGTGCGTTGCGGTGTTCTACGCCTCGGTGTACGGGCACACGCAGAACGCCGCCGAGATTGTGGCTTCCGCCGTCGCGGCGGAGGGCGTGAAGGTGCGCACTTACGACGTCTCCGTCACCCATGTGAGCGAGCTCGTTGCCGAGGCGTTCCGCTGCTCGCACGCGGTGTTCGCCTCCACGACGTATAACAACGGCATCTTCGTGAACATGGAAAATTTCCTCGGCGATCTGAAAGCGCACGCTTTCCAAAACAGGAAATTTGCCGTCGTGGAGAACGGCTCGTGGGCGCCGCAGGCGGGCGGGCTCATCGAGGGCGCGCTCTCTGCCTGCAAGAATATGCGGCAGCTCGGCGAGAAAGTCACGGTGCTCTCCGCCGTCAACGAAGAGAGCGCGGAAAAACTCGTCGCGCTCGGCAAACTCATCGCACAGGACGTAAAGGGCAACTGAACGTCTCAAATAAAAAATCTGCCCCCAAGGGGCTTCGGAGGTAAAAGATATGGCAAAGTATGTATGCACGGTCTGCGGATATGTGTATGACGAAGCGGCGGGCGATCCCGATAACGGCATCGCGCCCGGCACCAAGTGGGAGGATATTCCCGACGACTTCACCTGCCCGCTCTGCGGCGTAGGCAAAGAGGACTTCGAGAAAGAGGAGTAAAAAAGCGCCCCCGCGAGTAACGAGCGGGGGCGCTTTTCCGCCAAAGCCGTGCTTCGCGCAGCCACATGCCGCGGCGGCAGCCGCGTGGAGCATACTTGTGCGCAGTCGGGAAGAGGGCGCTTCCTTTTTCGGCGCGCGTTTGTGAATGTTCAGCAAATTTTCTGTAAAGCTGATTGAAATACCGCGATTTGTGTGATAAATGATTAGAAGCCGCAGTGTTGCCCGCCTCCCCTGCGGCAAGAGGTACAAAAATATGGATTCGAACAGAGTTAAAATTTTATCCGTCATCCCCATGCGCACGCAGGTCGTCTTTCCCGATACGACGGTCGCGTTCGACGTGGGGCGCGGGCTTTCGCTCGCCGCGGTCGAGCGTGCGGACAGCAACGATAAGTATGTGTTCATCACCCGTCAGACGGACGCGCAGAAGGAATTTCCCGAGGCGGAGGATCTGTGCCGCGTGGGAACGGTCGCGGTCATCCGTCAGGCGACGCGCCTCCCCGGCGACAGGATGCGCGTGTTTGCCGAAGGGGTGTACCGCGCCGCCGCGCGCGATTTCCGCCTCGAGGGCGGCTACATCTACGCCGTCACGGACGAGCTTCCCACCGTCCACGGCGATCCTACGTTGGAAGAGGCGTATTTCCGCACGGCGAAGGAACTCGTCAAGGATATCGTGAGCGGGGAGGGGAAAGCCTCCAAGGAGCTCGACGCGGCGCTCACGGGCGTTTCCGATCCCGATACTTACATCAATATCTGCGCCCATCAGATGCGCCTGAAAGACGTCATCAAACAGGAACTTCTTGAAGAGACCAACCTCGTGCGCAGGCTGCGCTTTTTTGAGCAGTGCCTGAACACCGAATTGGAGATCTCCCGCCTCGAGCGCAAGATCGCGCAGGACGTGCGCCGCAACATCGATAAATCGCAGAAGGAGTACTTCCTCCGCGAGCAGCTCAAAGCCATCCATGCGGAATTGGGCGACGACGTGGAGGAGAACGTCCGCCTGCGCGAGAAGATCGAGGCGAAGGGCTTGCCCGACGCGGTGAAGGAGAAGTGCCTGCAGGAGCTTGCCCGCATGGACAAGATGCCGCCCTCCTCGCCCGAATACACCGTTTTGCGCAACTACGCCGATTGGATCATCGACCTCCCGTGGCGCGAGGAGACGGAGGATACCGCCTCGCTCGCGGATGTGGAAAAGGTCCTCAACGCCGATCATTACGGGCTCGAAAAGATCAAGGAGCGCGTGGTGGAGTATCTCGCCGTCTTAAAACTCACGGGCGAGCTCAAGGCGCCCATTCTGTGCCTTGTGGGCCCTCCCGGCGTGGGCAAAACGAGCGTCGCCATGTCCATCGCCCGCGCGCTTGGCAGAAAGTTCGTGCGCATGAGCCTCGGCGGCGTCAAGGACGAGGCGGAGATCCGCGGGCACAGGCGCACCTATATCGGCGCCATGCCCGGGCGCATCATCTACGAGATGAAGAACGCGGGCTCCGTCAACCCCGTGTTCCTTTTGGACGAGGTGGACAAGATCTCCTCCGATCTTCGGGGCGATCCTGCGAGCGCCCTTCTCGAGGTGCTCGATCCCGAACAGAACGCCACCTTCCGCGACCGCTACCTCGAGGTGCCGTACGATCTCTCCAAGGTCATGTTCATCGCCACGGCGAACACGCTCGATACCATCCCGGGACCCCTGCGCGACCGTATGGAGATCATCGAGCTTTCGGGCTACACGCCCGATGAAAAAGAGGAGATCGCCAAGCGCTACCTTGTGCCCAAAAAGCGCAGGGAAAACGGCTTGAGTGAAAAGAACATCCGCTTTACGGACGGCGCCCTCGCCGCCATCATCGACGGCTACACCATGGAGGCGGGCGTGCGCTCGTTGGAGCGCACCATCGGCACGGTATGCCGCAAAGCCGCCGTGCGCATCGCCAAAGGGGAGGAGGAGAACGTCGTCGTCACCAAGACGAACCTCGAAAAGTACCTCGGCGGCAAGCGCTTCTTCCGCGAGGACGAGATGCTCGAAAAGGACGAGGTGGGCGCCGCCACGGGGCTTGCATGGACGGCGGTCGGCGGCATGCCGCTCACCATCGAAGTCTCCGCCATGCAGGGCAAGGGGGATATCCTCCTCACGGGCAAGCTCGGCGACGTGATGAAGGAATCCGCCCGCGCCGCCATCAGCTATATCCGCGCCCATGCCGATAAATACGGCATCGACGACGAGGCGTTCGAGCATAAAGATATCCACATCCACGTTCCCGAGGGCGCCACGCCCAAGGACGGCCCCTCTGCGGGCATCACAATGGCGACCGCCATCCTCTCCGCGTTCACCGGTCAGCCCGTGCGGCGCGACGTCGCCATGACGGGCGAGATCACCCTGCGCGGCAAGGTGCTGCCCATCGGCGGATTGAAGGAAAAGGCGATGGCTGCCAACCGTATCGGCATCCGCGACGTCATCATCCCCGAAGAGAACAAGAAGGACGTGGAGGAGATCCCCGAGAACGTCCGCAAAAATATCAATTTTATCTGCGTGAGCGACGTCGACGAGGTGTTCCGCAACGCAGTCACGGGCATCCACTATGCAGGTTAAAAACGCAAAATTTTTAACGAGCGCGGCGCGCGCGGAGCAGTTCCTGCGCCCCGAAAAGCCGATGATCGCGGTGTGCGGCAAATCCAATGCCGGCAAATCGACGCTCATAAACCTTTTGGCGGGGCAGAAGCGCCTCGCCAAAACGAGCGCCTCCCCGGGCAGAACGCGCCTTGTCAACTACTTCGACTTCGGCGAGTTTTGGCTCGCCGATCTCCCCGGGTACGGCTATGCCGCCGTCTCCAAGGAAGAACAGGCGAAGTGGGGGAAAACGCTCGATAAGTTTTTCGCCCGCAAAGAGGACGTGGCGCACGTCTTTTTGCTCTCCGATATCCGCCGCGACCCTTCGGCGGACGATATGCAGATGGTCTCTTTCCTCGTCTATCACGCCATGCCTTTTACCGTCGTCGCGACCAAGAGCGATAAGCTCTCGAAAATGAAGGTGAAGGAGCGCACGCGCGCCGTGGCGAACGCCTTTTCTTTGGGCGCGGATAACGTCATCCCCGTTTCGGGACTGACGGGCGACGGAAAGGACACGCTCCTCGCCCGCATCGCGCAGGTCATCCGCGTGAACGGGGAACCCGCAGGCGCGGAAGAAGAATAGGGAAAACAAAAAAATACGCATTCGCGCGCGGCGGAGCAATGGCTCTGCCGCGCGTTTGTTTGCTATTTTTTTAAACCTATTGCACTTCTTCACAATGTATGTTATATTAAATTGTGTAAATTTAAATCGTGATGCGGCGATCAAGCGAACTCAACGGACAAGGGAGCTCCTGAAAAATTTTTTTTGGGAATAACCATAAAAAGAGCTAAA
>DBGBVX010000016.1:0-30030 GCA_048370055.1 Candidatus Gallimonas sp. | reverse complement strand
ATATTTTTTCATTGAAAGGCATCGTTCACTTCCTCTTATGCTCGGGCGTCCCGTCCGTTCACCCTTATTTTCCCCCGTTTCCCGTCCGCTATGTAAAAATACATGCAAAAGGGCGCCCGAAAGCGCCCTTTTTTCGGATGTGCGCGCTCAGAGCGCGTTGTATTCCTCGTCCGAGACGGGTTCCTGCCACTCGTTCTTCGTCTCCTCGCCGGGAACTTCCACCGCGATGTGCGAAAACCAGCTGTCCTTCTTCGCGCCGTGCCAGTGTTTGACGTTCGCGGGAATGACGACGACGTCGCCGGGGGCAAGGCTCCTTGCGGGTTTTCCCCACTCCTGATACCAGCCGCTGCCCGCCGTGCACAGCAGGATCTGCCCGCCGCCCTTCGCGGCGCGGTGCGTGTGCCAGTTGTTGCGGCACCCCGGTTCGAAGGTGACGTTGGCAAAGAAGGGCGCCACGCCCGACGGCGTGAGCGGGTTGAGGTAGGACTTTCCGATGAAGTACTGCGCGAACGCAGTATTCTCGTTCCCGAGCCCGAAAACGTTACTCTTTTCAAATTCTTCGTAATTCATATTCGTTTCCTCCGTCTTTCGTTTTTATTATACCACAAAACCGCGCGCGCGTAAAATACCTGTTTTTCATCGCCCGCCATGCGCAAAAGGCATAAAAAATTATGGCACCGAGCAAGCCGATGCCATAAACTATGGGGGGTAATGAAGATTGGATGATCAAATGAAGAGATGATCTTAAAACGCGAGCGTCTCTTCCCGCGTGGGGATGGAGCAAGCCGCGCCTTTGCGCGAACACGCGATGCTCGCCGCCTTGCTTGCGAGCGCCGCAGCATCCTCCAACGAAGCGCCGCGCGCGAGTTCCGCCGCCAACGCTCCGCAGAGCGTATCGCCCGCCGCCGTGGTATCGGCGACTTTTACGTCGATACAGCCGTAGCGCGTTCCGCCCGCGCCGCGGTCGATTTCGTAGCCGTGCTTTCCGAGCGTGGTCAGAATCGCTTTCACGCCCGCCGCGAACAATTTTTCCTTGCCGCCGAGGAGCGCAAGCTCCCCTTCGTTGGGGGTGACAAGATCGACGTAAGGCAGAAAGGCGGTCGCCGCGGGATCGGCGGGCGCGGGATTGAGGATGGTGAAAAGCCCCCTCTCCTTGGCGCGCATGAGCCCGTATCCGACGACGGGAAGCGGATTTTCCAACTGCGTGAGCCAGATATCGCCCGCTTTGCAGAGCGCAAGCGCGCCCTCGATATCCTCCTTGGAAAGACGCGCGTTTGCGCCCTTATCGAGGATGATCCTGTTCTCGCCGCCCGTCACCAAGATGACGGCAACGCCCGTGGAAACGCCGTTGACCGTACGGACGAGCCCGACGTTTACGCCCGCGGCGGAGAGACTGTTTTTCAGATCTTCGCCGAAAGCGTCCGCGCCGACGCATCCGCACATGTGCACGTCCGCACCGAACCTGCCCGCCGCGGTCGCCTGATTGGCGCCCTTGCCGCCGCAGCCCGTAAAGAACCCTGCGCCCGTGAGCGTTTCGCCGCCCGCAGGGCAGTAAGGCGCGCTGATGCTGAGATCAGCGTTCAGGCTGCCCGCCACGACAACTCGTTTCATGAAAGACTCCTTTCCGATCGTGCAGGGAACGCCGGATCCGCCGCCGTTTTCGGGCAAGCGGATCCTTCCCCGCCCGCCGCGGCGTTTTCCCGCCGCGGCATACATGATCTAAAGATTATTTGTTTGCCTTCTTCTTTTTGGCGATGACGACCGCCACGACAACGGCTGCGATCACAACGACCGCCACGGGCACGAAGATGGCTGCCCACTGCCACGTCCAACCGTCCTCGGCGGTGTCGTCGGGAGGCGTGACCTCGCCGCCGCCTTCGTCACCGCCGCCCGTGGAGGCGTTCACGGTGACGGTGTATTCTTTTACAACCGTCCCCCCCCCGTCTGCAACGGTGACCTTATAGCCACTCTGCATATCTCCGCTCGTGACGGCGTTGCCGCTGCCGTCGACCACGGACATGGTATAGCCGGACGCTGCGTACACGGCGTTCGTGAACTCTTCCACCGTCATGGACTTGCCGATGGTGATGGAAGTATCGGAGACGGTCACGTCCGAACTCGTGTTGACAAGGACGTCGGAATAGTCGCCCGATTCATCGATGACGGAGAGCTCTTCCATGCTCGTTTCATACATCGAGACGCCGCCGATCTGCACTCCGCCCTGCCCATTAGGCATATTGGGATCCAACGCCCCTTCAAAACCGACAAAGATGGAATATTCGCCGTCCGCGGGCGCGGTAAAGATGAGCGATACGGGCACATAAGCGTCGTCGCGTTCCACGCGCGTACTTTGCCTTGCAACAACCGTAAGATTATCAACAGAATTATCTGTATAAAGTGTTCCGCTTATCGTTTCATCATTTCCTTCAATTACAAGGATGCTAAGCGGAGAATATAAACCATCGTATACAGACGATCTATCAGGATTTCCATCATTAAACCAATACGGACGCATATACGCCGTGATCTTGTACATCTGCCCCTCTTTCAGCGTGACGCTCTGCACGATGCCGTCGAGAGGATCCCATTGCGACAGCCATATATTACCATTGGATGCGTATGCCTTTCCTGATTCTCCACCCGCTTCCCATCCAAGCTGTGTATACGGGAACGACGGGCTGCCGCCGACTTCCCACCAACCGTCGCTGTTCTCGGCGAGATCGCCGTTGGTAAGAAGATTCGTCTTGCCCTCGGGAAGATCGAGCGCGGTCTTGAAGAAGTAGCATTCATCGATATACAATCCTGCGCCGTATGTGCTGAAACCGATGGCCTCGACTTCGACGAAGGGATACACCGTGGTGTTTTCGCCGCTGTTGGCGATAACGGAGACGAGCATATAGCGGGCAAGGGAGATATCCGACCCGTCGATCGTGCGCTGTACGAGCACGGTCTCCATATCGGAAGCAAGGATCCCCACACGCACGGACTGCACGCCCGCGCCGTTCGCCTTGACTTCGCCCCACTTGGAGAGGTTGGTATAGAACGCGTAATTGGAGTTCGCCTCAACGCTGACGGGCTGACCGACCGTCATGGTGCCCGTTGCGCCCGACTGCGCCACGAGATAGAGCGTGTTGCAGCCCTCGATCTGCTTATCCTGCATGTTGGAACCGGGCGTGTAGGCGGAAGTCGTTCTCACGTCGTCGATGCCTGCGGAGAAGCCGTTCGTCGTCTCGCCGATGGTGATCCAGTCGGCAAGCGGATTGGCGTTCGTGGAATCTTCGAACCCGGGGTTTTTGAGGAGGTTCTCCGAGCCCGTGGAGACGATATCCTGCGCATAGGTGATGGTCACGTCGTCGATGGTCGCGTTCATCTTCTGCAGACGGATATAGAAACGGACGTTCGTCTCGTTGCCCGTCTTGATGCGGGCGCTGATGAGCGAATAGCCGTTGTGCTCCGACCATGCGCCGTCTTCCTGATAGATGTGGTCTTTATCGACGGAGTTATCCGTCCAGCGGTGCTGTTCGCCGTAGATGGTCTCGCCGTTGCGCTCGGGCGAAGCAAACCCGAAGAAGAGGTTGGCGCTCGACATCGCCGTATTGTTGTTTTTCAGACGGATCGTAACATAGTACGTCGTATTGGGCAGCACGGTCATCTGCTGCGAGATCTCGGGATAGCCGCTGTCGTTGCCCGCGCCTTTAAGCGTGATCGCCTTGGTGCCCGAGTGCACGTTCTCGGCGCCCTCGACGAGTTCCCAACTGCCCCTTGTTCCCGCCGCGTCGGACGAGACGTCCACATCCCAATCGCCCGTATCGTCGGCAGTCACGTTCTCGAAACTGCCGTCTTTGACGAGGTTGGAAGTGAGCAGCCCGTCGTCTGCATTCGACTCTTCGCTCACGCCCTGCGCAGAGCTGCGCAGAAGCGCCGCGGGAAGCAGCCCCAAAAGCATGACGAACGCCACCGCAAACGCAACGATCGCCGCCAACCACTTAGACTTGGTTTTCATCTGTTTTTCCTCCATAAATTTTTATATGATCTTCTGAAACGCAACATCGTCGAGTTTCAAAGTATCCGTACCGTTTGCGCCCGTCACAATGATGCCGAGCCTGAGCGAAGAGTTGTTACCGGAGTTGACCGTCATGGTGACCTGCGTCCACTCGCCCTGCGTTACGCTGACGGCGGAAGTGCGGAGCGCGTCGCCCGAAGAATTGCGCACCACGAGGCTGACCGAAGAAGCAAAATCGTCGCTCGCCTTGACCCAGAAACTGAGCGTATAGTTGGTGTTTGCATCGACGGACGCAGAGGTGTAAACTTCGACGTCGGCGCCCTCTTTCGCGCGCACGACCGCGTTGCAGAGCCCCGTGCGTGCCGTCTGCCGCATCCACTCGATGGAGACCTGTCCGTTTTCGTTGGTCGTCCAGCCGTTCGCAAGCTGATTGGTGCTGCGCTCGAACCCGGGATCGCTGATGGTGCGCATCTGCGCCATCTCCTCTTCCGAATAGGTCATGAGCTCCATCGGCGCGGGATATTTGCTGTTCTGATATTCCTCGATCTCGGCGTCCTGCGCCTCGGCGGGAATGACGATGCTCAGAACGTCGTCCACATAGGCGATCTTGCCGCCCTCCTGCACGACGATCTTGCGGATGAGCTCGTCGCAGTTGTCCACCACGCCGTCGATCGTGCTCTGAGAGTACTTGAACATCTGATCTTCGATGAGTCCGTTCTTATACTTCTGATCGAGCGCGTTGTAGCCCTGCATGGTCGCGAGGATGCCCGCCGTCGCCGCCGCCGTCGAATCGGAATCGTGCGCGCAGGAGACGGTGATCTCCATCGACTTCTGAATGTCCCCTTCGCCGTACAAAAGTCCGATCACGGTGAACGCAGAGCACATCTTCGCGTCGAGCAGGATGCCGCCGCTCGGCCAGCCGATCCAGTTATATTCGTCGCTGTTGACGTACGTTCTCTGCAGATACTGATAATTATCGTAGGCGCTCATGCCGTCTTCGTAGTTTTTGAGCACGTCGTTGATGACGAGCGCAGACCACGAATCCGCGGGGATGGCGTCAAGCCCCGCCTGAATGACCTCGTTGAGATCGTCCGTGAAGAACGCCTCGCCGTACATGGCGGCAATGAACTGCATCGCATAGATGCCGTCGCCGTAGCAGCAGATCTCGGCGAAACGGTGGCAGATATCGTTCGCCCAGCCCGTCATATTCAGCCCGAGGAAGCCACCGAAGGAGGCGCCGCACTGATAGCTGTTGCCGTCGGGGTAGGCGCCCGTGAGATAGCCCGAGGAATACATGGGATAGCCCGAGAACGGCGGCGCGAACCCGCGGGCGAGAACGTCGTTGTTGGAGCCGTTCCAGAACTCGAAATCCTTGTTGTACATATAGATCCCGAGCTCGCGGCTCGTGGCGTCCAGCCCGAGTTCCCCAAGCGCCTCGATCGCCGTGACCGAGAGGTAGATGTCGTCCTGATCATAGGCGTTTTGGATCATGTCGTCGTACCAGTTGGGGAGCGAGCTCTCGGGGATCCAGTTCTTATAGTGGAACTCCACGGGATACCCGTACGCAACGCCCGCCATCGAGCCGACGAGCCCGCCTTTGACCTTATCGCGGTAGGTCTCCAGAGAGATCACCGAGGTGGTCGAAGGCAGATCGGACGAAGAGAGGCGCTCATAATCGCCTGTACCCCCCCCCTGCTGATTATCGCCGCAGGCGGCGAGCGCACCCGCACCGCTTACGAGCATCAGCCCCGCCAATGCCGTGCACATGCTTTTTCCGAACTTCTTCATCTTGTTCTCCTTATCATATTTCTTTTATCGTGAAACGGTCGAAGCGCGCCGCCGTGCCGTCCGCCACCGCCGCGCCCGCCAGTCCTTCGGCGGGGAGCAGCGCGTCCACATAGGCGAGCATCTCCTTTCCGTTCACATAAGCCTGCATTTTGTTGCCTTCAACGACGACCTTCACCGCATAGCGCTCCCCTTCCGCGACGGGAAGATCGCACTCCGTGAGGAGCGTCTCCTCCCCGTTGCGGCGGATGAGGGCGAGCTTTCCGTTTGCAAACTGCAGACGGTACTGCCGCCGCACGCCGCGCGCCTTGAAGATGACGCCGAAGTTCTTGCCCGTGACGGGCGTGATCGCCGTTTCAAAGATAAAATCACCGAGCGGCTTGCCCGTGAAGAGCTGCCCGTCCGAGAGACACCGCCCCGTGAGCTGCCCCTCTTCCAACCGCCAGTTACCCTTATAGTAGGTACATTGCTCGATCTCCACATGCTCGAGGGTATAGTCCTCTTCCCACGCCCGCGAGAAATCGATGCAGTAGTCGACTTTCCCCACGCAGGAGAGCGTTTTCAGGCGGACGATCCCGCCCGTGACGAGCAGACCGATCCTGCCGATGAGCGCGTCCTGTTCGCAGTCGATCTTCCACTCCCGCGCGTCGGGCTCCGAAACGTAGCACGTTCCGTTGCGGATGTTTTGGAAAAACAGCCGCACTTCGGCATGTCCTTCCGTCTCGTAGTCTGCGCAAATGGTCTGTCCGCGGTAAGCCTTGGGCGACGTTGCGGGATCATAGCGGTTGTCGGAAAAATCGGCTTTTCCGTAATACGTTTTGCAGTATGCCCTTCCCGTTCCCATGGGCGGCGCGCAGATCTCCAATGTGCCCGCCACGTTGCGCATGCGCGCGCCGTCCGACACGCGCATGCCGTTCGTGGAGGAAGGAAGAAGAAAATCGAGTGTAAACGTTTTCGAATCCCGTTCAACAGACGGGGCATAGATGCCCGTGTATCCGCCGCCGCGGAACCTGAGCGCGGAGCGGAACACGTCGTAGGCAAACTCCGGAATGCTGACGATATTTTCGTACCCGAGCACCGAGGAGCAGATCGTCGTATCCCGAAGGGGCGCGATCCATGTATCGTAGTCCACGTTTTTAAGTTCCGTGAACACGCCCATGACGGTGCCGAGATTGCCTGCGTTGCAGTCGGTATCGAACCCGAAAAAGGTGACAAGTTTGATGGTTTTGAGGAAGTCGCCCTCGCCGTACAGCAGCGCGCAGATCATGAGCGCCGCGTTGGGGATGATATGGCAGTTTCCGCCGTATTTATCCTTCCAATATTGCCTGCGTATGTAGGCAAAGCACGCCTCGCTGTCCGCGCCCGTCGCGTGGAAAGCGACGATATCGCGCACGAGTTTTGCGTATTTGCTCTCCGCGGGGATGACGCGGAGCGCCTCGCCGACGATCTCCTCCACGCTCTTTGCGCTGAACGCCGCGCTGATCATGGCGGCGACGAACCTTCCGCCGTCTACGGCAACGCCGTCGTGCGAGACGCGCGCCGCCTTTTCGGCGAGATCTGCCGCGAGGAAAATATCGTTCGGGGCGACCAATCCCCATACGTCGCTGAAGATCTGCCCGCCGATCTGTTCGGCGAGGATCTTTCCGTTCTGGGCGATGCTCCCGCTCGCGGGCGGCAGGATCCCCTTTTCAAGGTTGAGGTAGGCGGTGTGCTCTTCGGAGACGCCGTACCCGCCCCACCAATAGAAGCCGTGTTCGAAGGGAACGTAGTTGAGCCAACACTCCGCGATGTCGCGGTAGCCGTAGGAGGCAAGGTCGGTGCAGTCGCGGAGCGCGCGGTAGAAGAATATGGGTCCGTTGCTGTCGTCGTCGGCGGCGAAGTCGTTGTAATCTTCGAGATACCCCTCTTTGCCGCCGTACTTGCTGCGGATATCCTCCGCGTTCCACATTTCAACGGGAGCGCCGTAGCGGATGCCGATGGACTTCCCGAGCCAACCGTAATAAATTTTTTCCAAGTCTCTGTCTGTAAGTCGTTTCACGGTTTCACCCCGAGCGTATTATTTGATGCCTGTGATCTTGATGCCCTGCATGATATACTTTTGCATGATGAGCAGGATGACGACGAGCGGAATACAGGTGATGACGGTCGCCGCGAGCAGCATATCCCACGCGGTGCCCTGCGTATTCCTGAAATAGGCGATGATCTGATTGACCTGATAGAGATTCGCGTTGCCGTATACCGTCATGGAAGGCCAGATGTAGGAGTTCCAGAAGCCTTGGAACACGCTCAGCCCCATGATGATGAAAGGCGTGACCGAGAGCGGCAGGAAGAGCCGCACATAGATCCCGAACCGCGAGCAGCCGTCGATGAGTGCAGCCTCCTCGAGCGAACGCGGGATCCCAAGATAGTACTGCCTGTAATAGAAGATGGACCATACGTACACCACGCCGGGAAGCACGAGCACGAGAAAGTTATCGATCATGCCGAGCTGCGTTACGACGTAGTAGCAAGGGATCTGCACCGCGATGTTCGGAACGAACATATTCACCGCGTACAGCGCCCAAAGGAGCTTTTTGCCGGGGAAGTTGAGCCGCGCAAACGCATACGCCGCGAGCGAATTGATGATGAGGCTCAAAACGAGCGCGACGATGGCGACCGCGAAAGTCACGCCGAGCGAACGCGCAAAGGAGACGCCGCGCGGGATGTAGACGGAGTTGCCGGCAAAAAGATTGGCATAGTTTTCCGCCGTCCACTGTTCGGGAAAGAAGCGGAAATGGATGCTTTGGATCTCGGAAATGGGCTTGAAAGAGGAAATGATGACCCAAAGAAAGGGAAAGATGCTGATAACGAGCAGGATCGCGCCGAGGATCCACAGTATGACCGTGCCGACCTTCTGCCAGACGATGTCCCGCTTGATCTTTTTATCGGTAATGACTTGCTGCATATGCCCTCCCCCTTAATCCATCGACTTTTCGGAGCTCGTGAGCTTGAAGATGACAGACGAGAGCGCCGTGAGCACGATGGCGACGATGAGCGACGCAGCGTACACCTCGCCCATGTTCTTGGTGTAGTTGAACTGATAATAGAGGTAGTAGATGGGACCTTCCGTGGAGTGGAGCGCGCCTGCGCCGACGATGACGAGCGCGATCTCGTAAAGTTGGAAGGAGCTGACGACGAGCGAGATAAGCAGGTAGATGCCCACGTTTTTGAGCGAAGGGATGGTGATGTACACCGTCTGTTTCCACCAGTTCGCGCCGTCAAGTTTCGCCGCCTCGTAGTAATCCTTGGGGATATCGTACAGACCGCCCAGCATGATGAGCGTGTTATAGCCAAGCCCGTTCCAGATCGCCGCGATGCACACGGCGAGCAGCGCCCAGCCCTGCGCGTTCGTCCAATTGACTTTGCTGAGCCCGATCGCCTCGAGGATGGTATTGAGCAGTCCGCCTTCGTAGTTATAGAGGAAGGAGAAGATCGCGCCCACGACGATGCCCGAAAGGAGACAGGGCAGGTAGATGGCGACCTTGATGACTGCCGCGTACTTTTTGTTGATCTTCATGACGAGCGACGCCACGAGGAAGGAGAGGATGAGCTGCACGGGCACGATGATGGCGATATACTCGAGCCCGATGACGATGGATCTGTAAAAATCCGCGCTCGCGCTGCCGAACAGCACCTTTCCGAAGTTCTCCAGCCCCACAAAGGTGTTGCCGAGATAATAGTTGACGTCGAACAAGCTGAAATAGAAGGAAAGGATGAGCGGAACGGTGATGAAGAGCATCATCAGCACGAAGGAAGGCAGCAGGCAAAGATACGCCGTGATGACCTCGCTCCTCTTATACTTGTGTTTTTTCGGTTTGACCGCCGCGGCGTTCTCCTGCGCCGTACAGGCAGCCGCGCCCTCTGCGGCGGCAATTTCTTCCGTCATATTGCCTGACCCCCTTATGCTTACTTATTTTTTGAAAAATCCGTAAAAAATTTCAGTTACGGCTTGTAAAAAGGATTCGTCCCCGCGAGTCCCTCTGCTTCGATGAGGTTGTTCAGATCGGTCTCCAATGTTGCAAGCGTACTGTTGATGTCTCGTCCGAGCTGCGTGACCGTCTCGAGCGCGTCCGCATACTTGCGGGAGATTTCCCAAAGATAGGCAGGCTCCGCCTTTGCATAGGGAAGGATGCTCTCGGAAACGAAGTTATAGAACGCGTCGCCGCTCGCCTCGGGATTGGCGGCGAGCGCCTCCTGCACGCTCTTTCTTGCGGCGAATTTGGAATAACCGAGCGCGTCCATGAACTCCTCGAGGTGCGTCGTATCGCTGCCGAGCAGCCACTCGATGAACTCGCCGCACGCCGCGGGATGCTGCGCTCTGCCGTCGATAACGAGCCCCCAACCGCCGAGCGCCGTCGTGGTCACCCCTTCCGTCTCGCCGTCGATGGTGGGCAGCACCACATAGCCGATGTCGTCGAGCACGTCCGGATAGTTGTTCTTGATCTGCCCGATCGACCACGAACCGCCGATCGCCATGGGAACGTCGCCCTGCGCGAGCGGATAGATCTCGTTGTAGCTCGAGAGCGCGACCGCAGGCGTGAGATCTTCATCGTACATCTTCTTGAAGAGTTCGAAGAGCTGCTGATGGAAGGTCGTATTGACTTCCGCGCGCGACCAATTCTCATCGAGCATATAGTAGCCGAGCGAATTTTGATCCTGCGCCTGAAAGCTCCACAGCACCCAGCCGAGCTGACTTGAATTCGGCATGGCGATGCCGTAATTGTAATCGGTATTCGCCTTGATCGCCTTGGCAAACTCGTACATATCGTCCCACGATTTGAGGTTTTCCGCGTTCAGCCCCGCCTCTTCGAGCGCGCTCTTGCGGTAGAAGAGGATGGCGTCCGGCTCGACGAACCACGGGTAGATATAGTGGCTGCCGTTGACGTTGGTCATCGCTTCGACGTTGTCCAAAAGGTCGGTAAAACAGGATTCGGACATATAATCGTCGAGCGCGGTGTAGTAGCCTTCGACCGAGTTGAGCGCGACCTCCGCATAGTTGACGGTGCTGATCTCGGGCGCGGTGCCCGTGCTCTGCGCCGCTTTGAGCGTCTGCTCCCATGCGTCCTCGGAGACGAAGGTGACCTCGATATAGTACCCTCCCTCCTTGGAGACGTCGCTCTCGTTAAATTCGTCGACCTTATCCTGCACCCATGTAAGGGTCTCCGTCTCGGTAAACGTCTGACACCAAAAACGGACCGTCGTTCTGCCGTCAGCGCCCGTATTCGAGTTCCCGCCGCATGCCGTGAACGCAAGCGCGGACGCGAGCATCATGGCGCCGCCCATCGCAACCGCAAATGTTTTCTTCATAATCAACCTCCATATTGTAAACGTTTTCATAACTGTAAACGTTTACATTTTTTACAGAAAAATTATCCCTACTCTTATTCTCTCGATTCGCGGGTCGTATCATCCAAAAACAACATAAAATGTATTCCCCGCTCGCCATTTCCGCCCTTTTGCGGAAGGAAAATCGCTTATTCGCCGTGTAAACGTTTACATCATGCGAATAAAAATTATTTCCTCATTTTCATGAGATACGCCTGACCGAATCGCGCACCACGAGCGTTCTTCCGCAGAAGAGCTCGCGCGGTTCCCCCTGATAGCCGCCGAGGAGGCGATCGAAGAGAAGCTGCGCCGCTTTTTCGGCGAACTCGGCGCTGTCGTTGACGACGGTGGTGAGCGCGGGCTTTACGATCTCCGACATCGAAATGTTATCCATGCCGACGACGGAGACGTCCTCGGGGACTTCGATGCCGACGGTGCGGAAATACTGCATGATGCCGATGGCGATCATATCGTTCGCGCAGGCGATGGCGGTGGGACGTTCGGGAAGCTGTGCAAAGTACTCCCCCGCGCGGTACCCCCCTTCCAAAGAGAATGCGCTCGAATAGACGTACTCCTCGCGCACGGGCACTTCCTTCTCCTGCATGGCGCGGCGATAGCCCGACATACGGCGGTCGTTGAGGACGGAACGCGGATTGCCGCCCGCGAACCCGACCTTGGTATGCCCGTTTTCCAACAGATATTTTGTGCCGAGGTATACGCCCTGCCCGGGCTTGATGCCGTGCACGGTATCGAAGATCTTCTTTTCAAAGCTAGATGACGCGACGATGGGCTTGCGAAGTTTCTGCATGCTTGCGAGGATCTCGTCGCCGTCGGAGACGGAACAGAACACCACGCCGTCGCAGTTGAGTTCGGAGACGAGGCGCAGCGCGTTGAACTCGTTCTCCTCGCTCTCGTTCGTGTTGTACAGGATGACGACGTACTTTTCGCGGTGCGCGATGCTCTGCAATACGTCGTACAGCCGCGCATAGTACGGGTTCTTGATATCGGGCACGATGAGCATGATCTGCATGGAGCGGCTGATCTTGAGCCCTTTCGCGAAACGGTTGGGCGTGTAATCGAACTTTTCGATCGCCGCCTGAATGCGCTTGGACTTTTCGGCGCCCACCGCGCTCTCGTTGTTGATGAAACGGGAAACCGTCGCGACCGAGACCCCTGCCTCTCGCGCAATATCGTGCATTGTGATCGCTTTTTGCGAGTTGTAAACGTTTACATCCATCTTGCCTTTATTATATCACGAAAATTCCGCCTGTCAAGCACTTTTTGTATTTTTTCACAAAAAAATATGATTTTTTGCAAAATCGTCACCGGAAATGTCGGAATATCACTTTTTCTTACTATTAGGATTACGCGCGGGCGCGACGATCATATATAGCGCACGCCGCGGAACGTTTGCGCGGGCGCCCGCTTTTGTTTGACTTTTTTACATACCGCGCATATAATGGTGCATACCATGAGGCAGAAAAATCCGGTCAAAAAGGGATTGGGCATCCTGTTTATTTTGGGCGCGGCGCTATGCTTTGCGCTCATGAACCTGTTTGTGAACATGGCGGGCGATCTGCCCCTCTTTCAAAAGGTGTTCTTCCGCAACGGGCTCACCGTGATCGTGGTGGGCGTGATGCTGTGTTTTCAGAAGGAGCACTTCCGCATCAGGAGCAAGGCGTGCATTCCGTGGCATTTTTTGCGTTCGGCGCTCGGGCTTTTGGGCGTGATCCTCAACTTTTACGCCATCGACCACATCGGGAGCATCTCCGACGCCTCCATCCTCAACAAACTCTCCCCCTTCTTCGCCATCCTGTTTTCGGTATTTCTGCTGCGGGAAAAGCCGCGCATCCCCGAGATCATCTTCGTGCTCATCGCCTTTGCGGGCGCGATGTGCGTGGTGAACCCGCGCTTCGATATGGAGGTCGTCCCCGCGCTTGCGGGCTTTGCGAGCGGCGCGTGCGCAGGGTTTGCGTACACCTGCGTGCGTATTCTTGGGATGAAGGGCGAGCGCGGCATCATGACGGTGTTCTGCTTTGCGGCGTTCTCCACCGTCGTAACGCTCCCCGTGATGATCATAACCTACGCGCCGATGACGGGCATGCAGCTTTTATATCTCCTGCTCGCGGGAGCCGCCGCCACGGGCGGGCAGTTCTGCATCACCGCCGCATACCGTCAGGCGCCCGCCAAGGAGATCGCCGTGTTCGACTACATGCAGGTGTTCTTTGCGGCGATCCTCGGCTATTTCGTCCTCGATCAGATCCCCGAAGTGCTGAGTTTTGTCGGATACGCCGTCATCATCGGCGCGGCGATCGGGCAGTGGGCATACCACCTTGCGCTTGCGCGCCGTGCCGCCCGCGCCGCGGCTGCGGCGCCTGCTCCCGCACCCGCCCCTGCAGACATGGTACCCCCTTCCGCCGCCGAACGTCCGCCCGACGACGAAAACTCCGCATAGAAAAAGCGCGCCCCGCGAAACGGGCGCGCTTTTTTCGCTTTCAGGAAAGAGGCACGATCGTGGGCGTGACCTTGCCCTGATGCAGGACGAGGTAACAGTAGCTCGGGTCGGTATACGAACCGAGGGACCCGGGATTGACGCACAGGACGCCGTCGACCTCCTCGATCGCGGCGCGGTGGGTATGCCCGTAGAGCGCGACGGTACAGTCGCGCTCCTTCGCATGGGCGGCGAGCCGCGCAATACCGCTCTTTACGCCGTATTTGTGCCCGTGACAGCACAGAACGCGCACGCCCTCTTCCTCGATGACGTATTCCTCCATGCCGTAAGAAAAATCGCAGTTTCCGCGCAGGATGATCGCCTTTTCGGGATGCTCGCGCAAAAAATCGCGCAGATCGGTCGAACCGTCGCCGAGATGCACGACGAAATCGTTCTCTGCAAAGAGCGGCGCGACCTTCTCCACGTTTTTGCGCCGCCCGTGCGAATCGGAGATGACGACGAACGTCTTCATAATTTCGCCTCCAACGCTTTCAGCGCCCTGCCGCGGTGGGATACGGCGTTCTTTTCCGCCTCGTCCGCCTCGGCAAAGCTCTTTTGAAGGTCGTCGCTGAAAAAGAGGCTGTCGTACCCGAACCCGTTCTCTCCGCGCTCCGCGGTGAGGATGCCCCCCTCCGTTCTGCCCTCCGCCGTGAGCTCTCTGCCGTCGGGAAAGACGAGCGCGACGGCGCAGGCAAAGTGCGCGCGGCGGTCCGTTTTACCCGCCATATTTTTCAGGAGCAGGGCGCGGTTTTCCGCGTCGCCGCCGCCCGAATAGCGCGCGCTCCGCACCCCGGGCGCTCCGCCGAGCGCGTCCACGCACAAGCCGCTGTCGTCCGCGAGCGCGGGCAGCCCCGTCTGCGCGCACACGGCGCGCGCCTTCAAAAGGGCGTTTTCAACGAACGTTTCGCCCGTCTCCTCGACTTCGCCCGAGAAGCCCGCCTCCCCTTCGGAAAGAATGGTCTTATCCGCGAAGATCGCCCTGATCTCTTTGAGTTTGTGCATGTTGCCCGTCGCCGCGACGATGGTCTGCATATCTGCCTCCGCAAGAATTTTTTCATAGGCGACGCGCCGCTCGCCCGTGGCGATGGTGACCGTGCCGCAGTATAAAAAGCCGTTTTTTTCGAGCGCGCCGCGCATGGGAAGGTTACCCTCGTGCGTATCGATGCGCAGCGCCCGCACGCCCCGCTCCCGCGCGAGCGCCTCCGCCCCCGCAAACAGCGCCGAAGCGACCCCGCGCCTGCGCGCCTGCGGCGAAGCAGCCACGCGGTGAATGGCGAGATAGCCGCCGTTTTGCCGCCAACCGCCCTCGATATGATCGTAAGCGGGCTCATGCGGCACGACGACGCATACGCCCGCGATCTCCGCGCCGTCGCGCAGGACGTACTGCTCGCCGCGTTCGAAGTGCCCCCGCGTATCCTCCGCCGTGGGCGCATACTTCTGCCACTGATCGAGCCCCTGTTCCCTGAGATATTCCCGCGCCGCCGCCAAAATTTTTCCGATCGCGGGAAGATCTTCCGCCTGCGCCCGTCCGAAGGTCACGGCTCGATCTCCTCAAAGGAAAACGTATCCACGTTGAACAGCCCGCGGTCGGTGAGCTTTATGTGCGGTATGACGGGGAGCGCCAAAAAGGCGAGCGTCATAAAGGGATCGTACCCCTCCTTTACGCCCATTTTGCGGGCGATCGCCGAAAGCCGCGCCGTGTTAGAGGCGACCTCTTCGGCGGAGCGCACGCTCATCAGCCCCGCGACTTCGAGCGGGAAGGTCTCTTCGACGCCTTCGCCCACGAGCGCCATGCCGCCGCCCATCTCCTTCAAGAGCGCCGCCACACGCGCCATCGCGGCGTTATCGTCGCCGAGGATGACGAGATTGTGACTGTCGTGCGCGACGGAGATGCCGAGCGCGCCGCCGCGGAACCCGTACCCTTTGACGAGCCCGAGCCCGATGTTCCCGCTCGCGAAATGCCGCTCGACGACGGCGAGTTTGTTCAGATCGGTGCCCGCGAGCGCAATATCGCCTTCGACGGAGCGCACGGGCACGATCACCTCGTCCGTGACGAGCCCGTAGGGCACGATCGTCATGGCGCGCGCCTTCCCGCCCGAAACGCAGATGCGGAAATCCTCGGGCGAGACGTCCTTCACGCGGACGGTATTTCTGACGGCGGCGGGCAGATACTTTTCGCCGACCACAAAGAGCGCTTTTCCGTGCTCCGCAACGAGGGCGCCACGCTTGAACACGGCGCGGACGTTGAACGCCGTGAGCGAATCGACCGCCACCATGTCCGCGATATACCCGGGAGCAAGCGCGCCGTGCCCCTTTAAGCCGTAGCACTCCGCCACGTTGAGCGTTGCCGCGTTCACGGCGTAGTGCGCGGGCACGCCGCTCGCCACAAGGCGGCGGAGCGCGTCGTCGAGATGCCCGCGTTCCAAAAGATCGTGTGCGTGCTTGTCGTCGGTGCACAGCAGAAAGCGGCGGGCGTTTTCCGCCGTCATGGCGTCCTTGCACTGTTCGATGTTGTTTGCCGACGACCCGCAGCGGATCTGCACATACATGCCGCGCGCGACCTTCTCGCGCATTTCCGCAACCGTAAGGCTCTCGTGGTCGGTCGCAACGCCCGCGCAGAGGTATGCGTCGAGCGCATCGCCCGTGACCCCGGGCGCATGCCCGTCCACGATCTTATTCTCCTCTTTCGCCGCCGTCAGCTTGGCGAGCACCTCCCCGTCCCCTGCGATGACGGCGGGGTAGTTCATCATTTCCCCAAGCCCGAAAAATTCGCTGCGGGCGAGCTCCTCCGCCGTTGCGCGGGCGTCGAGCGAGGCGCCGCTCGTCTCGAAGGGCGTTGCGGGCACGCAGGAAGGGAGCTGCATGTATACGTCGAGCGGGCTCTCCCCGTCCGCGCTCAGGCGGGAAAACGCCTCTTTGAGGTATTCCGCCCCCTCTACCCCGCAGACGTTGACGAGCTCGTGCGGGTCGGCGACGACGCCCGTCGTACCGTGGGCGACGGCGAGGCGGGCAAACTCCTCGGGCGTGAGCATGGTGCTCTCGACGTGGATGTGCGCGTCGATCAGCCCGGGCAGGAAGATCGCACCCGCGCCGTCGTAACAGCGCGCGGCGCGGTACCCCATGCCGACGCCGACGATGACGCCGTTTTTGACGGCGATCTCGCCGTCCTCGATCTCTCCCGTGAACACGTTGAAGACGCGGGCGTTTTTCACGACGAGGTCGCTCTCCGCCCGCTTCATGGCGCAGTCGATGAGTTCTTTCATGATCTGAACGTTTTTCATACCCTGATTATACCACGAAACCCGCCCGCAAGGCAAGAGAAGAAGGTTATTTTTTGCACGAAAAAAGCGCCCCGCAGGAGGCGCTTTCCGGATATTTGCAGTTATTTTATTTTCGTGCGCATGCGCATGGAGTTGAGCACGGCGAGGAGCATCACGCCCGTATCGCCGAACACGGCGATCCAAAGCGGCAGATCGATCGCAAGAGAGAGAACCATGAGCACGATCTTGACCGCGATGGAAAAGACGATGTTTTCGACGACGATCTTGCGCGTTTTTTTCGCGCCCCTGACCGCCTTGGGGAGAGCGTTCAGATTGTCGGACGCGAGCACGAAGTCGCTCGCCTCGATGGCAGCGTCGCTCCCTAACCCGCCCATCGCCACGGAGACGTCGCTCACCGTCATGACGGGCGTATCGTTGACGCCGTCGCCCACATAGAGGAGCTTGCCCTTCTCCTTGAGCTTTTGCGCGCGGTCGGGCTTTTCGGCGGGAAGGAGCTCGGCACAGAATTCGTCTACGGGGAGATCTTTGAGCGCCGCCTTGGCGCGCGCCTCCGTATCGCCCGTAAGCACCGCGATCTCCTCCACGCCCGTGTTCTTGAGTTCCGTGAGCGCCGCCTTTGCCTCGGGACGGACGCGGTCCTCGATCTCCACCGCGCCGACAAGCCCGCCCTCTTCGGCGACATACACGAGCACGGCGGCGCTGTCGAGCTCTTCGCAGGGCACGCCCTGCTCGCGCATGAGCTTATAACTGCCGGCGAGCACGCGTTTTCCCCCTACCATGCCTGCAAGCCCCCTGCCGGAGATCTCTTCCACGGCGCTCGCGGCGGGCGAAGGAACGCCCTCGAACGCCTGTGCGAGCGGGTGAGAAGAAGCCTTCTCCAACGCCGCGGCGAGCTCTAACGCCCGCGCGTCGCCGTGCACGGCGCCGACGGAGAACTTCCCTTCGGTGAGAGTGCCCGTCTTGTCGAACGCGGCGACTTTGACGGCGGCGAGCCCGTCGAGATAGACGGCGCCCTTTGCAAGCACGCCGTAACGCGCCAGCGTTCCGACCCCCGAAAAATAGGTGAGCGGCACGGAGATGATGAGCGCGCACGGGCAGGAGATAACGAGGAAGTTGAGCGCGGGAACGATCCACTCCGAGAAGTTATACCCCTGAAAGAGGGGCGGCACGAGCGCAACGACGACGGCGATGAGCACGACGATCGGCGTATAGTAGCGCGAGAATTTTGTGATGAATTTTTCGGGTTTCGCCTTCTGCGCGGCGGAATTTCCCACAAGCTCGAGGATCTTCGCGACGGCGCTCTCGGAGGCGGGGCGCACGACCTCGGCACGCACCGCGTTGCCCTCGTTGATGCAGCCCGAGAGCATCTCCTCGCCCGCGCGCACCTCTTTGAGGTAGCTCTCGCCCGTCATCGACTTGGTATCGAGCGAGGCGGTCCCTTCGAGCAGGCGGCAGTCTACGGGCACCTTGTCCCCTTTGCGGATGAGGATGGTATCGCCTGCGGAGAGCTCGTCGGGATGCACCTCGCGCTGCGCGCCGTTCTCCAAAAGGATGGCGCTGTCGCTCTTGAGCGACATGAGCTTGGTGATCGCCCCGCGCGAAGAGCCGACGGCGAGCCCCTGCAGATATTCGCCGATCTGATACAAGAGCATGACGACGGCGCCCTCCATGTTCTGCCCGATGGCGAACGCCCCGACGGCGGCAATGAGCATCAGGAGATTTTCATCGAGAAAGACCCCCGGGTGAAATCCGCTCTGAAAGGCGCGCGGCACGTTTTTGACGACGGCGACGACCACCGACCAACCCGCGGCGGCAAATGCGGCGAGATACAGCCCGAAGGCGATCCACGGGCTCCCGATCGCGGCGAGATCGAGCACGAGCGCGGGGATGAAAAAGGCGAGCGAGAGCGCGATGGAGACGATCTCTTTGACGTGGCGCTCCTTCTTTTGGGGCGCGGAGCCGTCCACGATCTCCACTTCTTCGAAATGCGAAATGGAATAGATCGCCTTTTCGAGCGCCTCGTCCCCCTCGTGGCAGAGGGAAACGCGCTGCGTGACAAAATCGACGGAGACCTCGGAGAGCCCCTCGATGGCTTCCAATTCCTCCTGCAGTTCCGCCGCGCAGGCGGCGCAGTCGAGATTACGGATATGGATCGTGCGTTTCATACAGACTCCTTAAAATTTGCAGTTCAGATGCTCGCATGCGAGCGCGAGGAGCGCGATCACATGCGCGTCCGCAAGCGAATATACGACGTTCTGCCCGTCGCGCCGCGCCCGTATGATGTGATTGTCGCGCAGGATGCGGAGCTGATGCGAAACGGCGCTCTGCGTGCTCCCCACCGCCTCGGTGATGTGGTACACGCACATCTCCCCCTGCCGCAGGGCGAACAGGATCTTGAGGCGGCTTGGTTCGGAGATCGCCTTGAACGCCGTCGAAAGCGAGACGATCTCCTCCTCTTTGGGCATATTCATCTTCGCGCGCGCCGCGGCGAAGGCGTGTTCTTCTTCGTGATTGCAGTTCGTCATGGATGACCTCGCTTATTAGTATATGAATAAGTGTTCATATATTACCACAAAAAGAGACCGCCGTCAAGCGATCGGCGGTACATTTTTTAATTTTTTTCGGCGCGGTACACGAGGTGCGGCATTTCCATGCCGTAATAGTGTTTGACCTGCTCCCCCACGACGCGCATGTCGTTGCGCTCCGCCACGCGGCGGGAAGGGAGATTGTTTTCGCGGATGATGGAATACACCGCAGGCAAGCCGAGCGTGCGGAACGCGTACTCTTTGCAGGCGCGCGCCGCCTCGGTCGCATACCCCATATGCCAATATTTCCGCGCGAGAAGATAGCCGACCTCGGGAACGCGCGTCTCTCCGAGGGGCTGCATCGTGATGCCGCATTGCCCCAAAAATGCGCCGTCCGACTTGCGGATGACCGCCCACAGCCCGACGCCGTCCTCTTCATACCGCCCGAGCTGCCGCGCAAGCCAATCGTCCGCCTCCCCGTCCGAAAAGGCGTGTTCGTAGGCGTACATCGCCTCTTTATCCTGCAGCGTCTCGCAAAGCGCCGCCCGATCGTTCGGCGTGAGCCTGCGCAGATACAGCCGTTCCGTCTGTAAAATCATGTTATACCCCGTGATTTGAAAAGAATGTGCGCCCGTTCAGGTAGGCGAGAACGCCCGTGCAGCCGAGCGTGAGCTGTTTCGCGACGAGCCTTTGGCGTGCGGCGCCGTGCGCCTTGTTGAACGCCTCGTTCCCGTACTTTTCGTCGCCGACGACGGGATAGCCGAGGTAAGCGAGATGCGCGCGGATCTGATGCGTCTTGCCCGTGTGGAGCGTGACCTTCAGAAGGGAGGTTTCCCCTCCCTCGAGCACCTCGTATTCGGTGACGATCTTCTCCCCGACGGGCTTTTGCGAGATATGCACGCGCGCGGCGGCTGCGTCCTTGGAAAGATACGCCGTACAGACGGCATGGCGCTCTTTGGGGCAGCCGACGACCTGCGCGAGATAGATCTTCTCTGCACGGCGCTCGCGGAAGGCGGCAAGCAGCTCCTTTTCGGCGGCGGCGTTCTTTGCAAAGACGATCAGCCCCGCGGTGTTGCGGTCGAGGCGGTGGATAAAGTACGTTTCGCCGCGCGCGGAGAGCGCCAAAAACACCGCCTCGGAATTTACCCCGCTCTCCTTATCCGCCACGATCACGTTCTCGTCCTCAAAGAGGACGGCAAACCCTGCGCGGCTCTCCTGTTTGGGCGTAAGGAAATAGCGCACGATATCCCCCTTTTTAAGCGGCATATCCGCCGCGGCGCGCACGCCGTTGACGCGGATCCCGTGCGAGCGCAGGAGGGTGCGGAAACAGAAGGAAGCCTGCGCGCAGGTATTATCGGTGAATTTCCGGAGCGTGGTGTCCTCGCGGACGGTGAACTCTTTCATGGTATTTCCTTATGAGAAGATATGCGATCACGGGCGCGGCAACGAGCGGCAGAAGCACTGCGCCGCCCCGCCACAGATAGTAGGCGAGATAGCTGAAAAGAAGCGCCGAACCCGTTTGCAGCAGCGCATAGAGCGCCGCGCGCTTCCACCCGAGTTCGTGCGCCGACGCGGCGATCGCGGAGACGCAGGGCGAACAGGTGAGCACGAACACGGCGAAGGCAAACGCGCTCGCCGCGCCATAGGGAAACGCGCCGTAAAAGAGCGCGATCGCCCCCGCGACGTTCTCCTTTGCGATGAGCCCCGCAAGCGCCGCGTATGCGATGCGCCAATCCGCCATGCCGACGGGCGCGAACAGCCACTTGAATCCCCCGCAGACGGAGGCGAGCATGCTCTCCTCCACCCCGCACAGATGAAAGCTCCAATCAAAGGACGAGAGCAGCCAGCTCGCGAGGAAAAACGCAAGGATGACGGTCGCCACCTTTATTATAAACTGTTTTATCTGAAAGAGCAAGGCTTTGCACACGAAAAGCGGGCGCGGGATTTGCAAAGGCGCAAGTTCGAGCAAAAAAGGAGAGCGCCCCTTCCCCTTCGTGAGAAACGCGAAAAGCAGCGAAAGCGCAACGCCGAGCGCGTACAGGAGCAATACGCCGTAAAAGGGATCGCGGAAAAAGGAAGCCGCGAGCGTGAGATAGACGGGCAGTTTCGCGCTGCAGGAGATATACGGCAGGCACAGGATGGTGCGCCGCTGCACGCGCCTGTCGTCGAGCCCGCGCGTCGTTAAAATGGCGGCGGCGGTGCAGCCGAACCCCATCACAATGGAAAAGACCGCCCGCCCGTTGAGCCCGATCGCGGCGAAGGCGCCGTCCGTAAGGCAGGCGAGGCGGGAGAGGAACCCGCTCTCCTCCATGAGGATGAGAAAAAAGAACAAAAGCGCGATCTGCGGCAGAAAACTCAGCACCCCGCCGAGGCTCGGCAACAGCCCGTCCGCGAGCAGGCTCCTTACAACGGGCGAGGCGATGCCGCGGGCGCGCGCCGCGAGGACGTCCGTAAAAAGGTGCTCCACGCCGCGCTTCATGAGATCGCCCGGCGCGGACGGCGCAAACGTCAGATAGAACGCCGCCGCGAGCAGCAGCAAAAAGAGCGGGAGCGCGAACCAGACGTTGGTGAGGAGCGCGTCCGCGCGCGAAAATCCCGCCTGCGCGGGCGAAAAAACGCCCTCAAGCGACACATAGCGCGCCGTGAGCACGGGCGCGGATAAAACGCGCGCCGCCTCCCGCCGCAGGGCGCTTCTGCTCAGCCCCTCCGCGACGGCGACGGGGATCCCGAGGCGGCGTTCGAGGAGCAGTACGTTCAGCTTGCCGCCCTTGGCATAAAACCGGCGCGCCTTGGTGAGCATCACCGCCGCCCGCCGCCCCTGTGCGAGCGCGAACAAAAGGGGCAGACAGCGCGCGAGCGCGCCGCACTCGCACACGAAGAGCACGGGCGAGGCGGGATGGGCAGCAAGATAATCGCGCGCGCCCTTTTCCTCCATGCTCATGCCCTGCGCCGTATAGATGCCCGGAAGATCGACGAGCGTGACTTTTCTCCCGCCGAGCGAGGTCTCCCGCTCCAATGCGCCCACCGTAACGCCGTGCCAATTTCCCACTTTGGCGTGCCCGCCGCTGAGCGCGTTAAAAAGGGTGCTTTTGCCCGCGTTCGGGTTGCCGACGAGCAGCACTTTCATATAAAAACCTCTACCTGTGCGGCGATTTCCGCGCCGACGGCGAATGTGGAGAGCGACGTTTCAACAAACCACACCTTTTTGCGCGGGGAAACGCGCAGCACTTCGGCATATTCGCCCGCAAAAAGCCCGAGCGCCCGCAGCCGCTGCGAAAGCGCCTCCTCGGTATGTACGGTCCCGATGCGCACCCGCGCGCCCTTTTTGCACTCCGTCAAACGCATAGTCCCTCCCCCATAAAAAATGCGGAAAGGAGAACGATTATTCCCCTTTCCGCACGAGCGTAAAAGTTTCGGTCACGATTCCTTGACCTTGCGCGCCACGCGGTCGCCGCGCAGCTTGAGCATGCCGTTGGTGATGATGGGCGAGATGATGAGCCAGATCGCAGCCGCCGCAATGAGGCAGTAGACGATGATCGAGCCGACGCTTCTCGGTCCCATGAAGATCGCCGAAACAAGGTTGAAATCGAAGATGCCGAACATCCCCCAATTGAGCGCCCCGAGGAGCACGAGAATGTACGAAACGACGTTGAAAAATACCATACTTTCCTCCTATATCCGCAGTTTGCGCAAGCGGAAAGAAAGTATGCGGCGAAAATAACAGCGGCGACGGCGGCTTGAAGAACGCCGCAAAAGCCGCCAAAAAAAACGGGCGCCCCGCGTCCTTCGCGAAGCGCCTATCAAAAAAACAGGCTCGGCAGAAGCCGAGCCTGTTTTGCATTTTAGTTGAAGTATCTCTTCAAAAGCCCCTTGAAGCCTGCGCCGTGGCGCGCCTCGTCCTTCGCCATTTCGTGCACGGTATCATGAATGGCGTCGTAGCCGAGCTCCTTCGCGCGCTTTGCGAGGTTGAGCTTGCCTTCGCATGCGCCCGCCTCCGCAGCCGCGCGCATCTCGAGGTTCTTCTTGGTGGAATCGGTGACGACCTCGCCGAGAAGTTCCGCAAACTTGGATGCGTGCTCAGCCTCTTCGTATGCGTAGCGCTTGTAAGCCTCGGCGATCTCGGGATAGCCCTCGCGCTCCGCAACGCGCGCCATTGCAAGGTACATGCCCACCTCGGTGCACTCGCCCGCGAAGTTGGCGCGGAGCCCTTCCATGACTTCCTTATCCTCTACGACGCCGTCGCCGACGTGGTGCTCGCACGCAAACTTCGCCTCCTCAACGGGAACGAATTTCTTTGCATGGCAAACGGGGCACTCCATCACATCATCCGCGACGATCTCGCCGCAAACAGCACATCTCTTCATAAATCTTTTCTCCTTATTTTTTCTGATTTTCCCTTGCGGGATCTTTGTGATCCTATTATAGCATAAATGAGACTGAATATCAATAGTTTTGACTCAAATTTTTTCAAGAATTTTTTGGAGATCTTTGAAAGATGCGGCAAATCTGACTGCGCCCGCCTTTTCGAGCTGTTCGCGCGTGCGATACCCCCACAGTGCGGAGATCCCGTACATCCCCGCGTTGAGGGCGACCTTGGCGTCCGTCTCGCCGTCCCCCACGAAGGCGCACGCGGCGGGCGCGAGGCGCATGGAGAGCGCCGCATAGCGCGCAAGCGAAGGATCGGGCTTGCAGGGGAACATCCCGCTGTCTCCCCCGATAAAGTCGAAATATCCCTCGGGAAAGAACTGACGGAGCACGTTCTCCGCGGCGTCCTGCGGTTTGTTCGTGACGACGCCGACCTTCAAGCCCCGCGCCTTGATCGCGGAGAGCACTTCCGTTTCGTCGGGATAGAGGCGGGTAAGCTCGTTGCGGCTTGCCGCAAAATGCACGCGGAAATCCTCGTAACATTCGTCGAGGTCGGGTGCGCCCTTCGGGAGCGCGCGCTCGATGAGCATTTTCGCCCCATCGCCCACATAGGCGCACGTCTGCGCATAGTCGATCTCGGGATAGCCGTGGCGGCGGAGCATATCGTTCACGCAAGCCTGAATATCGGGGACGGTATCCAAAAGCGTACCGTCCAAATCAAATAAAACTGCTTTTATCATATGCGGAAATGAAGTATTGAAAATTTATCTTTGATCGCGACGATCCGCACGTTTGCGGGAAAGTTGCACGGCTATCAAATCCTCGCGCAAGCAGGGTTTCCCTGTGCCCGCGCTATAAAATCTGTTGCAAAAGGCGTCACGCGTAAATGCCGACGGGAGCGTACAAAGACGTACGTGACCGAGGTATGCGCAAGCGCGACACAGTTATTCGCGATAAATCTCCCGCAAACCCTTTTACATCTTTTCCGGAACACCGATCCCGAGCAACCCCAACCCATTCGTAAGCGCCGTGAGCGTCGCCTTGGTGAGGGCAAGGCGGAACGCGCGCACGCCCTCTTCCGCCTGCAAAATTTTGCAATCGAAATAGAATTTGTTGAAGAGCTTCGCCGTATCCACGCACCAACGCGCCACGAAGGAGGGCTCGTACTTTTCCGCCGCCTCGTGCACCGTTGCGGGGAAGTCGGAGAGCGCTTTCAGAAGTTCCGCCTCCTGCGCGCACGGAGCGCCCGCCGCGGCTTCGTCGAACGAGATCCCCTCCGCCGCAGCCTTCGCGAGCACGGACGAAGCGCGGGCGCAGGTATACTGCACATAAACGCTCGTTTCGCCGTCGAAATTGAGCGCCTTATCGTAAGAAAATACGATATCTTTAATCTTGTTGTTATAGAGCGCGCCGAACACGACGGCGCCCACGCCCACCGTCTCGGCGACGGCGTCCTTATTTTCAAGCGCGGGGTTCTTCTCTTCGAGGATATCGCGCGCCTTCTCCACACAGCGGGAAATGACGTCCTCGAGCCACACGACCTTGCCCTTGCGGGTGGACATAGCGCCGTCCTCCAACGAGACCATGCCGTACGCGACGTGCACAAGGTCTTTCGCCCACTCGTAGCCCATCAGTTCCAAAACCTTGAACACCTGTTTGAAGTGCAGGTTCTGCTGATAGGCGACGACGTACAGGCACTTGTAAAAATCGTATGTCTTTTTGCGGTAGATCGCCGCGGCGAGGTCGCGCGTGGCATACAGCGAAGCGCCGTCCGACCGCAGGATGAGGCAGGGCGGCATGCCGTAGGGCTCGAGATCGACGATCTGCGCCCCGTTGCTCTCCTTCAGAAGCCCCTTCTTTTTGAGCTCCTCGACGACGGGCGCCATCTTATCGGTATAAAAGCGCTCGCCGGCATAGCTGTCGAATTTGATGTGCAGGCGATCGTAGATCTTTTCGACGTAGGCGAGCGTGAGCGACTTGAACCACTCGAACAGGTCGTTCGCCTCCTTATCGCCGCTCTCGATGAGACGGAAATATTCGCGCGCCTCCGCCTCCATCGCCTCGTCCGCCTCCTCGTTGAAACGGACATAGAGGGCGTTCACGGCGTGAATACCGCCCTTTTCGACCTCCTCCCGATTGCCCCAATGCTTGTACGCGGAAATGAGTTTGCCGAACTGCGTGCCGTAATCGCCGAGGTGGTTGATCCCCACCGCCTTGTAACCGAGAAAGTTGAAGATGCGGTAGAGCGCGCCGCCAAGCACCGTCGTGGAGAGGTGCCCGATGTGGAAGGGCTTGGCGATATTCACGGAGGAATAGTCGATGCACACCGTTTTTCCGGCGCCCTCGTCGGATGCGCCGTACCGTTCGCCCTCGCGCGCGATGCGGGCGAGCACGTCAGCGGCGAGCCCCGCCTTGTTCACCTTGAAATTGAGATACCCGTTGAGCGCGGAGACCTCCGCGATCACGTCGTCGGGCGCGATCTCCTTCGCGAGCGCCTCCGCAATGAGCGCGGGACTCTTCCTGAGCGCCTTGGCAAAGCGGAAGCAGGGCAGCGCAAAGTCGCCCATCGCAGGATCGGGCGGCACGGCGAGGAGCGAGGCGATCTCCTCCTTGCTCACGCCCTCCACCCCGATCTTATCCGCAATATACTGTCTGTAATCCATGATCCAACCTGTCCCGTTGATATTTTCGTCAATTATTCTACCATAAAATTGCATAAATGGCAATCGAAAGATTTGCGTGTTTGTAAGAAATCAAGTATAATAATTGCGATCAGACCCGTTTCCGCCGACGCGAAAACATGTGAAAACACAGAGGAGCACTTTTATGAAATTAGGCGTTGTAGGACTTCCGAACGTCGGAAAATCCACCCTTTTTAATGCCATTACGCACGCAGGCGCGGACGCCGCAAACTACCCCTTCTGCACCATCGAACCCAACGTGGGCGTTGTCGCCGTGCCCGACGAGCGGCTCGATAAGCTCGCCGCGCTCTATCAAAGCAAGAAAGTCACCCCCGCCGTCATCGAATTTGTGGACATCGCGGGGCTCGTGAAGGGCGCGAGCCGCGGCGAAGGACTCGGCAATAAATTCCTCTCGCACATCCGCGAAGTGGACGCCATCGTGCACGTCGTACGCTGTTTTGAGGATGAAAACGTCACGCACGTCGAAAGCACGGTCGATCCCGTCCGCGATATCGAAACGATCAACCTCGAGCTCATTCTTGCGGACATCGAAGCGGTGCAGAAGCGCATCGACCGCATCAAGAACGCCGCGCGCGGCGGTTCGGATAAAAACGCGGCGGCAGAGTTTGCCTTCCTGCAAAAACTGCTCGCGCACCTTGAAGAGGAAAAGCCCGCAAACTCCCTCGCCGTGACCGACGAGGAGAAAGTTATGCTCGACAACCTCTTCCTGCTCTCCTCCAAGCCCGTCATCTACTGCGCGAACATCTCGGAAAAGGATATGGGCGCGGGCGAGGAGGATATCCCCCTCGTCGTCAAAGTCAAGGAATACGCCGCAAAACACGGAGCGGAAGTCATCGTCGTATGCGCCAAGACGGAGGAAGAGCTCTCCCAACTCAGCCCCGAGGAACAGGCGATGTTTTTGGAGGACTTCGGGCTCAAGGAGAGCGGGCTTTCCAAGCTCATCAAGGCGTCGTATAAGCTTCTCGGACTCATCTCCTACCTCACCGCAGGCGAAAAAGAGACGCGGGCATGGACGATCGTGAACGGCACCAAGGCGCCGCAGGCGGCGGGAAAGATCCACACCGACTTCGAAAAGGGTTTCATCCGCGCCGAGGTCGTGGAGTGGCAGACGCTTTTGGAGTGCGGCGGGCTCGCCGGTGCGCGCGAAAAAGGCAAAGTGCGCTCCGAGGGCAAGGACTATGTGATGAAGGACGGCGACGTCGTCCTGTTCCGCTTTAACGTTTAAGCGTGCGACGGCGCGCATTCCGCCGCCACCTCTCCAAGCTAAAAGCAAAAATATAGAAAACAGCGCCCGCTGCAAAATGCAGCGGGCGCAGTTTATTGATCGATTATTCTTCGTCTTTTTTATCCTCTGCGGCGGCAGCTTCCGCAAGGACATCGTCCTGCGCCGCCGTCTCCTGCGCAGCCTTTATATCGCGTTGTCTCTTATAGGCGGGATAGTCCGCCGCACAGAAGATGATGCTCGCGAGCAGGAAGGCTATGATAAACCCTGCAACGGCGACGAGAACGACGTTCGTGCTGTTGTCGACGACCGAAACGCCGTTCTGACGGTATACGATCTCCGATTCCGCCGCATAGAGCGCGGAAACAGCTTCC
This sequence comes from Candidatus Gallimonas sp., assembly GCA_048370055.1. Classification (GTDB taxonomy): domain Bacteria; phylum Bacillota; class Clostridia; order Christensenellales; family Borkfalkiaceae; genus Gallimonas. Next base: position 1,918 of record DBGBVX010000016.1, on the reverse strand, counting down.
TTCGCCGTCTGCGTGTTGGCGCCGATGGTCGTGCGGAGCGCCTCAACGGCAGCTTTGAACTGCGCGTCGTCGGGGGTGATAGTTTCTGCGGGCGCTTCCCAAACCCCGTCGGAATCCGTATCCGTATAGCCGATAGACTGATACAGCTCGGTGATCTGGAAATCGATCTTCGCGTTGCTTTCCTGCAGCGTAGCGATACGGCTGGTAAACGAGGCAAGCGATTCTATGATCTGCGCAGACCCCGTGCTCCCGTCGCCCGAACCGGAATCGCTGATCTGGGCGAGAAATTCAGCACACGCCTTTTGAAGGGCTGCGATCGACTGCTCGTTCTCCGCTTTATCCCGCTGCAGGGAACGAATATTGACAAGCACCGTTTCGATAAGGCTCTGATCGAGCAGGTAGTGATTGTTTGCAAGATCGGCTTCCAAAGAGGAAAGCTGCGTTTCAATGCCGCCCGAAGCCTCTGCCCGCAGGGCGCTCAGCGTCTTGCCGTTGTAGGTAAAACTATCGTATCTGCCCGTCGCGATGAGCGCGTCGTATCTGCCGAGGATAAACGTCTGCTGACTGCGCAGCGCGCTGAGCTGCGCGTCGTATGTTGCCGCGGCGTCGTAAGCGGAAAGATTGGCGGTGAAGTCCATCCCCTGCGCGATCTCGTTGACGCGCGCGATCGTCTGCGCGAGCACGGCGCGCAGGAAGGACGCCGCCTGATCTTCATCGGAAAAATACGCGCTCGATACCGTGATCGTATATACGCCCGTATTTTCTCTCGTCGTCGCCGAGCCGCTCGTCACTTCGCGCGTTTCGGCTGCGATGGAGATGGCGTCCGCCATCTTATCGGTATCGATCGCGGAAAAGCTCTCGTCCGAAGCCTTCGCCGCCTCGAGCTGATCGGAATAGACGACAGCTTCATAGCTGAACTGCGTACCGTCCGGATACTCGCCGTTCTCCACGCCCGGGAAATCAAAGATAAACGTGAGCGTATAATCGTTTTTGCCGCGGTTGAATACCAAGCCCACCGCAAGCGCCGCGATGACGGCGACGATCACGGAGATCCCCAAAATCCACCATACGCGCTTTTTGATGAGGTGAAGGATCTCGCCGAAGGTGATCCCGCTCTCTTCTTCCATAGTTGCCTCCTTAAAGTGCGGCGACTCTTGTCTGCCCCCTAAGACATGACACATTATATCCGATTTTTACTAAGCTGTCAAACATTTTGCGAATTTTCCCGCCGTCATTCGACAAAATCTGACAAATATTCGCAAAGCACTTTATATTGTTTCCGCAAACAGCCCTGTTCGTTTGATTATTCGGATATTTTATTCAAAAAAATAAATAATATCAGCTCTGCCCCGTGGATACGACGTCGTCCTCTTCGTCCCGATCGGGACGGATCATGCAATAGTGCGGATTGTGCGCGTACTTCGTCTCATCCGCTTTCATGGTTTTCTCTTTGTTTTTCATATGCGTACCTCTATGAGAGTATGCGCGCGTCCGCGCGCGGATATTCCCGATTTACGTCCGCCGCGCGCGAAAAAATATCGTAGATGTCAAGAGTAAATGCGAAAAAAGTTGAAATTTTTTTGAAAATTTTTTATGTGAGCCGCGAAACATGCATTTTGAACAGGTTTTCGGGGGTATCAAAGCCCAAAATTCCGCGCGGATAGTTGTTAAGCCAATCTTCGGCGCGTTTCACCTCGTCGGGCGTTACGACGTTCAAATCCTTACCTTTCGGAAACACCCGCCGAATTTCGCGGTTCATTCGCTCGTTCGTTCCGCGCTCACATGAACAATACGGGTGGCAGTAATAAATACTCGTGCGCCGCTTATTCCCGTAACGGCTGCGTTCCATTTTTTTGAAGTCCGCGAACTCTGAACCGTTATCAACGGTTATGCTTTTGAAAATCGAATAGAACAGCGT